>NZ_CP064187.1:310000-620000 GCF_015353075.1 Rhizobium sp. 007 | reverse complement strand
GACGGGCCGGGCGAGCGGGCCGGAGCGATGGGTAAATCCTGTCCGTTTACTTCAAGGATCCGGACGGCAACCTCGTCGAGGTGACCAACCAGCTCTAGAATGACCGCATCGAGTCGAGACGAAGGCTTTGCGGTGTTGCGCGTTCGTTCCCTGGCGCAAAGCAGCCGCCATTGTGCCGTCCTTTCGAGGTGAACTGGCGGCATTTATATTCAATATCGAACAGCCCGGCAGTGGTTGCCGGGCTGATCGGTTCAAAAATTGTATTAAGCCTCAGTTGTAAGGCGAATAGCATTGCTGACGCGGGCCGTTGTAGGGCTGGAACGTATTGTCGTAAGCCCGATATGAACGGTAGCGGTTTGCGCACCAGGCGACGTGACCGCCGCCGCCACTGTAGGCCGGCGGGGCAACGTAGCGCGGCTGCGAGGCGATCGCGCCACCGATTATGGCGCCGGCGCCGAAAGCAGCCAGCGGATACCAGTAGCCGTTATAGTGACGATAGCCAGGGCGCGAATAGCGATAGCCGCGATATCCGCCATAGTAACCAGAACGATATGCGGGACGGTAACCCGGATAGTATCCGGGACGATAGCCCGGGCGATAGTAACGGCGATACTGAACGTTCTGCACGTCCGAGGATTTTTCCATCTGCGGTGCTGCCGGCATCTGAATGGCCTGGGACGGCACGAAGCTCGTCAGGACAACAGCGGCGGAAAAGAAGGCACTGGCAATTTTCTTACTGAGCACATTCATTGTATTCTCCAATCCCCAAGCGCGAATCTGGCCTCGCCTGAAACGTATGAGTGCGGAAAATGTTCCCAACACGCGCCGTTCGGCATGGATTGAGTTTCTACCGGAACGCAAATGAACCGGGGATTAACCGGTTCATTTTCCGCAATTGGAACGGGAAGAGTCAGGCGACGTCGGAAAGCTTCGCCTGATCGCCCTGGAGGCGGTTCACCATGAAGTTCGAATACCATTCGAGGAACTGCATGACGCCGCCTTCATGGAGCATCGAGTAGGGACCTGGCTCGTAGGCCGGCGAGTGGATGCCGAAGGCATTCTCTTCGACGATGCGGCGGTCCTGATCGTTGGTTTCCGTCCAGACGTGCGTGAGTTCCTCGAGATTGTAGTCCACGCCTTCGACGGCGTCCTTGTGGACGATCCACTTCGTCGTGACGGCTGTCTCGTTGGCGCTGAGCGGCAGGACGCGGAACGAGATCGCGTGGTCGCCGAGCAGGTGGTTCCAGGTCGTCGGATAGTGAAAGAGCAGCATGGTTCCGATGCGGTCGATCTTCACATCCTCCGAAAGCGGGCGCTTGACGGCACTCTTGCCGGACATGGTGTAGCTTTCGGCATCCTCGATCAGCGGCATGCGGGCGGTGCGGAACTGGCCGTCCGGCGAGATCTGGAACTTGCTCGGAAGGCCCGCCGCCTCGCAGCGCGCCCAGTGACCGGCGATTTCCGGGTCGTCGGCACCACCGTCCGTGCCGGTGACGCTCGGGGCTTCCGGATAGGTGCGGCAGAGTTCCGGATGGTTGGCGGCGCAGTGATAGCACTCGCGGTTGTTTTCCCAAACGAGCTTCCAGTTGCCCTTTTCGATAATGGTGCTCTGGAAGGCGATCTTGCCATCGTTCAGACGGTGGGGAAGCAGATAGGGGCCGACCATGTCGCGGATCGGCTGGAAGTCCGGTGCCTTTTCTGCCAGGCAGATGAAGATGTAGCCCGCAAAGTTCTCGCAGTGCACGGGCTTCAGGTTGTAGCCGCTCTTGTCGAAATCATCGCCCATGTGGCGGGCGAAGGCGAGCTTGCCGTCGAGGTCATAAGCCCACTGGTGATAGGGACAGACGAGGCGGACCGACGAGCCGTGTTCCTTGGTGCAGACCCGCGAGCCGCGGTGGCGGCAGCTGTTGTGAAAGGCACGGATGACGTTGTCGCGGCCACGTACGATGACTACGGGATACTGGCCGATCTGAGCCGTGAAATAGGCGCCTGGCTTCGGCAGTTCGCAATCATGGCCCATGAACAGCCAGTCGCGATAATAGATCATCTCCATATCGAGCTTGAAATAATCTTCGTCGATATAGAAAGGCTGCTCAAGGCTGAAGCCTGCGCGCCGATTCTTGAGCTGCCGCAAAACGTTGCTGCGAATATCCATCTGTTTATCCTCGTGCCATAGGCTGCCGCCGCGAAGGCGGGATGGAAGCGCCCGCTTCTTCTCCATGCGGGAGAACTATCATGGCGTCATTTAAACACCGGCCATGACTGCCGCTTGGTTGTAATGCGACATCGGCTTCGAAATTGACGACAGCGTGGCGAGGCAACACGATTTTCGCCTCCGCCCCAGAGCCTTCAAATGCGACATCCGACAAACTCAAACCTGACAGCACAATCCACCTGCATTCGCCGTCATTATCGCATCTGCGACGCCCTTTCGCCACACGCTCCCGCCATCATGCGCAAGAGAGGCGCTTTAACGGGCCATTAAGCATAAACTCCTATGTTTCCCTTATCGGACAAAGCAGATGGAATGCGAGCCATGGCGAAACTTCGCTATTTCGACGCCAAAGGAGATGCCAGGCCGCAGGACATGAAGCCTGCAGCGCCGCATTCCGAATTTCTCCGCACCGGCAAGATCACCCGCGATCGTGCGCACTGGCTCGCCGAAGAACGCCGCTACCTGAGCTACCGCGAAGTAAGCGAGCAAACCGGCCGAAAACTGCACACGGCAGGCATCAAGGCGCATCAGCAGATCAATGGCTTCCACCGCACGATCCACTTCCCAAAGATGGTGTTCCACCGGACGCTCGCCGACAGCCCGCATCTCGGCTACTGCCATGTCACGGCGGCGCGGACGATATTCGCCCGCTACGAGGAGGTCAGCTGGGCCTTCTACATCGCCAATTTCTACGCAGACATCGGCGACAACGACAATTTCTTCCATCACATCGATATCAAGTATTCCCGCATGTATTTCGCCGTCGCAATCAAGCCCGGCGAGCATACGCCGGAGAAAATGACGATCGACCGCTCCATTCGCGGCAATGGCGTGCTCTTCAGAACCGACGATCCGCAGGTGGCGATCAGGAATGTGCTTCTGCTTGGCGCCCGCAACGAACAGCTTCGCGAAATCATCCGCCAGCTCTGATATTGATCGCAAGCTTTCAAAGGCCTATGGGACTGCCTGGAACAACGGGCGGCACATGGCACGCATAATCGACATCGCAGAACATCGACATGAAGCGCTGCAAATGGCGTCCGCCGTGCTTTCGGAAGGTTTTCCGGTCGCCATCCCGACTGAGACCGTCTACGGCCTTGCTGCCGATGCCACCAATGCGGCGGCGATAACCCGTATCTACGAGACCAAGGGCCGCCCCCGCTTCAATCCGCTGATCTGCCATATGAGCGATCTGGCGATGGCGGAAGAATATGCGGAGTTCGATCCGGTCTCGCGCGCATTGGCGCAAGCCTTCTGGCCAGGGCCGCTGACGATCGTCCTGTCCTTGAAGGCGGAAAGCCGGATCCATGCGCTGGCAACTGCCGGTCTGGATACGGTTGGTATCCGCGTGCCGAAGGGGTTTGCGGGCGAGCTGATCCGCGCCTTCGGCAAACCGCTCGCCGCACCGAGCGCCAACACATCGGGCAGGATCAGCGCCACCAGCGCAGCGCATGTCGACGCCGATCTCGGCGGCAAGATCCGGCTCATCGTCGATGCAGGCGCCAGCACCGTCGGCGTCGAATCCACTATCGTCAAGGTCGAGGACGGCGAACTGAAACTGCTGCGGCCTGGTGGGCTTCCCGCTTCCGAGATCGAGCGCGTCGCCGGCAAGCGGCTGCGGCGTGCCGGCAAGGCATCCGCAGCAATCGAGGCTCCCGGCATGCTCGCCTCGCATTATGCGCCCGGTGCCAATGTCCGTCTCGATGCCGGGGCTGTTAGAAGCGACGAGGCCTTGATTGCCTTCGGCGCGGCCGATGTCGCGGGTGCGAGCGATGCCGCCATCGTGCTCAACCTCAGCCCCTGTGGCGATCTGGCGGAGGCGGCTGCCAATCTTTTCGACTACATGAAGAAGGCCGATGCCAGCGGCGCAGCGACGATCGCCTTTTCGCCGATACCGGACGAGGGTCTTGGCGAAGCGATCAACGACCGTTTGCGGCGTGCCGCCGCGCCGCGCGAATAACAAGGAAGGAATGAGCTCGATGAGCGCCAGCGTCTCGCCCGAACTTCTCGACCGCTTCGCCGCAATCGTCGGCGAGAAATACGCGCTGCGCAGCGAGGCCGAGCTTGCCCCGCACCTGATTGAGAACCGAGGCCTCTACCACGGCTCTTCCCCTCTCCTGCTCAAGCCCGCGAATGTCGAGGAGGTTTCGGCCATCCTGAAGCTTGCGACGGAAACCGGCACTGCGGTCGTACCGCAGACGGGCAATACCGGCCTCGTCGGCGGCCAGACGCCGCGCGAGGGCAAGTCGGACATCATCGTCTCGCTCGAGCGGATGAACAGGATCCGCGACGTCGATCCGGTGGCGAACGTGCTGGTTGCCGACGGCGGCGCAATCCTCGCCGAGGTGCAGAAGGCGGCCGAGGCGCATGGCAAACTTTTCCCGCTCTCGCTCGGCGCCGAAGGCTCCTGCCGGATCGGCGGCAACCTCTCGACGAATGCCGGCGGAACGGCGGTGCTGGCCTATGGCAACATGCGCCAGCTTTGCCTTGGCCTCGAAGTCGTGCTGCCGACCGGCGAAATCTGGGACGGCCTTCGCCGCCTGAAGAAGGACAATACGGGCTACGACCTTCGCGATCTCTTCATTGGCGCCGAAGGCACGCTCGGCATCATCACCGGTGCCGTCCTCAAGCTTTACCCGCAGCCGCTCGGCCATCAGGTCGCCTTTGCAGGACTCAACTCCGTGGAGGAGGCGCTTGCCCTGTTCAATCTAGCGAGCAGCCTCTGCGGCACCTCGCTGACCGGCTTCGAGCTGATGCCGCGGTTCGGTGTCGAGATCACCGCCAAACATATCGAGGGCGTGCGCGATCCGCTGGAATCGGCTTACCCGTGGTATGTGCTGATCGACATCTCGACCTCGGATTCGGCGGAAACCGCCGAGCGGATGATGAATGCGCTGCTCGAACAGGGTTTTGAGGCGGGGCTGGTGCAGGACGCGGCGATTGCCTCATCCGTCGCGCAGCAGAAGGCGCTGTGGCATATGCGCGAGAGCATGTCGGAGGCCCAAAAGCCCGAAGGCGGTTCGATCAAGCACGATGTTTCTGTGCCGGTCTCGAAGATCCCCCATTTCATGCACGAGGCCGGCGAGGCCGTGATGGCGGCAATGCCCGGCGCCCGCATATGCGCCTTCGGCCACATGGGCGACGGCAATATCCATTATAACATTTCCCAGCCGGTCGGCGCCGACAAGGACGCCTTCATCGCCCGCTGGCATGAGATCAACGAGATTGTGCACGGCATCGTTCTGGCACACAGCGGCTCGATCTCGGCAGAGCACGGCATTGGTCAGCTCAAGCGCGACGAGCTCGCCGCGATCCGCCCCGCCATAGAGATCGACCTGATGCGCCGCATCAAGCGTGCCTTTGATCCGGCGAACATCATGAACCCGGGGAAAGTGGTCAGCGTGGCGTAAGAACGTGGCGGCTTAACCGCCACCGGTCAGAATCTGCAGCGCCGGCGATTGGGTCGTGACGTTCTGAATGTCGTACATCGCCGTGAACCGCTTCACCAACTTGTCGACCTTCTTCGAGTCGCCAAGATCCTTCAGGTCCACAAACTTTTCGAGAAGCGCAACCTGCTTCTCGACATCCATGCTGGAGATCTGGCTCGGCAGGTTGTAGGCGGTGGTGATGACCTGGAAGAGCGCCTTGTCGCCGAGGATGGAGTAGAGCGAGGTGATATCCGGCGCCTTGCGGGCGAAGTAAAGCGCCAAGCGCGTGCCATCGTTCGTCTCGCCTTCCTGCGTCTCGAGGGTCTGCTGCAGATAGGCATCCTGCGTGCGATCGAGTGCACCCTGATCCTGGACGATGCCCAGCTTGGCGCGCGTGAGATTGCCGGCCGTGTCGAAGTTGAAGTCGGCGACGAGGTTCTTGAACTTCGAGTCCGCCTTGGTGTTCAGATAACTGTTTGCATCGTCGGGATCGGATGTGAAAATCTTGCGCAGCGTCTCTTCGTCGTAGTCCTTCGGATCGAGACCGACAGACTTGAGAATCAGACCGGTCAACCGGTCGTCCTCCAGGAAATCATCGAGAGATTGCACCGATTCCATGGTCTTGGCGAAATAGTCGACTTCCTCGGTCGCATCTTTGGATGCCTTCTCCTTCAGGGGACCGTCCTTCATCAGCATTGTGACATGCGACTTATAGTTCGTCGCATATTTGGCCATCGCGGCGGGCGACAGTGGCTGCAGCTGGATCGACGCGTTACCTTCGCCATCGAAATTGAAGGCTCTCGCCAATTGGGTGATGCGGTCGTCCTTGAAGGACGCGACATAGCCCTCGGGGTCGTAAGGATCACTTGCCAGCAGCCTGCGCATGACGGATTTCGACAGTTCCTCTTCCGTCAAGCCGTAGGCCTGAAGCGCAACCTGATAGAGGTCGGGCAGATCGTCGTTCGTCTTGTCTAGATCGCCGGTCTTGTTGGTCTTCAGGAAATCGTTGATGCTGTCGACGTCGGAGAAATTGTCCAGCGTCCTGGTATCGGACATGCGTGTCTTGTAGTTGGCGACGATTTCCTCGATGGCCGCTTTCGCCTCGTCGTCGTAACGGGCCATGTAGTTTACGGAAGTTGCCTGGATCAGGGAATCCGATTGCGGGCCGTCAGGCGCGAGGACGCTTCCATCAGCCTCAAAGCTGAAGGCCTGATGGACGGCCGTGGCACCCATCGTATTGGCATAGGCCGGATCGACAAGGATTTGCCTCAAGGCCGTGTCGCTCAGGTCCGTGCCGAAGCTGCTCGGGCCAAGACTGTAAGCGGCCTTGATGTAGTCCGTCAGGCGCTCATCGGCGATGAGGCTGTCAACATTGGTGATCGTCTTGATCTTGGATTCGTAATAGGCCTTGTTGTAGTCGGCAGCGGCCTTCGTCGTATAGACGATATCCGGAAACACGTCGTTGTCGACAATGACGGTCGACGAATTCAGATTGTACTGCTCCATGACCGTGTTTTTCTGGGTCGCGGTCTGGGCCGAGCCATTCACGGTGCCGTCTGCATTGAAATTGAACTGCGCCGCGAGCGCCTGGTACTTCTCACCGCCCTGAAGGTTCACCACGCTGTTCGGATCGTTGAGATCGCTGGTCAGCACATCCCGCAGAAACTGCTTGGACGCGTAGGTCGTATCGATGCCGAACGTCTTCAGCACATAGGTGCGCAGCCGCGTATTACTGACGAGATCATCGACTGTTTGCACGTCAGCGATCTCCGCGCTGTAATAGTCGGTGTCCTTGATCGCCTGCTTTTCCTGATCGGTGAAGGATGCGCTGTACCTGTCGATCAGGTCGTCTTCCTGCGCATCCGTCTGCGCATCGGGCTTGGGCGCATTAAAATTGAACGCCGCCGCGAACTGCTTGTAGCGCTGGTCCGAAAGCTTGTTGGCGAAACTGTCGGGGTCGGTCAGGTCGCTTTCCAGCACCTTCTTCATGAAGGCCTTGGCATAGGTCATGTCGTCGAGGCCATAGGCCTTCATCGCGTAGCTGTAGAGCTTGTAGTTGCCGAGGAAGTCGTCGACGTCCTTCACCTTGTTGATATTCTCGGCGTAGTATTCGGCGTCCCTTTTGACCGTCGCCTGCGAGGCAATGCGATCAAGACTCGTCTTCGGGTCGCGACTTATGATCGCGTAGGCAACGGAGGCGGAAATCATGAATGCGCCCTTAAACAACCTAAGAGAATAATGCAGGATTCTGCGCGCATTTTGCCACGCAAAGCTTACCCGAGACTTACCTGACGCCGTCCCGCTTTGGCGCAGCCATCCTCGCCGGTCCGTTCATGGTCCGGAAACCCTGCCACATTGGTTTTTGATAACCATCGGGGAAGGCAAAGTTTTCTTAACCGCAAATTTTAAGTGGTCCGGAAGAGGCCCCGCCTATTGTCGAGGCGTAGAGGGCGAAAAAGCCCCGAGGAGAAGACCGGAAACCGGCTCTCAGGTAAGACAAGGGTAGAAATGAACATGAACAACACCGTTATGAAGCCCGCTTGGGCTGGAACGACACTGCGTCTCGATCCGTCGCGCTTTCCCCAGCAGGTCAGCTACGCCATCCACGACTCCACAAGTGACGTCAGCATAACGATCGATGAACGCGGCGCCGTCCTCCGCAAGACCCTTCCCTCCAGCGGCCTGCCACTTTCCGTTGCCCTGCCGAAGCGCGCCTTCAAAGGCGTTGCAGCCCGGGCGATCGACCACGGCAACGGGGAAGTGACCGTAACGCTGGAATTGCACCACGAAGATCCGGATCTCTGCATTCCGCTGCTTGTCGCCCACGATCTGTCCGATATCGCGGCCGATTGGCGGGGCTGGTCGGAGGCATTCCGCATTCCGATGCTGATGGTGGAGGCCGACGGCATTGCACGCCCGCTCGAGGAGCACCTCGGCGATTTGCGTACCAGCCACATGAAACCGCGCCGGCGCCATTCCTATTTCGCCAATCGCCGTCCGCGCTTCCTCGTGCGCCGCACGACCGGCAAGCTCGGCGTGACAATGAAGATCGAAGGCAAGGAAATTATCGCCCGCAATTAAGAATTCGGCGAGTGACCCAATCTGAAACCCGGCCTAGCGCCGGGTTTTTCGTTTCAATCAGGGAAGCCCAAAGAGCAGCGAGACGAACAGTCCCGCAAAGATGATCAGCCCGACACGGTTATTCGACTTGAAAAGCGCCAGGCATTGCGTCGCGTCGTTGATGTCGAGCCTGGCGATCTGCCAGGCGAACATGCCAGTGGCAATCAGCAGCCCGAGATAAGCCGCGAAACCGACGCCGGCCAAAACAAAGGCGAGCAGCATCAGGACCAGTGTTGCGCCATAAAGACCGATCAGCCACTGCCGCGTCCGATCGCCGAAAAGCCGGGCGGTGGAACGCACGCCGATCAATTCGTCGTCTTCCTTGTCCTGATGCGCATAAATCGTGTCGTAGCCGATCGTCCAGGCGACGGAAGAAAGGTAGAGCGCAATCGCAGCGAAAGACAGGCCGCCGAATATGCCAGCCCAACCCATCAGTGCGCCCCAGGAAAAGGCAAGGCCGAGGAAAAACTGCGGCCAGTCTGTGAAGCGCTTGGCAAACGGGTAGAGCGCAACGATGGCGAGCGAGAGCACGCCGAGAATGACTGCAAACCAGTTGAACTGCGCAAGCACCAGCAGACCGGCAAGCGCCTGAAGCACCATGAATATCTTTGCCTGGGTGCGCGTGACGCGCCCCGAAGGCAGGGGCCGCGAGCGGGTGCGTGCGACCTCCATGTCGATCCTGTGATCGACCAGATCGTTGTAGGTGCAGCCTGCCCCGCGCATGGCGACGGCGCCGATGAAGTAGAGAACCAGGTGAAACAGCGTCTGCGAGCCGGAAAACAGGCCTTGTCCCGCGGCCACATTTGCGGCAAGCGCCACCGACCAGAAGCAGGGCCACATCAGGAGTTGCCAGCCGATCGGCCTGTCCCAGCGCGCCAGCTGCGCATAGGGCCAGAGCCATGAGGGCAAAACCCGGTAAACCCAATTGTCCGAAGGCGCATCGGCAACGCGCCCGTTCAAGCCGCCAATCTGTTGCATGCGGCCATCTAGCGACGGGCGAAGGCGCGGGTCAATAGCAGCGTGGCCTGCCTCCGCGTTCATCTTCGCCGATAGAGAAAATAACGGCCCTTCTCGACAGACGCAGGTAGCGGCATTTCCTCCAGTTCGGAATGCTTCAATTCCAGGCCGCTTGCTACAAATCCCCCAAGGGCCAGCACGGCGACCACGCGAGAGGGCAACCACTCGCGGATGATTGCATCCTGCTCCCGATAACCGGTTCCGATGTCGGCATGAACGACGGCTGCCCTAGTGCCGGCATAACTCAGGCAAGTCTCCCTGATGTCGCCGATGACGACATCGCCGTCATCGGGCCGGCAGCTTCCATGCGCGCCGTTTTCGCGGTCGAATGCGATGATATGCCGATCCGGGAAGCGCACCCGCAAATGGCTGTAGGTCCTGCCATTGCCGAGGCCGATTTCCAGGATCGGTCCACCGGGCAGGCTCGCCTGCCTTGCCGCGATGTGATCGAGAATATCCCTCTGTGCGGAAATCCTGCTGATGAAATCGTCGAGACGTGTTCGCATAGGCAGCTCCGAAGCTTGAACTCGAAACAAGCTTTACATTCAATCGTTCATCGCGCCGCGCGAAAGCGCAACAGATCCTTACCGCTGGTTCCAGCGCCGGATCACCGGCTCCGTCAGGTCGTGCTCATAGCCTAAGATGCTGATGCTTGCAGTATCGAGGACGAAGCGCGAGCCGTCTTCCGGCGGCAGGCCGAGCCAGCGGGCAGCGAGCACGCGCAGGAAGTGGGAGCTGGAGAAGATCAGGATCGACGCGCCGGCTTGGCGAAGCTCGCGGACGATACGGTCCGCCCTTGCGCCGACATCTGCGGCCATTTCTCCGTCCGGGCAGCCGTCGCGGAAGAGCTGCCAGCCGGGGCGGGCCGCGAGGATTTCCTTCGTCGTGATGCCCTCATAGGCACCATAATCCCATTCGGCGAGATCGGGCTTGATCACGGCATCTGCGCCGAAATTGGCAAGGGCGCAGGTGTTCGTCGCCCTTTGAGAAGGGCTCGACCAGACGGCCGAGACAATCAGTCCCTTCAGGCGATCCGCGAGTTTGCGGGCGGCCGTCTCGCCATTCGGGGTCAGCGGAATGTCAGTCCTGCCGGTATGTTTTCCGGAGAGGCTCCATTCTGTTTCGCCGTGGCGGACAAGATGGATTTCGGGAAATGCACTGTTCATCTGCACGCCTTTCCTTGTAGAAAAACGCGGCCGAAGCCGCGCCGCGATATCAGAAGACAACCTTTTCCAAGGGAGGCCGCGTGGCCTCGAATTCCTTCAGCTTCGCCTCGTTCTCGGCAATGTAATTGCGGTTGTCCGGTGTCGAATACTGGTTCTTGGAAACCTGGATCTGCATGACGAAGAGTTCGTCCCAGCGGAAGCCTATTTCGGAGCCGGCGAGATAGAATTCCCACATCCGGAAGAAGCGCTCGTCGTAAAGAGCGACGGCTTCCGCCTTGCGCGCCATGAAGCGCTCGCGCCAATGGCGGAGCGTATAGGCATAATGCAACGGCAGGACCTCGATGTCCCGGATCAGCAGCCCGGCCTTCTCGATTGCAGGCACCGTCTCGCCGATCGACGGGATGTAGCCCTGTGGGAAAATGTATTTCTCGATGAAAGCATTTGTCGCAAAGCTCGGCTTCGGCCGGGCGATGGAGTGAAGGAGCATGACGCCGTCGTCGGCGAGAAGTTCATGCACCTTGCGGAAGTATTTGTTGAAATTGCCGATGCCGACATGCTCGAACATGCCGACCGAGACGATGCGGTCGAACTTCATGCCCGTCATCGTGCGGTAATCCTGCAACTCGAAGCGGACGCGATCGGCGAGACTGCGCTTTTGGGCGCGCTCGCGCGAGAACTTCAGTTGCTCTTCGCTGAGCGTGATGCCGGTGACGTCAACGCCCTTTGTCGATTCCGCCAGATACATCCCCATGCCGCCCCAGCCGGAGCCGATTTCCAGAACACGCTGGTTGGGCTCCAGCAGAAGCTTGGCTGCGATATGGCGCTTCTTGGCGACTTGTGCTTCCTCCAGGCTGATGCCCGGCGGGTCGAAATAGGCGCAGGAATATTGCCAGTCCTCATCAAGGAAGAGTTCGAAGAGCTTTTCCGACAGGTCGTAATGATGAGCGACATTGCGCTTGTTGTGATTGACCGGCAGCCGGCTCTTCAGCTGCTGCAGTGCGATGCGGCCGACCAGAAGTGCGGCCATCGGAATATCGAAAATTTCGTTGGTGGTGTTCTGCTTCACCATCGAAAGGAAGTCGTAGATGTTGCCCTGTTCAAGAATGAACCGGCCGTCCATGTACATTTCGCCGAGCTTGAGGGTGGGGTCGCGGCGGATAAGCTTCTCCGCCTCCTCGTCGGCAACCCGGACGACGACCAGATCCCCGGTGCCATCGCCAATCGCATGTGTCTCGCCATTGGCCAGCGTGAGCTTCAGATTACCCTTGCGGATGATTTTTTGGACAATTGATAAAAATCCCGACGCCATGAAAGGCCTCGCATATGTGACAGGATGTTATGGGTTAAACTTAGTCGCTCTCATCCGCCACACAAGCGCCGTATTTGGCAGTTCCGCAACAAGGCCGCCGAACTGTGACATTTTTGCAATGCCTGCCGTTAAGCTATTATTTTCGCTTCATGGCCTCGGCAAGGGCAGCGCCGAAGGCGCCTTGGGTTTCCTGTTTCGGGACAGCCGGACGCCGGTCGTTTTGCGGCCGTGCGCCCTGATTTACACGGGGCTCGCCGCGGGGCGCTGAAGCCGAGGAGCCATCGTCTTTGCGCATCGAAAGACCGATGCGCTTGCGTTTTGCATCGACTTCGACGACCCGCACCTTAACGACATCGCCGGCCTTCACAACTTCGTGAGGATCTTTGACGAAGCGGTCGGCAAGCTGCGAGACATGCACCAGGCCGTCCTGATGCACGCCGATATCGACGAAGGCGCCAAAGGCCGCAACATTGGTCACCGTGCCTTCCAGCATCATGCCGGGCTTGAGATCGGAGATTTCGTTGACGCCTTCTGCGAAGGTTGCCGTCTTGAAGCTCGGGCGCGGATCGCGGCCGGGCTTTTCCAGTTCGGCGAGGATATCCTTGACCGTCGGCAGGCCGAACTTCTCGTCGATGAACTGCCGCGGATCAATCGATTTCAGCGCCACGCTGTCGCCCATCAGCGACCGCAGGTCGCGGCCGCAGGCGGCAACGATCTTCTTTGCCACGCCATAGGCTTCTGGATGCACCGAGGACGCGTCGAGGGGCTCCTTGCCGTTCGGGATGCGCAGGAAGCCTGCCGCCTGCTCGAAGGTGCGGTTGCCGAGACGCGCGACCTTGAGCAGGTCGCGGCGGCTTTGGAAGGGACCGTTCTGGTCGCGATGGACGACGATGGCTTCGGCGATCGACGGGCCGAGGCCGGAAACGCGTGAAAGCAGCGGCGCCGAAGCCGTGTTGAGATCGACGCCGACGGCATTCACCGCGTCTTCGACGACAGCGTCCAGCGAGCGCGACAGCTTCTGTTGGTCGACGTCATGCTGGTACTGGCCGACGCCGATCGATTTCGGCTCGATCTTGACAAGTTCGGCCAGCGGATCCTGCAGGCGGCGGGCGATGGAAACCGCGCCACGCAGCGACACGTCGAGATCCGGAAATTCAGCTGCGGCGGTCGCGGAGGCGGAATAGACCGACGCGCCGGCTTCCGAAACGATGACCTTGGTGGGCTTTGCGCCCGGAAGATCGGCCAGCATGTCGGCCACCAGCTTTTCGGTTTCGCGGCTTCCAGTGCCGTTGCCGATGGAGATCAGTTCGACATTGTGCTTAAGGATCAGCGCGGTGAGTTCTGCCTGAGCGCCTCGCACGTCGTTCCGCGGCTGGAAGGGATAGACCGTGGAGGTCGCAACGACCTTGCCGGTGCCGTCGACCACTGCGACCTTGACGCCAGTGCGGATGCCAGGATCGAGGCCCATTGTGGCGCGCGATCCGGCAGGCGCCGCCAGCAGCAGATCCTTCAAGTTTCGCGCAAAGACGTGGATCGCCTCCTCTTCGGCGCGTTCGCGCAGTTCGCGCATCAGGTCGAGAGACAGCGACATGGAAAGTTTGACGCGCCAGGTCCAGCTTGCGACATCCATCAGCCAGCGGTCGCCGGGGCGGCTCGCGCCGATTTCATAGGCAGCAGCGATCATGCGCTCGACAGGTTTGTTGGGAGAGGCGGTCTCGGCATCGGCCTCGATCGTCAGCGTCAGCACTTCCTCGTTCCAGCCGCGCAGCATGGCGAGTGCGCGATGGCCGGGCGCGGTCGCCCAGCGCTCCGAATGGTCAAAATAGTCGGAGAACTTCTCGCCGGCCGTCTGCTTGCCATCCACGACCTTGGCCTTCACAAACGCGGCGCTGCGCATATGGGCACGGAGCTTGCCGAGCAAATCGGCATTTTCCGCAATGCCTTCGGCGACGATATCGCGTGCGCCTTCGAGCGCCGTCTTCGCATCCGGCACATCGGCAGTGATATAGCCCTCCGCCAGCACCGCCGGTCCCTTCGAGCGATCGGCGAGGATCGCGTCGGCCAGCGGTCCGAGGCCGCGCTCGCGGGCGATCTCGGCACGGGTACGGCGCTTCGGTTTATAGGGCAGGTAGAGATCCTCGAGCTCTGCCTTGGTGGCGGCGCCGACGATCTTGCCCATCAATTCGTCGGTCATCTTGCCCTGGCCGGCGATCGATTCGACGATCGTGTCGCGGCGGGCTTCCAGTTCGCGCAGATAGACGAGGCGTTCTGCCAGATTGCGCAGTTGGGTATCATCCAGGCCGCCCGTCACTTCCTTGCGGTAGCGCGCGATGAAGGGAACGGTCGCGCCCTCGTCAAGCAGCTCGATCGCGGCTTTGGCCTGGTCCGGCCGGGCATTGATTTCGGAGGCGATGACTGCGGCAAGCGAGCGGAGGTCTGCGGCCATGGGATTTCCTGAACTAACGAAGGTAGCGGGACCATAGCGGCGAAAAGCGGCAAGGCAATGCCCGGCAGAGCTTTCCACAGCAGACTGACGCCTTCATACAGGTTTGCGCTCGCAGCCATCCGACCCTTCGGGCCACCTTTTCCCCGCTGGGGAGAAGGGACGACAAAGCGCAGCGGCCTCATCTCCTTCTCCCCGAGGGACAAGGTGCCCGGCAGGGCGGATGCGGGGGCCGCGCGACGCAGAAGGGCGATTGTCTCCTCACTTGGCGCGCCTGGATTTCCCGTTTTTGCGGTTGTGCAGATGCGGCATTCTTTGGTAGCAGAGGCGACCGTTTTGGACCGCCCCCTAATGGAGGCAAGGAAAAGTGTCATGCCCGATCTGCTTCTAGAACTTCGCTCCGAGGAAATTCCGGCCCGCATGCAGCGCAAGGCTGCCGGCGACCTGAAGAAGCTCGTCACCGATGCGCTGGTGGAGGCAGGACTTTCCTATGAGGGCGCGCGCGAATACTGGACGCCGCGCCGCCTGACGCTTGATATCCGCGGACTGACTGCCCGCTCCGCCGATGTGCGCGAAGAGCGCAAGGGCCCGCGCACCGATGCCAACGAAAAGGCGATCGAAGGCTTTTTGCGCGGCGCCGGCCTTTCCTCGATTTCCGAGGCGCAGGTGAGTAGCGACCCGAAAAAGGGCGATTTCTACATTGCCGTGATTTCAAGGCCCGGCCGCGCTGCGGAAGAGATCATCAGCGACGTTATGCCCGGCATCATCCGCGATTTCCCCTGGCCGAAATCCATGCGCTGGGGCAAGGCGTCCTCCAAACCTGGCTCGCTGCGCTGGGTGCGCCCGCTGCAATCGATCGTCTGCACTTTCGGCACCGAGCATGAGGAAACCTCCGTCATCCCCTTCGAGATCGACGGCATCGTCGCCTCCAATGTGACTTACGGGCACCGCTTCCATGCGCCAGGCGCCATCACCGTCAAGCGTTTCGACGACTATGCCGCGAGCCTCGAAAAAGCGAAGGTCATCCTCGATGCCGAGCGGCGCAAGAACATCATCCTGCATGATGCCCGCGACATCGCCTTTGCCGGCGGACTGGAACTGGTCGAGGACGACGGTCTGCTGGAGGAAGTCTCCGGCCTCGTCGAATGGCCGCAAGTGCTGATGGGCAGCTTCGAGGAGGATTACCTCTCGATCCCCTCCGAAATCATCCGGCTGACGATCAAGACGAACCAGAAGTGTTTCGTAACGCGCAAACAGGGCGAAGAGACGCTTTCGAACAAGTTCATCCTCGTCTCCAATGTTGAGGCGACCGACGGCGGCAAGGAAATCATCCACGGCAATGGCAAAGTCGTCCGCGCCCGCCTTTCAGACGCGCTACATTTTTGGAAGCGCGACCAGGGGAACTTGCCGGACCTCGAAACGCTGGAGGCATCGGCGAAGAAATTCGGGCTTGATCTGAGGAAGCCGCTCGATCAGCGGATGGCGAAGCTCGATGCGCTGCATGTGACGTTCCACGCGAAAATCGGAACGCAGGGCGAGCGGGTAACACGCGTTCGCACCCTTGCCGGCGAAATCGGTAAAATCGTCAATGCAGATCCCCTAAAGGTCGGTCGGGCCGCAGCGTTGGCAAAGGCGGACCTGCGAACTGAGGTCGTGGGCGAATTCCCCGAACTACAGGGTGCAATGGGGAAGAAATATGCGCTGCTGCAAGGTGAAGATGAAACAGTGGCGGCGGCACTGGAGGACCATTATAAGCCTCAGGGTCCTACCGACCGAGTGCCTACCGACCATGTTGCCATAACCATAGCGCTTGCTGACAAGATCGACACACTTGTATGGTTTTGGCGAATAAACGAAAAACCAACCGGTTCAAAGGATCCGTTCGCGTTAAGAAGGGCAGCGCTAGGATCGATACGGCTGCTGTTGGAACGGGGAATCAGAGCATCCCTCATCCCGCTGTTTCGCTCTGCATTTCGTAGCGAATGGGCTGTGGCCATTGCTAGCCATGAAGCTTCGATAAGCCTTTTCGAGCTTAAAATCCAACAGGATAACGAAAGACTCGACCACGAGAGGCTCGTACAAGAACAGCGCGAAGCTATCAAATATTGCAAGAATTATCTTGCTGACGGCCATCCAAAGACAATCGAAGAAGAATATGAGCTGGCAATCAACCTCCTCTCCTTCTTCCACGACCGCCTCAAGGTCTATCTCCGCGACCAGGGTGCTCGCTACGATCTGATCGATGCCGTCGTCACATCCGAGGCCGACGACCTTCTCATGATCGCCCGCCGCGTCGAGGCGCTGACGGCTTTCATTACCTCGGAAGACGGCAAGAACCTCCTGGTCGGCACCAAGCGCGCCACGCAGATTCTGGCCGCCGAGGAGAAGAAGGGCACCGTCATCGCCGACGGCGTTTCGGAAAAGCTGTTCCGGCTGGATGCCGAAACGGAGCTCTTTGCCGCCATCGCCAAAGCCTCGGCCGAGGCTTCCGCCGCAATCGCCAGGGAAGACTTCCGCTCGGCTATGGAGGCGCTTTCGAAGCTCCGCATCCCGGTCGACCGCTTCTTCGACGACGTGCTCGTCAACGACGAGGACGCGGCGATCCGCGCCAACCGCCTCGCCCTTCTGCGGCTGATCCGCGAGGCGACGGGGACGGTTGCGGACTTCTCGAAGATCGCAGGGTAACGGTTCCTCGGCACCTCATTCCTGTGCTTGTGACAGGAACCATTCACGGCGCGTTGCGCCGTGAATGGTTCTGTTGCCCTTTGAATGAGGTCTCCCACGCGATGGACATGCGCTGCTGGATCCCTGCGACAGGCACAGGGATGAGGTGGAGGAAAAGCGCATCCCACTGGTCATTCACCAGCGCTCGCGCTATCAGACAATCATGACCACCAAAATCCTCGTCAGCGCCTGTCTCATGGGCCATGCCGTCCGTTATGACGGCCGGGCGAAGCCCCTGGCACATCCGGCGCTCGAGCGGTGGCGGGCGGAGGGGAGGCTGGTGACGATCTGTCCGGAAATGTCGGCAGGCATGCCGGTGCCGCGGCCGCCGGCGGAAATCGAGGGCGGCGCGAGCGGCAAGGACGTGCTGTCGGGAGCAGCACGTGTGCTGGAGATCACCGGAGGCGATGTGACGGCGGCATTCCGAGAAGCGGCGCAGAATGCGCTCAGGCTGGCTCAGGAGACGGGCTGCACCCATGCGCTACTCATCGACGGCAGCCCCTCGTGCGGTTCCGGTGTCATTTATGATGGGTCTTTCAGCGGAGCGCGGCGGGACGGCAATGGTGTTACAGCTGCCCTGCTGAAGCGCGCGGGAATCCAGGTCTTCTCGGACCGGGAGATCGACCGGCTGGTGGAAAGCCTCGCGACGCCCGTCTGATCAAAAGGCATGTCCTTGTGCTCTGCCGACGAAACTGAATCATGTTTCTTGTATGATTACTCAGGTTGCATGAGTACTTTGAAATCAATTGAAATAAAGAATGCGCTCCTGCTTCTCTTCAGGAGCGCATTCAATCCGCCATACGGCGGACCCCGTACGACCAAAACCTTGGCCGGGTCAGGGGCAGGGAACTAAAAATCACATCCTTAGCTTAAAGTCGGAAACGTCGAGCGGCGCCGTTTGTTCCGCAGGAGCGGACATACCTGCAACAACAGGCTTCGCATCGCCGCCGATGACAGAGGTAGTTGCCGTCGGGTCGATGCCTTCGACGGGGACCGTCACCTTGAAGGCGGCCAGGACTTCAGGGGTTGCCTTGGTCACGAAAACGACGGGCGAGCCGCCCATCCAGCCTTCGGTACGGTAGAGCTTCTGCTCTCCGGCCACATCGCGGAGCGCGCTGGCCTGGATGGCGCCGGGCGGCAAGGCCGGGACTGTGTAATCCTTCTTGCGTTCGGTCGATTGCAGCGGGGGGCAGGTCGTGCAGGTCTCGGTCACGATGCTTTCACCGCCGGTGCGCGGTGTCTTGCCGATCACCTCGATCGAGGATGCCATCGCCGAGCCGGCTGCCAGAAGAATTGCCGCACCGAGAATGAATTGACGCATGGAAACTGCTCCGACTTACTATGGGAACAGAATAGCGCGCCTTTATTTCCATCCCGTCAGGGGAAAGGGTAAAAATTTAGGGAACTGACCCGATTTCGGGCCAGAGTTAAGCTTTTTCGCGCTCGATCGCCCGCCAGCCGATATCGCGGCGGCAGAAACCGTTTTCCCATTCCACCTTGTCGAGCAGCGCATAGGCGCGGCTCTGCGCTTCCCCGACTGATCGGCCGGTGGCGGTCACGTTCAGCACACGGCCGCCGGTCGCGACAAGCTCGCCGTCCTTCAAAGACGTGCCGGCATGGAATACTTTCGCGCCGTCGCCTGCCTCCGGCAGCGAGAGGATCGGCGTGTTCTTCTCGTAGGAGCCCGGATACCCCTTAGAGGCCATCACGACGGTCAGCGCCGGATCGTCGCTCCACTCGGCTGTAACCTTGTCGAGCGTGCCTTCGGCCGCTGCCAGCAGCAGCGGCAGCAGATCGCTCTTCAAGCGCATCATCAGTACCTGGCACTCGGGATCGCCGAAGCGGACATTGTATTCGATGAGTTCCGGGCCCTTTGCCGTAATCATCAGCCCGGCGAAGAAAACACCGGAGAAGGGATAGCCGCTTTCAGCCATGCCGCAGATCGTCGGCTCGATGATTTCCTTCATCGTCCGTTCGATCATCTCGGCCGTCATCACCGGAGCCGGCGAATAGGCGCCCATGCCGCCGGTGTTGACGCCGGTATCACCCTCGCCCACACGCTTGTGATCCTGTGCGGTCGCCAGCGGCAGGGCGTTGCTGCCGTCGCAGAGGCAGAAGAAGCTTGCCTCTTCACCGTCGAGATAAGCCTCGATGACGACCTCGGCGCCGGCTGCGCCGAACGCACCCTCGAAGCAATCGTCGACTGCGGCAAGCGCCTCCTCGACGGTCATCGCCACCGTCACACCCTTGCCGGCGGCAAGACCATCCGCCTTGACGACGATCGGGGCGCCTTTTTCGCGGATATAGGCCTTTGCCTTCGGGGCGTTGTTGAAGCGCCGGTAGGCACCGGTCGGGATGTTGTAGCGGGCGCAGATATCCTTGGTAAAACCCTTGGAACCTTCGAGCTGGGCTGCTGCAGCGGAGGGACCGAAGACCTTCAGCCCATCGGCTCGCAGGCGGTCGGCAAGGCCGGCAACCAGCGGCGCCTCGGGGCCGACGACGACAAAGTCGATCGCCTTTTGCGCGCAGAAGGCGGCGACTGCCTCGTGATCTTCAACCTTCAGGGAAACGAGCCTCGCATGTTCCGCAATGCCCGGGTTGCCCGGCGCGGCATAGAATTCCGTCATCAGCGGCGATTGTGCCAGCTTCCAGGCAAGCGCATGCTCGCGTCCGCCCGAGCCGATCAACAGAACCTTCATGCCTGATCCTTTCCGTTTTCTGTCTGGCGGTTAAGGGGCGGGAAGCCAAAGGTCAAGCGGGAAAGCTCACCAGCCGCCACCGCCGCCGCCGCCCCCGCCACCACCCGAAGAACCGCCGCCACCGGAAAAACCGGACGAGGAACTGGAGGGCGCAGGCGAGGGAATGGTCGAGGCGATCGTGGACGCCATCGACGACGAGAAGCCGCCGATGCGGTCGGAGAAGCTGCCGCTGCTGAAGTTGCCGGAATACCAGGACGGGGCATAGGCCGCAGCCGCACCGGCAGCGGCCGCCGCGAGCCAGGTTTCGAAGGTGCGCGTCCAGGGCTTCTCGACACCCAGCGCAACCGCATAGGGCAGCAGCCTCTCAAAATGTTGGGGCGACATTTCTGGCGCACCGGCCATGTTCATCCGGTCCTTCTCGGCAAGGGTCAGATACTGACGAAGGCCGTCGATGCCATCCATGATCTTCGAACCAAGCGGCGTCGGCGCACCCATGATGAAGACATAGAGCAGGTTGAGCAGCACGATGCCGCCGACGGCAAAGAGCATCGGCGTCTCGTGGAATTCCAAGAGCGTGGAGAAAAGTGCCAGAGCCAGCGATGAAACGATGCTGAAGCCGACAAAAACGATGATGGCGATCGCGATCACAGCGGCGATCTTGCCGCCCAGGGACTGGCCAGGGCGGAACGACCGTGCAAAGCCGGCCACGAAGATGGCGACGAAGACAGAAACGACGATCGGGATGATCATCAAGACGATCGCATCGGGTTCCAGCGTGCCGAAAACGAAGAGCGCGACAAGTGCGGCAGCGCTGAGCGCGACGCCGCCGGTCGTATAGCCGGTATTTGAATTGTAGTACTTGCCGCGATGTTCCCGCTCGATCGCCGAGCGGAAGCTTTGGCCGACCGACTTCACGCGTTCGCCGTTTGCCTTGTCGATCGTCAGCGAGCCCTTGTTGGCGACGGCGCTCAGGAGGCTGGTTTCGCCGGCTTCCAGCTTCTCCTTACCCACCGGCTTTTCCGTGCGGCGTACGATGATCGATTGCCTGAGGTCTTCAAGAACGACATAGCCGCGAACCGCCAGGTCCAGCGCCGTTGCCGAAAGCGCCGTCCAACCCCCGCCTGAAATGCCCTTGTTGTCGATGTAGTTGACGAGCGCCGGCGAGATGCCTTCGGGAGGATCCCAGCGCGGCACAAGGACGCCGCGGGAAGGGTCGCGTCCGACCTTCAGCCAGGAGCGGGTGTAGTAAAGGAAAACAAGGAGGAGGCCGCCGAAACCGATGAAATAGTCGCGGTTGTCCTTCAGCCACCAGATGTTCTGATCGGATTCGCTCGGCGGATCGATCGCGCCTTTCGGAAGCTTGACGGCAATCGTCAGACCTTCGTTGGCATCGAGCGGCATGGTCGTCGAGAAGACCGGCCGGGCATTGCCGCCTGAAATCCGGGCATTCTTGTCCTTTGCGCCAAGCGCACCGGTGAAGACATTCGTATCGGTTGCGGTGACACCATCTGGCAGGTTCACGGTCGCG
This sequence comes from Rhizobium sp. 007, assembly GCF_015353075.1. Taxonomy (NCBI): domain Bacteria; kingdom Pseudomonadati; phylum Pseudomonadota; class Alphaproteobacteria; order Hyphomicrobiales; family Rhizobiaceae; genus Rhizobium; species Rhizobium sp. 007. The sequence continues at coordinate 598,351 of NZ_CP064187.1, read as the reverse complement.
GTCGCGGCCATGATCGGGAAGATCCAGCCGTTACCGGTCACATTCCAATAGAGTTCGTCGTGATCGGCGAAATAGCGGATCTGGCGATTGGTGGTGTAGGTGAAGGCATATTGATGGCGGCCTGGTGGAAGCATGACGTCTTCCGACCCAGCATAGATACGGATGCCGCCGGAGACGGATTCCGTCTTCCACGGCTCGTCATTGCCGTCGCGTTTCACCGATACAACGTCGAAGTCGACGCTGCGGCGGCGACCTTCTTCATCGACGAAAGTCAGCGGAAAGTCGCGGAATATGCCGCGCCGGATCCGATTGCCCTCGGCATTGACGGTGATTGTCTCGGTCACCGTCACAGCGCCGCTCTTTTCGAGCTTTATATCCGATGCGAAGGAGTTGATGACCTCCGCGGCACTTGCCCCATATGCTGCAAGCGCCAGAAACAGAATGAAGCAAAGGCCGAAAAGCCGCCGGATCATCATACCTCTCCCCGCCGGCGGCGCGCTGCCGCCTCAGACAATGTCAGCCCTCGTTCGCATATTTGACGCCCAGTCCTGCCAGCGTCCGCCAATAGGCAGGGAACGTCTTGCCGACGCAGTCCGGATCGAGGATCGTGATGCCGTCGATCTTCAGCCCGGCGAGCGCGAAGCTCATGGCGATGCGGTGGTCGGCGAAAGTGTCGATCTCGGCAGGAAGACGCCTTCCGGCAAGCGACGGATCAGACTGGACGATGAGATCGTCGCCTTCCTCGCGTGCCAGATCCGGGCGAATCTGCGTCAGGCCGGTCGACAGCGCGCGGATGCGATCGCATTCCTTGACGCGCAGATTGGCAATGCCGACGAAATGGACGGGCGTTTCGTTGAAGGCGGCAAGGACTGCGAGCGTCGGAACCGCGTCCTGCATCTGCGAGCCGTCGATTTCAGCCGGCAGGCGCGGGAATTTGGCGATCATCTCATAGGCGCGCGCATCTGGCTGCGTGAAGGCGCCGTTCGGCACGCCGAGATCGATGGAGCCGCCGGTCAGGACTTCGGCAGCCCAGAGATAAGTTGCCGCCGACGCATCCGGCTCGATGCCGAAATCGGCCGCCGTGTAGCCGGTCGGCTCGACGCGCCAGGTGACCGCGCTCGTCTTCTCGACCTTGGCGCCGAAGGCTCGCATCGCGGCGGTCGTGAGATCGATGTAGCCGAGGGCACCGATGTCCTCGCCGAGGAGTTCAATATCCACCGGGCGGTCGCCTCCGGCCGCCATCATCAGCAGCGCGGACACATACTGGCTGGAGAGACCGCCATCGATCCCGATACGGCTCGCCTCGAAGCGGCCTGTGCCCTTCACGGTTACAGGCGGGCAGCCGGTTTCGGCCGTCGCATCGATTCCGAGAGACCGCAACGCATCAACGAGCGGGCCGATCGGGCGCTTGCGCATGTGCTGATCACCGTCGACGACGACGGTGCCATCAACGAGTGCGGCAGCGGCCGTCAGGAAGCGTGTTGCAGTGCCGGCATTGCCGAGGAAGAGCGGCGCTTTCGGCGCCAGCAGCTGGCCGCTTCCGGTGACGACGAAGCTCGTATCGTCCGGTTCGTCGATGACGACGCCCATGGCGCGCAGCGCATCCGCCATGTAGCGCGTATCGTCGCTCTTCAGCGCGCCGGTCAGGCGGCTGATACCCTTGGCGAGGCCAGCCAGGAGCAGTGCGCGGTTGGTGATCGACTTCGAGCCCGGCGGCACGGCGCGCCCCACGAGCGGAGCCTTAGCCGGGATGATGGTGAGTTTCTTGTCCTTGCTCATGACGCTTGTCTATTCCGTCCATTGCGCTAGCCGCCCTGCGGCCTTGACCGGCCCTGCTCATAGCAGCTTTTGCGCAAAGGCAAACGCCCATATCAGAATTTGACGGCCGGAACGGCGCGGTCGGCCTCGTTGGTGATCTCGAAATATTCCCGCTTCTCGAAGCCGAGCTGCCCGGCGACCAGATTGGAGGGGAAGCTTTCAACCTTGACGTTGAGATCACGGGCAGCGCCGTTGTAATACCGGCGTGCCATCTGGATTTCGCTTTCCATGGTCTCGAGCGAGGCCTGAAGCTCGGAGAAGTTCTCGTTCGCCTTCAGGTCCGGATAGGCTTCGGCAAGCGCCAAAACACGGCCGAGCGCCTGGCCGAGAAGGCCTTCCGCTTGCGCCCTGCCCGCTACATCGCCAGAAGGCACCGCCTGCGCCTTGTTGCGCAGCTCAACGACCTCTTCCAGCGTGCTCTTTTCGTGGGTAGCGTAGCCCTTGACGGTCTCGATGAGGTTTGGGATCAGATCGGCGCGGCGCTTCAGCTGCACGTCGATGCCGGACCAGGCCTCTTCGGCCATCTGCCGGGCACGGACAAGACCGTTATAGATAAAGACAAGATAAAGCGCGATCAGAACGATCACACCGAGAACGATATACATCGCGAATCCCCCGCAACGACGCAAAGTCTGGACGGAGACTATGCGGCTTCCGCTGGATTGTCATCCCGCATTTCCGGGCTGCGGTTTACATCAGCGACTAGCGAAATATCACGATACCGCACACACATAGCCGGTTGTATCTTTCTTATTGTGCCGGCTGGTTACGGCGCACTCGCAACTCATGACGAGGAAATAATCAGACAATGAGCGCAGCAATCTTCCTATTGAGCCTGTCGGCGATCGCATCTCTTGTCGTCTTCCAAAAGACCCCACGGCCGGCGCCCCGGCGCGTCGTCGTACGGTCCAACCACCGCCGCTAAGCGGCATTCTCAGGCGGCGGCCCTGGCGATATTCATGCCGCCGGCATCCGTCAAAAGGAAGGCCTCACCGCAAGCCTTGGCGAGCGTGCGCACCCGCAGGATATAGCTCTGACGCTCGGTGACCGAGATCACCCCGCGTGCATCCAAGAGGTTGAAGACGTGGCTTGCCTTGATGCACTGGTCATAGGCCGGAAATACGCACTTGTGCAGCAGCTGATTGGCATTGTCGCTCGGCGCACCGGCGGCGAGAAGCGCCTGGCACTCCTTCTCCGCATCGATGAAATGGCGATGCAGCATCTCGGTATTGGCGAATTCGAAGTTGTGGCGTGAGTATTCCTGTTCGGCCTGCAGGAAGACTTCGCCGTAGCTGATCTTTTCGTCACCTTCGCGGCCGTTGAAGTTCAGGTCGTAGACGTTGTCGACGCCCTGCACATACATCGCCAGACGCTCGAGGCCATAGGTCAGTTCGCCGGCAACCGGCGCGCATTCGATGCCGCAGACCTGCTGGAAGTAAGTGAACTGCGAGACTTCCATGCCGTCGCACCAACACTCCCAGCCCAGCCCCCAGGCGCCCAGCGTCGGGCTTTCCCAGTCGTCTTCGACGAACCGGATGTCGTGCAGCAGCGGATCGAGGCCGATCGCCGCCAGCGAGCCGAGGTAAAGCTCCTGGAGGTTCGGCGGGTTCGGTTTCAGGATGACCTGATACTGGTAATAATGCTGCAGGCGGTTTGGGTTTTCACCGTAGCGGCCGTCCGACGGACGGCGCGACGGCTGGACATAGGCAGCCTTCCACGGCTTCGGGCCGAGCGCGCGCAGCGTGGTCGCCGGATGGAACGTACCGGCGCCGACCTCCATGTCATAGGGCTGCAGAACCGCACAACCCTTGTCCGCCCAGTAGTTATGAAGCGTCAGGATCAGCGCCTGGAACGAGCGCTTCGGGTTCATATGGTCGGGAATCGATGCAGACATGGAGACAAGCCACCGGTTGCGTATTTTGCCGGACAGGTGCCATGGGAGAGGACAAGGGTCAATACATAACGCATGATCGGACCATGTTTTGGAAGGAGTTCCACGAACGTCAAGACAACGGTCACCTTGTCTCATAAGGATTTACGCGTTGCAGAAGAGCTCGTCGAGAACGGGCGTTTCCAAGCGCATCCGATGTCATTGGCGAGGGTATCGCCCGGATGCGGCTTGAGGAGCAGGTCAATGGCCGATCTGCTTAATATCGGCGATTTAAAGTCAAACTATTCCGACCTGCGGAGAGCGCAGGCGAACACGACTTTTCCCATATCGAACCATAAGAAACGACGCTCACCCCGGGCTCCGGGCAATTCCGGCTTCGGATAAAGCGGTTATTGCTTCGCTGTCGCGCGGGGCTAAGCACGCTCTATTGCGAGAAATCGCCTTGTCGCGACCGAACTTGTAGTCGGCCGGCACTTGCAGCCGGAAAGCGCCTATTCATTCGAGAGCCTGCTCGCGTTCTTCAGCGTTCTTCAGCGGTCACCATCATTCATCATCCCGCTTCACGCGGTATTCGCCGGTCACCGGATCCTTGACAAGCGTGCCGACGGCGCCGGTCTGACGCTCCTTCTCGGCACGGCGGGATTTTTCCTGCAGGCGCTTGGCATCGGAGATGAAGCGGCGGTAGAGCCACCAGGCAGCACCGACCAGGATTATGATTGTTATAAGCTGCGCCATCTCCCTTTTTCTTCTCCTCTCACAGTCCGTAGCGGCTCCACAATGCCTTTTCTTCCGCCGCTTCGACAAGTCCCGTCGCGAGACCTGATGCCAAGCCATCAATCGAGACGGGCGAGACACCGGGAATCCGCCGGCCGAAGAGACTGCGGGCGGCGGTGACGAGCTGCAGTCTGGTCTTCGGGCCGTAGCGCCTTTTCAGTTCCTGGCGCATGTCGCCGAGGCTGTCGACGAGGCCGAGTTCGAGCCCGCGCGTGCCGCTCCAGAACAGGCCGGAAAAGACGGTTTCGTCATCCTTCAGTCTGCCGGCGCGGCGTTCGCGCACCATGGTGATGAAGACCTCGTGGATCTCGAGCTGAAGTGTCTTCAGATATTCGATGTCCTTCTCTTTTTCAGGCTGGAAGGGATCGAGGATGACCTTATTTTCGCCGGCCGTATAGACGCGGCGCTCGACGCCGATCTTCTTGAGGAGTTCGGGGAAGCCGAAGCCACCGGAAACGACGCCGATCGAACCGACGATAGAGGTCGGGTCGGCAATGATTTCATCGCCGGCAAGCGCGATCATGTAGCCGCCGGAGGCCGCCACATCCTCGACGAAGACCAGCACCTTCTTCTGCTTCTCACGGGCAAGCTCCCGGATGCGCGTGAAGATGAGCCGCGACTGAACGGGCGAACCGCCCGGCGAATTGACGGCAATGGCAACAGCGGGAGCTTCTTTGTCAGAGAAGGCCTTTTCCAGCACCGGTGCGACATTGGCGAGATTGAGTATCGGGCGGAACTGGCCACCGCCGCTCATGATTGCGCCCTGAAGCCTGACGACCGGGATGATCACCCCTTCCTTGCGGAAACGCTTCGGTACTAGTTTTCTCAAAAATCCGGCCATTTCAAATCCTTCTCGCTCTCGGCATCGCAATCCATGTATGCAATGGAGCAGCAAACGCAATGGGCCACCTTCCCAACATGCATCCGATTTTTCATTTTGCGAATGACTTGCATTATCATTCTAATCGGGCATAGTGCGGGGCATTGGTCCCAAAAGCGGTAATCATATGGATGTTTTGAATCGTACTCCAAAAGGCGGCTGGCGGCACGACCGCGAAGAAGCCTCGCTTTCAGACGTTTATCGCACGATCGGCACAGGCCGCCCGGGATCGAAACTCCGGCGGATTGCCGCCTTTGCCGGCCCTGGCTACATGGTCGCGGTCGGCTATATGGATCCCGGAAACTGGGCGACCTCGCTCGCCGGCGGCTCGAAATTCGGCTACGCGCTGCTGACTGTGGCGCTGCTTTCGAACCTCATGGCGATCGTGCTGCAATCGCTTTGCGCCCGGCTTGCCATTGCTTCTGGCCGCGATCTGGCGCAGGCCTGCCGGGACGCCTTCCCGAAATTCGTTTCCGTACCGCTCTGGGCCTTTGCGGAAATCGCAATCATCGCGACGGACATTGCCGAGGTGATCGGCACGGCAATCGGCCTCAACCTGATCTTCGGCGTTCCGCTGGAACTCGGCGTGCTGATTACGGCGCTCGACGTTTTCCTTATCCTCTATCTGCAAAAGCTCGGCTTCCGCTGGATCGAAGCGTTCATCATCACGCTTCTCGGCGTCATTGCGCTGTGCTTCGGCGTACAGATCTTCCTCGCAGACCCGCAGTGGGGCGCCGTCATCACGGGCTTCTTCCCGACGACGGAAATCGTCAGCAACCCGGAAATGCTCTATCTGGCGCTCGGCATTCTCGGCGCGACGGTCATGCCACATAATCTCTATCTGCATTCCGGCATCGTGCAGACCCGCGCCTACGGGCACACCGTGCCGGAAAAGCGGGAAGCGCTGACCTATGCGACGATCGACTCGACCTTTGCGCTCTGCTTTGCGCTGTTGATCAACGCCTCGATCCTGATCCTGGCCGCAGCCGCATTCAACGCCCACGGCCGGACGGACATCGTCGAACTCGGCGAGGCGCACTCGCTGCTGTCACCGCTGCTCGGGCTTGCGATCGCACCCACGCTTTTCGGCATCGCCCTGCTCTGTTGCGGCCTGAATTCGACCGTGACGGCAACGCTTGCGGGCCAGATCGTCATGGAAGGCTTCTTGAAGATCAAGCTTCAGCCATGGGTGCGCCGTCTGATCACCCGCGCCATCGCAATCGTGCCGGCGGCGATCGTGACGATCTGGTACGGCAACCAGGGCACGGCACAATTGCTGATCCTGACGCAGGTCGTGCTCAGCCTGCAGCTTTCCTTCGCCGTCTTCCCGCTGGTGATGTTCACCGCCAGCAAGGCGAAGATGGGTGAGCTCGTCGCGCCGCGCTGGCTGAGCACTATTGCCTATGTGATCGCAGTCGTGATCGCCGGATTGAACATCAAGCTGCTTATCGACTTCGTGACCGGCTAAGCCTTGCATAGGCCGCGCGGCCATTGTTCAGATCGTCGACGAAGGGGGAGAACTTATGCGTTCCTTCTTCGTGCATGATAAGGGGTGCGCGCAATGAAAGCCGCGCCCGCGACCCCTTGATCGCCGTCACCAGGATGCGTACGGCATTCTCACCTTTGCGCGGATGGATGGCGGTAATCTCGATGCCGCCGAAGCGCCTGACGCAGCCGGTGATGATGTCGGCGATCGATTCCGGCCGCGCAATCAGCGACAATTGCCCGCCGGGGATCATGATCGCGCCCGCGGTACGAATCCACCTTTCGAAAAGACCATCCGTCATCGCATGGGCTTCAGCCTTCAGCGCATCCGGCGTTCGCCGGTCAGCCGCGTCGTTGAAAGGCGGGTTCATGATGACATGATGGAAGACCTCGTCGGCAAGGCCCGCGTCGTTGCGCGCCTTTGCCGTGAGCGTAACATCCGCCTCGACGACCGAAACGCGGCCTGCCACATGGGCGTTTTCCGGCAAGGCAATGCTTCGGCGGGCATAATCGGCCATTTCCGAAGAGCGTTCGAAAAGCACGGCCTGCGCTTTCTGCAGCCGGCAGACCACGGCCAGTCCGGCGGCGCCGGCGCCGGCGCCAAGATCGGCAACCTTGATCGCACGGTCATCGGCAACGAGTGCTGCGAGCAGCATGGCATCCATGCCCGAACGGTGCCCCCTGCCCTTCGGCTGGACGATGTAAAAGCCGCCGCGATGGAAGGCATCGATCGTGTCGGAAGCGCCGTTCATGGCCACATTATTTCGCGATACGCAATTCGCCGGCGAGACCGGCATCCGTCAGGATGCGGCGGGCCTGATCGGCTCGCTCCTCCTCGACGAGCAGACGGCGCGGCAGCATGCCGAGCGAGCCCTCGAGAATGCTCATATCCTGATCCGCGACAAAGCTGTGAATTCCCGCATCCTTCAGAAGACTCTGCGCATAGGACAATAGAACAGGGTCATTGGCGCGGATAAGTTCATGCATTTGCGGTCAATTCCCTTTCAATTCTGTGTTGCGCGACAATTCACCCCTTGCCGCTTCAATCGCCCCTTTCTATTGTCAATTCCAAAGAATGAACAGGAGTCCGGGTCGTTGGGCGTGGTCATACCGCTTGAAGAAAGCAAAAACAAACTGGCATCCGTCAAGCCGCTGGTCGATTTGACACGGGCGGACATGGAGCGGGTCAACCAGCTTATCCTTTCGAAGGCCGGTTCCGACGTGCAGATGATTCCGGAGGTCGCAAATCACCTGATCTCTTCCGGCGGCAAGCGCCTGCGCCCGATGCTGACGCTCGCATCGGCCTGTCTCTTCGACTATCGAGGCGAAAACCATGTCAAGCTCGCGACCAGCGTCGAGTTCATGCACACGGCAACGCTGCTGCATGACGACGTCGTCGACGAAAGCGATCTACGCCGCGGCAAATCAACGGCGCGCACGATCTGGGGCAACCAGGCGAGCGTTCTCGTTGGCGATTTCCTGCTCGGCCAGGCCTTCCGCATGATGGTGGATGTCGGCTCACTCGATGCGCTCGATGTCCTTTCGTCCGCCGCCTGCGTCATTGCCGAAGGGGAAGTGCTGCAGCTTTCGGTCGCCAAGAACATGGAGACGACGGAGGACGACTATCTTTCCGTTATCCGGGCCAAGACGGCAGCACTCTTTGCCGCTGCTGCCGAAGTCGGCCCGATTGTCGCAGACGCCGGCAAATCAGGCCGCAATGCGCTGAAATCCTACGGCATGAATCTCGGCCTCGCCTTCCAGCTTGTCGATGACGCGCTGGATTACGGCGGCAAGGCTGCCGATCTCGGCAAGAATGTCGGCGACGACTTCCGCGAAGGCAAGATCACCCTTCCCGTCATCCTGGCCTATCGCCGCGGAACCCAGGACGAGCGCGCCTTCTGGCGTGATGCGATCGAAGGCGACAACAGCACCGATGCCAACCTGGAAAAGGCCCTCGGCCTGATCACCAAATACGGCACGCTGAACGACACTATCTCGCGGGCCGTTCATTACGGCACGATCGCCCGCGACGCGCTGGCGCCGCTCCCCGAAACGGCCTGGAAATCGGCCCTCATGGAAGTGATCGATTTCTGCATCGAGCGGGTCAACTGATCAAAGGTCCTTGATCGCGGGCTGATTTTCTTGCAGGGCCGCTTCAAAAAAGCCATCCTATTGTGAATCAGTATTTTCAACTGATTTCGCAGCCGCCGGATGAATCGGCTGCCCTGATGAAAGGTTTTCTAATGCGGCAGAGATATGCCATCCGTCTTCTTTCGAGCGCAGCCCTTGCAGCGGTCATTTCGCTCGGCGCGCTTGGCGGCGTGAATGCCGAAGAAGCGGCCAAGACGGACGATGCCAGCAAGAACGTGATCTTCGACCCGGATACGGTCGGTACTTTTGCAGGCGCATTTCTCGCTGCCCGCACGGCCGATGTCGATCATGACTACAAGACGGCGATCGAGCTCTACAAGAAGGCCCTCCAGATCGAGCCGGGCAACCCGGAGATCCGCCAGCGCCTGATGATCTCGCTGCTTTTGAACGGCAATATCGAAGATGGCGTGAAATATGCCAACGACCTGAAGAAGGATCCTTCCGTCGAGCGCATCACCACCGTCGTGCGCAGCATGGACGCGATGCGCCGCGGCGAGTTCAAGACCGCCGAAGCGATCCTGAAATATGACGGCCCGAACGACCTCGACCGCATGATGAACGACCTTTTGCTCGCCTGGGCGCGCGCCGGCGCCGGCCGCAACAAGGAAGCTCTTTCGATGGTCGAGAAGATGAAGGGCCCGGAATGGTTCGGCATCTTCCAGAACTATCATGCGGGCGCAATTGCGATCGTAACCGGCAACGTGGCGGCCGCGCGCAGACATCTCAACGATGCAGTGCTGGACAAGGATGGCGGCGCGACCGCACCCGACACCTTCATGCGCGCTGTCATGGCGCTTGCCCGCCTCGAAGCATCCCAGGGCAACAAGCAGAAGGCGCTCGACGCGATCTCGGTCGGTGACAACATGCTGCCGAACTATGCGCCGCTGAATGCGCTGCGCCAGAGCATCGAGAAGGGCGAAAAGCCGGAACAGCAGGTGCGCAACGCCGCGCAGGGCGCTGCCGCCGTGCTTTTCTCCATCGGCAGCGCGTTGAACCGCGACGGCGCCGAAGACATCGTCTCGCTCTATCTGCAGACGGCCAATACGCTTGACCCGAACAGCGCCGATACGCTGGTCCTTCTCGGCGGCATTGCTGAAAAACAGGACCAGACGGACCGCGCCATCGAATTCTACAGGCGCGTGCCGGAAAACTCGCCGATGCGACGCATCTCGGAGCTTCAGCTCGGCCTTGCCCTGGCACAGGGCGGCAAGACCGACGAGGCACGCAAACACCTCAAGGCGCTGATCGTTTCTGACCCGAAGGACGTCCGCTCCTATCTCGCCTATGGCAGCGTGCTTTCCGACGCCAAGAACTATGCGGAAATGGCGGCGAATTACGACAAGGCGGTGGAGGTGATCGGCCCGCTGCCGCGCCGCGCCGACTGGACCGTCTTCTTCCAGCGCGGAATCGCTTATGAGCGCCTGAAGAAGTGGGATCAGGCCGAGCCGAACTTCCGCAAGGCGCTCGACCTCAATCCGGATCAGCCGCAGGTTCTGAACTATCTCGGCTATTCATGGATCGACATGAACCGCAACCTCGACGAGGGCCTGACGATGATCAAGAAGGCCGTCGACCTTCGTCCGGACGACGGCTACATCATCGACTCGCTCGGCTGGGCCTATTACCGCCTGAACCGTTACGACGATGCCGTTGCCGAACTGGAAAAGGCCGCCGAGATCAAGGCCGGTGATGCGACGATCAACGACCACCTGGGCGACGCCTACTGGCGCGTCGGACGCAAGCTCGAGGCCGTTTATCAGTGGAACCGGGCGCTAAGTTCGGCACCGGAAGAGACCGAGATTCCGCGAATCAAGAACAAGATCGCGAACGGTCTGACGACGGACAACGACGACGCCAAGGCGGCCGACAAGAAGCAGCCGGATCCGGTGCCTGTTACGCCGCCGCCGGCCGACAAGAAGTCCTGACAACCCATGCCTGATGCGGGCATGAGCGGCGGCTTTGCGGTTACCGAAGATGCTCTCGCTAAGATCAATCTTGCCCTGCACGTGACGGGCCAGAAAGCCGACGGCTATCATCTGCTGGACATGCTGGTGACCTTTGCCGGCCACGGCGACAGGCTGGGCTTTGCCGCTTCGCCATCGGACGAATTCACGATCAGCGGACGGTTCGGCCCCGCTCTCGACATCGAATCCCGCAGCAATCTGGTGCTCAAGGCGCGCGACATGCTTCGGCAGGCAGCGCTGGCGCAGGGCGACCATGCGCCGCCGGTCCATATCCATCTCGAAAAGAACCTTCCGATCGCCTCTGGTATCGGCGGCGGGTCCGCGGATGCGGCAGCCGCCCTTCGCGGCCTCATGCGGCTTTGGAGCCTCCGCCTGCCCGGCGGGAGGCTGTCAGCGATCGCTCTCAGACTTGGCGCCGACGTTCCCATGTGCCTTGCGAACCGGCCGCTGATTGCGCGCGGGATTGGCGAACAGATCGAGCCCGTTGCCTTGCCCTCTTTTGCGATCGTGCTGGCCAATCCGCTGAAGGCGGTCTCGACGCCCGAGATATTCCGGCTGCTGACGGCGAAGAACAACCCGCCGCTTGCCTTGCGAGGCAGCGACTGGCTGGCGGCGATCGGGGCCAACCGGAACGATCTCGAGCCGCCTGCCCGCAAGCTTGTTCCCGAGATCGAAGATGTGTCGGCCGCATTGAAGGGCGCAGGCGCAAGACTTGTCCGCATGTCCGGCTCCGGCGCAACCTGTTTCGGCATCTTCGGCTCGATTGAAACAGCCGGAGCGGCCGCGGCAAAGCTTCACAGCGAACGGCCGGACTGGTATTTCCAGGCGACGGAAACGCTTTCGGGAGACAGGTGATGACAGGTATCGACGAACAGCGGCCGTTCATTCCCGTCGGCATCGCCGTGCTGACGGTTTCGGACACGCGCACGCTGGAGAACGACAAATCCGGCGACACGCTTGTGGCGCGGATCGCCGAGGCCGGCCACAAGCTGATGGACCGCGCCATCGTGCGCGACGACAAGGTGGCCATCGCAGCCCAGGTCAACGCCTGGACGGAGACTCACGGCATCGACGTCGTGATCACCACCGGTGGCACCGGCTTGACCGGCCGCGACGTCACGCCCGAGGCGCTGGAGCCGCTGTTCGAAAAGCGCATGGACGGCTTCTCGGCAGTCTTCCACCGCGTCTCCTACGACAAGATCGGCACATCGACGATCCAATCGCGGGCAACGGCAGGGGTTGCCAAGGCTACCTTCATCTTCGTGCTCCCGGGCTCGCCCGGCGCCTGCAAGGACGCCTGGGACGGCATCTTGAAGGCGCAGCTTGACTACCGCCACATGCCCTGCAATTTCGTGGAGATCATGCCGCGGCTCGACGAGCACATGAAGCGCGGCGTGGGGAAGTAGAAGGCGCGCTGCTGCCCGGGTGCGCCATGGCAGCAGCCTGCGTTCGCTATGTATCCAAGCCCGGCAAAGTGGGTATCGTTTCCCAGTTGTCACCCGACAGCAGGAAGCAGCTGACGCCGTGAACATCCGTTATGATGAGTGTCCAGGTGCCGCTCTTGGCGGCATAGACCTCAAGAATGGCGTTCTGGTTGATCAGTCCGACCGCGGTGAGCTTTTCGGCAAAGTTCTTGTCCAGGAACTTGACGACCTCGGATCGGCCTGCGCAACTGCGCATCATCTGCGATGCTGCCGAATGCGGATGCGCGATCACCAATGTCGTCAATATGACGGCCAGCAGGCCGCGGATCATATTGCGTTTCATGACGCACCTCCTTTCGCCGGAAACCCGGCAGAAGAGGAGACTTCCGCTGTGACCTGTTCTGCCGCCTGTCGGCATTCCATGGTCGGCCGCCAAGAAGCGGGGCGCTCGGGCGGCGCCATGGCTGAATTATAGCGCGAAATCGTATCGGGCGCCATCTTTAGCGCGAGTGCTGAAAAGTTTGCGCGCTATCGTGCGGCGCGGGCGACCCAGGAGGGAATCAGCTCGCTGGAAAGCTTGCGCAGCTTCTGCCCCTTGGCAAATTCCGAAAGGCGCATTCCGCTTCTTGCGGCGGCAATCGCGTGTTTCTTCGACAGGAGAAGGCCGAGTTCCAGCGGCGGCAGCGACCGGCCTACACGCTGGAAAAACGGGCGCCTGTATCCGCGCGAGGCGGTGAAACGCGCCGGGACTTTGTTGAGGGCGACATATTCGGCGATCTCGTCTATCCAACCAGTCTGCGGCCGGGCGCCAGGTTCGACGAAAAGTAGCCACTCGCCGCGGGCCGAGCGCAATATATCCTTGATATCCCATTGCGAATGGAACCGGCACCCAGCCGCGTCCGCCACCCTGGATGTACCATCGCGCGAGCCGTGATCGAGCACGACCACGTCGCTTACGAGCCCTTCGACTGCACCCGCCACCAGCACCGATAAAGTCTGCGCCAGCTCAGGTTCCTGATCCTGGCACTCCAGAACAACCGTCAACATTGCCTATTTATAAAGCGCCGCACAAAAATTTGCCAGCGTGACTTTCCTCATTTTGTTCTTGCATTGTTCTCTTTTTCTCGATAGGAATTTAATCATCAAGACGGACGAAGGCAATTGCCTTGTCGCGGGAGAATCGGATGAACGAACAGTCCCTTGCAGGGCAGGCTGCGTTTGCGCCTGCCAATACGGCGGATGTTGCCGAAGTGTTGATCGCCTCTTCCGGCCTTCGCATCGAGGGCGACCGGCGCCGCGGCCGCGCGGCTGGACTGAACCCCAGCGGGCGCTTCGAGCCGATGCACCGCGAGACCTTCGACGACGGCTGGCAGACGCTGGAAGAACTGCCGCCCTTCAAGACCGAAGTGCAGATCGAAAAGCCGCGCACGGCGATTACTCGCAACGAGTCGCCGGACGTTCCGTTCGACCGGTCGATCAATCCCTATCGCGGCTGCGAACACGGCTGCATCTACTGCTTCGCCCGGCCGACGCACGCCTATCTGGGGCTTTCGGCGGGCCTCGATTTCGAAGCCAGGCTGTTTGCCAAGCCGGATGCGGCCAAACTTTTGGAGCGCGAGCTTGCGAAGCCCGGCTACAAGCCGCGGGTCATCGCCATCGGAACCAATACCGATCCCTACCAGCCGATCGAGAAGGAATGGCGTATCATGCGGCAGATCCTCGAAGTGCTGAACAAGGCGAACCATCCGGTCTCGATCGTCACCAAGTCGGCGCTGATTCTGCGCGATATCGATATCCTGCAGGAGATGGCAGCCAAGAGCCTTGTGCGTGCCGCGCTTTCGGTGACCACGCTGGACCGCAAGCTCGCTCGTGCGATGGAACCGCGCGCCGCAACGCCGCCGCGCCGGCTGGAGGCGATCCAGGCCCTGACAGAGGCGGGCATCCCGACCTCGGTGATGGCCGCTCCGATGATCCCCGCGCTGAACGACCACGAGCTGGAACGCATTCTCGACGCGGCAAAGGTTGCCGGTGCGCTGGAGGCGGGCTACGTGATCCTGCGCCTGCCGCTGGAAGTCGCTCCGCTCTTCCGCGACTGGCTGTTGCAGAACTATCCGGATCGCTACCGGCACGTCATGTCGCTGGTCCGCTCGATGCGCGGCGGCAAGGACTACGACGCCGAATTCGGCAAGCGCATGAAAGGCGCCGGCCCCTATGCCTGGCAGCTCGCCCGCCGCTTCGAGATGGCGACGAAACGGCTCGGCATGACAAGGCGCAGCATGCCGCTTCGCGACGATCTTTTCGTGCCGCCGGATGGCAGCGGCGTGCAGCTTTCGCTGCTTTAGCCGCCCGTCCGCACGCGGGGGTTCCCTGAGGCCGTCCGGCGAATGCCATAACGAGTTACCCCGCAGGAGGCCGCCGCCCTGGCCTCTTGCTGCCGCAAACGGCCCCCTGCCCGTTTCGCGGCCTGAGCCCCCGGTGCGCCGCCCTGATCCGGGGGCTTGCAGGAAATCGGGTTGGCGTGCGAGGTTCAGCCGCATGAAACCTCGCACGTCACCCGATTCTCCTCTGCTTTTCGAAGAGGTGCCGCTCGTCCCGGACTTCAAGCTGGAACTGAAGGCACGCAAGGCCGGTCACTGGCCGGTCGCTGGCGCCGATGAGGCAGGGCGCGGCCCTCTGGCCGGACCTGTCGTCGCCGCTGCCGTCATTCTTGATCCCAGGCGTATCCCGGACGGGCTGAACGATTCCAAGCAGCTCTCGGCGCAACGGCGCGAACAACTTTTCGCCCAAATCCTCGCAACCGCGACGGTGTCCATCGCATCGTCGAGTTCCACACACATCGACCTCACGGATATCCGCAAGGCAAGCCTCGACGCCATGCGCCGGGCAATCTGCGGCCTTGCCATCCCTGCAAGCTATGTCCTGACCGATGGCCTCGACGTGCCGCCGGGGCTGGAGTGCCCAGGCCAAGCGGTGGTCAAGGGCGATTCGCGCTCGGTCTCGATCGCCGCCGCCTCTATCGTTGCCAAGGTGACCCGCGACCGGATGATGGCGCGTGCAGATGCCGTCTTCCCCGATTACGGCTTTGCCGCGCATGTGGGTTATGGCACGGCGCAGCACCGCGCCCGCATCGAGCGGCATGGCCCCTGCTCGCTTCACCGCATGAGCTTCCGGCCGTTGAAGAAGAACGGCACCGAAGGCGCCACGATGGACGAAATGCTGGAAGAGTAACTGCTGCCGCTGCAGACCTGTCGAACTCGAAGCAGCATCTCGCGTTCGCACGTGATGATTGAAGCGGTCATTCAGACCGCTTCAATGGAACCAAAACAGCACCAATTTGAAGTGCAGTCCCGGCGCACGGCTTACTGCTGCTTCGCGGGCGCCGGCTGCGCGGGTGCAGATTCCTGGAGCTTTTCCTGAACTCTCTTGACGAGCGCCGGATCGTTCTGCGCGGCGGTTAGAATTGAGTTATACTCATCTAGCGAGATGCCTGGAGAGGCTTCCACGGCCTGAACCATTTGCTTACTGGCTTCAGTCTGCAGCTGTTGCTTCGCTGCCGTGTCCTGTGTGGCTCCGATCTTGGCCGAGTATTCCTGCCTAACCTGGTCAACCTGGAGATAGGCGACCGCAAAGGCCTCGATTTTCTGATCGCTGACGGCTGCGGTCGCGCCTTTGCTTTCTGGTTGCGCTTGAACCGGTTGCTGGGCTGGAGCTGCCTGCTGTGCGGACGCGGGGTTGCCGAGAAACATCAAGCTGAGAGCTGCAGCGGTCAACGATGCAACAGGGGTATAACGAGTGATCATATTCATTCCTCTGTGGTGGCGTGGACGGCGACATACTGCCTTGGCCGCCGGTTAGGGTTGAGGAACGATCCGGCGACAATGTGACTCTCAGACGTTTTCGGTGCGGCAATAGGAAGGCGATCTGCCGACCATCGAGCGGCGGATTTGTGGCAGGATTCACCACTTCGGCTTGTTGCCGGCTCAATCAAGTGGCCATGAGTCCGGCCGCGATTTGATCCCGATGAACGTGGATGTAGCCGATGTCATCGCGAAAAAGCCGATGATGGCCCTCTTCGATATCCTTGCGGTATTTTTCCGATCCCCGCGCCGCTTCCGCTTCCATGAAAGCGACAAGCCCCTTCAAACGCTCGATGACAAGATCAGGCAAAGCGGCGCGTTCATCGGCTGGCAAGCCGTAAGCGTCGAGGAAGTCCCGCGCCCGGTTGATCTGCTCTTCGATCGTGACAATGCTCTCTACCGCGATATGTCTCGACAGCGGCGCCCATCGATAGACAGCATAGGCGATATCCCAGAGCCTCGGACCGGGATGTGCCGCTTCGAAATCGATGATGCCTATCGCTTTGCCGTCGCGCATGACGACGTTGTACGGTGCAAAATCGCCATGACAGATGACTTCAAACGGCGGCTTCGGCTTAAGCTGCCAGGCGCCTTCAGCGGCCCCCTGAAAGGATGCCGAGCAATCGTGGTAGATGCGCAGCAATCGCGCCGCAGAAGTCAGTACCGTGTCCAAGCGCATTTGGACACTATCGAGGTCGCCGCACTCGCCCTCAATAAAAGTCACGCGCTCGAAATTCTCATCATAGCCTGCAGATCGCGGCGCTGAAGCGAAGTCGCACTGCTTCAGGTGCCCAAAGAGAGAATGCACATTCGCAGTCCATGGACGCGTGGCGCGCCATACAAGCCCGTCACGCAAGATCGGTCCGGAACCTGCCTCATCCTTCAGCATCAGCAACTCCGGCAGCCGCACCGCCGCCAATAAAAAAAG
This sequence comes from Rhizobium sp. 007, assembly GCF_015353075.1. Lineage (NCBI taxonomy): Bacteria > Pseudomonadati > Pseudomonadota > Alphaproteobacteria > Hyphomicrobiales > Rhizobiaceae > Rhizobium > Rhizobium sp. 007. Next base: position 581,179 of record NZ_CP064187.1, on the reverse strand, counting down.
CCCCGATGCCGGGGCCTTTCCAGATCAACATGAAAGAACGCTCAGTTCAAGCGCGTCTTCACTTCGCCGACGGCACCCTTGAAGAGGTCGGCCTGGACCTTGCCGTCGGCCTTCTTGGCGAGAACCGTTTCGGCCGCGGTGATCGCCAGATCGACGGCAGCCGAACGGACGGCTTTCATCGCATCGGCTTCCGCCTGCTTGATCTTCTGTTCCGAAAGGGCCGTGCGGTTGGCGACGAACTCTTCCGTCTTCTTCTTCGCCTCGGCAGTCAGCATCTCGGCTTCGCGCTCGGCGGCGGCGACGATATGCGCAGCCTCCGCTTCCGCTTCCTTGCGCTTGCGCTGGTATTCGGCCAGCAGATGCTGAGCCTCTTCGCGCAGACGCTTGGCTTCGGCCAGCTCGTTGCGGATCTGGTCGGCGCGGTCGTCGAGCGACTTTGCCATCATGCCCGGAACCTTCAGATAGACGACGAGGGCCAGGAACAAGACGAGGCCGACAAAGGCGAAGAAAGTTGCATCAAATTCCATCGATCAAGCCTCCTTCTTGGCGGCTGCGACAGCAGCGGCAACGTCGGTCTTGGCCGTTGTGCCACCGATCAGCTGTTCGATAACGGCAGCGGCCGTTTCCTCGGCAATCGTGCCGACGTCTGCAAATGCCTTCGCCTTGATGTCGGCGATGCGGCCCTCGGCAGCTTTCAGCTTCTCGGAGAGGCTCGCTTCGACGGAGCGGCGATCTTCTTCGGCCTTGGCCTTGGCGGCGTCGCGCGCGGCAGAGCCGATCGAGTTCGACTTGGCGCGGGCCGCAGCGAGTTCAGCTTCATAGGCTGCAACGTCCGCATCGGCTTCCGCCTTCAGGCGGCTTGCCTCGTCGAGATCCTGCGAGATGCGCTTATGGCGCTGCTCGAGGATACCGCCGATTCGCGGCGTAATGACCTTTTGCATGAGCAAGAAGAAAACGGCGAAGGTGATCGCCAGCCACAGAAGCTGGGATGCGTAAGTCGACGAATCGAAAGGCGGGAAAACACCGCCGCCATGCTCGCCACCGGGAACGCCGGTCTCGGTATGGACCTCGCCGGGCGCCGGAGCGGCATGCGGGTCCGTGGCGGGCGCTGCACCCGGTTCTGCCGTTCCCGCCGGAGCTTCTTGAGCATAGGCCGGGGTCACAAAAAACATGCTCACCTCCAGGTGTACTGCAAATACAAAGGATCACGGCTTGCTGGTCGCAGGCCGTGATCCCTCAATCCACCGATATTAGACGGCGAAGAGCAGAAGGAGAGCGACGAGCAGCGAGAAGATGCCCAGAGCTTCCGTAACGGCGAAGCCGAAAACCAGACGGCCGAACTGGCTGTCAGCAGCAGACGGGTTGCGCAGAGCGCCGGCGAGGTAGTTGCCGAAGATGTTGCCGAGGCCGAGAGCCGTACCGGCCATACCAAAGCAAGCCAGACCTGCACCGATGAACTTTGCTGCTTCCGCTTCCATGTTGAACTCCTTTGAAATGGTTGTTGCGGCGAATTGACTGACGCCCTTTGACGTCAATGTCGGTATCCTTAGTGGCCACCCGGGTGAACTGCGTCGTTGAGGTACATGCAAGTCAGCACCGCAAAGACGTAAGCCTGAAGGAAGGCGACGAGGAACTCGAGACCGGTCAGGGCGACCGTCATGATGAGGGGAAGAATGGCACCGCCGACACCGACTGCACCGAGGGCTCCAAGCGAGGCGACGAAGCCTGCGAACACCTTCAGCGTGATGTGACCGGCGAGCATATTGGCGAAAAGACGAACAGAAAGTGAAATGGGGCGGGACAGGAAGGAGATGATCTCGATCGCCACCACCAGCGGCAGAAGAATGCCTGGCACGCCCGAGGGCACGAAGACATTCAGGAAATGGAAGCCGTGCTTATAGAAGCCGTAGACGAGAACCGTGCCGATGACGAGCAGCGCCAAGGCGAAGGTGACGATGATCTGGCTCGTCACCGTGAAGAAATACGGGAACATGCCAAGCAGGTTTGCCGTCAGCACGAACATGAAGAGCGAAAAGACCAGCGGGAAGAACTTCATCCCCTTGGTTCCTGCGCCTTCCTTCAGCATTCCGGCGATGAATTCGTAAGACATTTCCGCGACCGACTGCGAGCGGCCGGGAACGATCGCGCGGTTTGACGTCGAGAAATAAAGGAAGCCTGCGGCAACGGCAGCGGATGCCGCCATGAAGAGAGAAGCGTTGGTAAACGAGAAATCAATTCCGCCGATTTCGATCGGCACAATCTTCTGGATCAGGAACTGATGGGTCGGATCGTTAGACACCGCTTGTTCTCTCTTCTTTGGCCCGCGATTGCGGGATCATCACACTGGACAAAGCGCCTGGCACCCTGCCCTATTTCTTGCCGTTTTCGGCCTCTCCAGGCTCCGGTTTTGCAACCTTGCCCGCAGCACGAAGAACGTTCAAAACACCGGCACAGAATCCGAGAAGCAGAAGAACAATCAACCCCCAAGGCGCCGTGCCGACAAAACGGTCCAAAAGATAGCCAAGAAGGGCACCGACGACGATGGCGGAAATGAACTCGCTCGAAAGCTTCATCGCCTCAGCATAGCCTTTGCGGCTTACCTCGGCGCGGGCTTCGTTCGCCTCGTCCTCTCCCGCATCTATGCGCTTGGCTTTGAGCTTCGCTCCCAGCTGCGCACGGCGCTTTTCAAGACTTTCCTCGCGGTCATCCGCCATGGCTTCCTCCTCGTCTTCCGCTGTCCGCGATCCCCGCTACCCCGGTTTTCAGGACAACGGACACAAGGTCTGAAAACCTTTCGGCCCGTTCTGAAGTCGCGCGCAACATAGTTTTAGGGGAAACCATAGTCAAGGCGTAGGAAGCTTATGTCCAGCCATAAAATTATCGTTCCGAATCAATGATTTGATCCGAATTTCACACCGCCTTGAAAATTCGAGCGAAAGAATCCGCTTTCGAAGCCGATGATCGGCGGGGAAATCCGCTGCCGGACCGGCTTTTCCTCAGCTCCAGCCACCGCCATAGGTGCGGTAGAAGACGTGCAGGCCGATGCGGCCGACCTTTTCCATGGTCCTTGCCCATTTCGGCCGGACATAGACGGCATGATAATGTGTAGCCGAGCCGACTTGCGGAAGCCAGATCTTGCCGGCCGTGACCGCCATGGCGACGTCGCGGGCAACGCGCCAGTGATTTTCGGAGTTCACGCGATCGCGGATGTTGTCGCAGGCGAAGGAAAACTGGCAGCGGTTCCGCCAGTCTTCGTTCTGGTAGACGACGCCGCAGATGGTTTTCGGGTAGGCCGGGTTCCTGACGCGGTTGAGGATGACCTGCGCGACTGCGGCCTGCCCCTTTACCGATTCGCCGCGAGCTTCGAAATAGATGCCGGATGCAAGGCACTGCTGCTCGCGCGCCGAAAACGCGCTGGCAGGCAGGATGCTCGCCGCCCATGCATGATCGCCCGCGCCGATCTGCGGAACGAAGCGGCCGTCATTTGCCTGATCGGCGAGGATCGTGTCGAAGGGCGATTGACGGGCGTAGTCCGGGGCTGCCGGCGCATAAGCGGTCGCCAGCACGTCGGCCTTGTTGCTTGTGACGAGGCCTGCAAGCATCGCCGGAACGCCGGGTTCCGGCATGACCGGCTGCTTCCTGTAGAAATTGGTGGCGATCTCGATTTCCTTGCCCATGATCTTCGGCTTCACGAAGGCGGACTTGTCCTTGATGTCGAAGCTCGGCTGGAAAAGGAGCTGCGTGCGCTGGAGAATGGAGCCGGCGGAGAAATCCTTCGGCGGCTGCATCTTCTCGACGGCGACGATGCGGCCTTTCTTGGTACCGCGGTTGACGCGTTCTTCGTCCGGCGTTTCCTCGTGGCCCTTGCCTTTCGCGACAAAGGCAACCTTGCGGCCATCGGGAAGAACCATGCCCGCGCCGGCCGCGATCGTTCCCGTCACGATCGGATCCGCGAAAGCGAGTTCGGCCTGATGAATGGAGCCCGCCGGAGAATTTGTCATCACCATGCGCCAGTTGTCGCGGCTTTGATCAAGCCCGGCGAGCATGGCGGCGAGATCGGCATGCGATGCGATGGTGGGGAATGCGAGCCACCCGCAAATGCCGAAGATGGCGGGTGAAATCCAGCTCTGAGGGAGAAAACGCAGCTTGCTGCGGACAACGCGATTTCGACGCAACGCCAGACTCCGGACACGGGACGCTTCAACAGTCAGACGAAAATCACCCATTAACCTTGATGCTTGGTTAATGCGGTGTCCCAGAATGCATCCGTGAGCGGTTTTTCGTCTTCTCCCGCGCGGGGAGAAGACTGTTTGGAAAGCGTGTCAGATGATGACGTGCGAGCCGAGTTCGACTACGCGGTTCGCCGGAAGACGGAAGTAGTCGGAGGGGTTCGCTGCCGCGTTGGCGAGCGCGATATAGAGCCGGTCCTGCCAGTAAGGCATTCCGGATTTCGCATCCGGCACCAGCTTGCGCCGGCCGAGATAGAAGGAGGTCGTCATGATGTCGAACTTCAGCCCGGTCTTTCTAAGTGCTGCGAGCGCCTGGGAGACGTTCTGCGTTTCCATGAAGCCGAAGAGCAGTTCGACACGCGAGAAGCGCTCGGAAACCTGCTCGACCTTGTAGCGTTCGGAGTTCGCAACGCGCGGCTTGTTGACCGTGCGGATCGTCAGGATGACGTTGCGGTCATGCAGGACGTGGTTGTGCTTTAGATTGTGAAGCAGGGCTGCGGGGGCCGATTCCGGATCGCTGGTGAGGAAAATCGCGGTGCCCGGCACATGGGCAGGCGAATGATCGCTCTTGCGCTCGATGGAACTGACAAAGGAAGGCAGCGGAATATCCGTGTGGCGGGTCTTTTCCATGAGGAGCGCCGTGCCGCGGCGCCAGGTCCACATGACAACGATGAAGGCGGTGGCGATGAGGATCGGAATATAGCCGCCGTCGTGGATTTTGAGCAGGTTGGCACCGAGGAAGATCAGTTCCAGCACAAGCAGCGGCAACAGAACGATCGTTGCGATCGAAGCCGACCAGTTCCAGCGCGTCCGCACGAATTCGAAGGCCATGATTGTGGTGACGACCATCGCGCCGGTGACCGAGATGCCGTAAGCCGTTGCAAGAGCTTCCGACGTCTGGAACGTGATGACCAGGAACATGACGCCCAGGAAGAGCACTGTGTTGACCGTCGGCAGGAAAATCTGCCCGGTATTGGTCTCCGATGTGAAGAGGATCTCCATGCGCGGCAGGAAACCGAGGTTGATCCCCTGGCGCACGAGCGAAAAGGCGCCGGTGATGACCGCCTGGCTGGCGATGATCGTTGCAGCCGTCGCCAGTATGACGGCAAAAGGCAGCGCCCACTTCGGGAACATGAGATAGAAGGGGTCGGACATCGCCTCCGGATTGCCGAGAACGAGTGCGCCCTGGCCGAGATAGTTCAGCGCGAGCGAAGGAAAGACCAGCGCGAACCAGGCCCACTGAATCGGGCGGCGGCCAAAATGGCCAAGGTCGGCGTAAAGCGCTTCGGCGCCGGTCACCGTCAGGAAGACCGCACCCAGAACAACGATGCCGAAGAATCCCTCGTGGAGTAGGAAGCTGACGGCATAATACGGATTGAAGGCTGCCAAGATCCCGTAGTCGTCGGAGATATGCGAAATGCCGGCAATCGCCATGACGATGAACCAGAGCGCGGTGATCGGTCCGAAAAAACGGGCCATGGCGCCGGTGCCGTGCGATTGGAAAACGAACAGCAAGACAAGAATGGCCGCCGAAATCGGCACGATGTAGGCCGACAGGCTCGGGGCCATCAACTTAACGCCTTCAACGGCAGACAGAACCGAAAGCGCCGGCGTGATCATCGCATCGCCCAGGAACAGAGCCGCACCTGCCATGCCGAGTGTAAGCAGCAATGCGGTGTGCCCGTTCGCCGTCTTCATCAACAGGGCAAGCAGGGAGAGTGTGCCGCCCTCGCCTTCGTTATCGGCGCGCAGCAGCAGCAGGACATATTTGAGGGTGACGATGATCGTCAGTGCCCAGAGCATCAGCGAGATAAGGCTGATGATCTCGAAACGGGTGATCCCATCGTGCGCGACCGGCTTCAGCGCTTCGCGGAATGCGTAGAGCGGGCTGGTACCGATATCTCCATAGACGACGCCGACGGAGCCGAGCGTAAGATAGAAGAGTTTGCGCGGCGTCATGTGGCGATCGTGTGAATGGCTTTCGTCGGACATAAAGTGACAACAGGCTCCTTAGAGCCAGCCTTTCCATCGGAAAAAGAAAAACGGAATGATGGCGGACATCACCATCAGGCCCAGCGAAGAGGGATAGCCCGCGACCCAGTGCAGTTCCGGCATGAATTCGAAATTCATACCATAAATGGATGCGACAAGGGTGGGCGGCAAGAAGACGACGGATGCGATCGAGAAGATCTTGATGATCGAGTTCTGCTCGATGTTGATGAGGCCGAGCGAGGCGTCGAGGAGGAAGGTGATGTTTCCGGCGATGTAGGACGCATGCTCCGTCAGCGACTGGATATCGCGCGAGACGGTGCGCGACAGTTCCTTCGTCGCCTGGTCCTTCTGAACTGCGGGGATGGTGTAGAAGAAGGTCATGAGGCGTGAGAGCGAGGCGAGGCTTTCGCGCACCTTGCTGACAAGGCGGTGGTGGCCGGCGATATCGCGAAGCTTCTCCTCGAGATAGTTCGAAGGCTTGCGAACCTTTCTGGCGCGGTCGCCGAAAACGTGCGTCGAAAGGACATCGATGCGGGCGACCGAGAGTTCGAGAATTTCCGCAGTCCTGTCGGCGATCGTCTCGAGCAGCTTGGCAAGGAGAGCGGCACCGCTGCGCCACTCTTCCGGCACGCGATGAAGGGCGGCGATGAACAGGGCAAAGGATTTTGGATGAGCGTAGCGGATGGTGATCAACCGGTTCCCAACGAGGATGAAGGCAACATCCGTCAGCGTCGGCGCCTCTGTCTCAGCTTTCCAGACCAACGAAGCCGTCATGTAGACCGCATTATTCTCGGTATAGAGGCGTGCGGACGGCTCGATATCCTTCAAATCGTCGCGGGTCGGAACCTCGATGCCGACGATCTTTTCGACGTAGAGTTCCTCCTCACGGGTTGGCTCGAGCATATCGATCCATACCACATCGTCCGGAAACTCCGCGGCGTGCGATAGGTCACGGATTTCGACCGACTTGCAATTTGAACAATAGGCCGTGATCACCGGGCGTTGCTCCAGCCGCCGGCACGTCCTGCAATGCCTGCGCTTTTCATCGAGAGCCTTTCACTGGAATGGCAGCCGTCACGGCGCCGTACAGGCTAATAGTCTTCGATCTTACCGGACGCGGAAAAAGGTTCATACAACTCCAGCTGCATCCGGTCAGAACCCGGCCATGCATTCTGCTCAACCGCATCGCAGTCACCAATCCTTCGATCGACAAGATAACTCCGAACATGCAGGCTGGCCGAAACTTTTCAAGCAAGGGCGGCCATCATCGAGCATCCGCAGAAACCGCCATCATGGCGACGGCGGGCCATATGACGGAAAGCTGTGAAATAATCAAGTCATCTTAGGTGAACTGGGCGATATCACCACATTTCCCCCACAATTTGGGGAATTCGGCGCGCCGAAACAGCTATTCGAAAATGATCGCCGGCGCCTGGCGCTGCGGCTGGCCGCCGAGTTGTTCCCACACCTTCGAAGCGATGTCGCGATAGATGCCCGCAACGATGCCGTTCGGTTCGGATGCGACAAGCGGCGTGCCGGCATCCGAGGTTTCGCGGATACTCACCGTGAGCGGGACCTCGCCGAGGAAGGTCACGCCAATGCGCTCGGCCTCCCTGCGCGCGCCGCCATGGCCGAAGATGTCGTAGCGGGTGCCGGTATCGGGCGCGATGAAATAGCTCATGTTCTCGACGATACCGAGAACCGGGACCTCCACCTTGCGGAACATATTGAGCCCCTTACGGGCATCGATCAATGCAAGGTCCTGCGGCGTGGAGACGATGACGGCGCCGGCGAGCGGCACCTGCTGGGCCATCGTCAGCTGCGCATCGCCGGTACCGGGCGGCATGTCGACGACAAGAACGTCGAGTTCGCCCCAGGCGACTTCGCGCAGCATCTGCAGCAGCGCCGATTGCACCATCGGGCCGCGCCAGATCATCGCAGTTTCCTCATCGACGAGGAAGCCCATTGACATGACCTTGAGGCCGTAATTCTCCATCGGATTAATGATGCGGCCGTCGACCTGCGTCGGCCGGCCGGAAATCTTCAAAAGGCGCGGCATGGAGGGACCGTAGATGTCGGCGTCGAGAATACCGACACGCAGACCGTTCGCCTGTAGGCCGAGCGCGAGATTGACGGCCGTCGTCGACTTGCCGACGCCACCCTTGCCGGAGGCAACCGCGATGATCGACTTGATGCCGGGAACGCCGATCTTGCCGGCGCGCGGCGGCTGTTGCTGCGGCGCGTGCGCATGGCCTTCATGGCCGTGCCCGGCATGGGCAGCAGGACGGGCGGCAGGTGCGGAGGCAGGGGCCGCTTTCTTGTCGGCGGTCAGCGCCACGAGCGCACCCTTGACGCCGGGCAGTTCCTTGATGACGCGTTCGGCCGCGAGACGCAGCGGCTCAAGCTCCTTGGCTCGCTCGGCCGGAACGGTGATCGAGAAATAGACCTTGCCGTCTGCAATGAAGACATCGGAAACCATGCCGAGCTCGACGATATTATGTTCGAGATCGGGACCGCGCACGGTCTTCAGCGTTTCGAGAACTTGTTCCTTGGTGACGTCCGTCATTCCACCCTCACGCATAGTCTTTGAAGAGACGTAGATAGTGGAGGGCTGCGGCTTCGCCAAACGAAATCGGCATCAAGGGCAACGGAAATCGCGCTCTATCGAAATCCGTTGCGGCCATCTGGTCCGCCGGGCTTTCGCCCCGATGGCCGCAACGGTCTGCCCGATACCCGGCGCAATGCAGGCCGAAGTAGAACAATGTGGGGAAATGACCAGAGGAAAAATCACCCCAAACCACGGGGTTGGAGCGTCATCCCGGGAGGGCCGTTACAAAAAGGCAACAACCGCCGCCGGCAACGGATGCAGGAGACATGCATCTACGCTGCCGACGGCGGGTTGCCGATGGCGCCGTTCTTTTTTGGCGCTCTTTCAAAGTCCCCTCTGGACCTCTGCGGAATAAGAAGCAAGGCTCGTGCCAGATGATGATCGGCAAGCGCTTCATATGCCGCTTGGCATGGATCGCACCCGGCTGTATGGCGTGATCGATCAATGCGGGCGACAGCGATGGAATTGCCAAGGATCTTGCGGGAACAGGTGGAGGAGATGCTGGAGGGCCAGCCGCTCGATGGGCTGAAGCGCGCCGCGGCACGCCTTTCCAGCCGCTATCGCCAGGAACTGCGTGACGGCAGTTTCCACATCAGCGACAGCCTTGCAGCCAAGGCTTATCTCGCCGCCAGGCTGCCCGCCACCTATGCCGCGATCCGCGCCGCCTATCAAATGATTTCGCAAGCCCGGCCTGATTTCGCCCCTGAGTATTTGGTCGATATCGGGGCTGGTCCAGGCTCGGCACTCTGGGCGGCCACCGACTGCTGGCCGGAGATCAAAAGCGCCGTGATGGTGGAGGCAAGCGATGCGATCCGCAACGTCGGAAGAAGCCTCTCGGGGCGGCTCGACCTTCAGACGGAATGGCTGGATGGCAATCTTATCAAGGCGTTGCCGAAAATTGCGCCCGCCGATCTCGTCACTATCGCCTATGTGCTCGATGAGATAGAGCCGCATCAGATCGACGCGTCGATCGATAAGCTCTGGGCGATGACGCTCGACACGATCGTCATCATCGAACCCGGAACGCCGGCCGGTTGGGACCGCATCCTCGCCGCGCGTGACCTACTGCTCTCAAAAGGGGCGCATCTGATCGCGCCCTGCCCGCATGCATCGGACTGTCCTCTCGCGCGGCCAGATTGGTGTCATTTTTCGCGCCGGGTCGCCCGCTCGAAAATGCACCGCTTGGTCAAGGATGCGGACGTGCCGTGGGAGGACGAGAAATATATTTTCATCGCCGCAAGCCGTTTTGCAGGCGAGGCTCCCCAGGCCCGCATCATCGCACCGCCTCAGGGCTCGGGCGGAGTGATCCGGCTGAAGCTCTGTCAAAGCGACGGGACGGCGGGCGAGCGCACCTTCTCCAAACGCGACGGCGCCACCTTCAAATGGGCGCGACGGGCGAATTGGGGCGACGGGCCGGAACGCGACGGAGAGTAGCAACGGATGAAAGACACGGCCCTGCCCATCTTTTGAGCCAAACTGCCAATATTTTCAGCAGGGTTACTTGATGATGCCGATGCGCAGTGCCTTGGCGACCGCCTGCGTCCGGTTGACCGTGTCGAGCTTCTTCGTTGCGCGGTTCAGGTAGTGGTTGACGGTATGTTCCGAGAGGTTGAGGATATCGGCGATTTCCGCACTGGTCTTTCCCGCCGCCGTCCAGTTCAAGCAATCGATTTCGCGGTCCGTCAGCGCATCCGTCATGCGCGTATCGAGACTGCGGATTTCGGCAAGCCTGTCGAACACATGGATCGAGATATAGGAAAGATCGCGCATCTCTTCCGACGCGAAGGGCTCGCGATCACCGGCGAACGAGACTGCGCCGCGCATGCCCGATGGCTCGTGCGTCGGGAAAAAGGCGCAGCGCATCATCTTGAAACGCTCGAAAAGCGCCACGGCCATCGCAGTCTTGCCGTCATCCCTCCTATGGCCCTTGGTCACGTCGACGAAAAAGGGGACCGACGACGTGCGCAGGCGGCGTATGACGGGACTGCTCACCAGCAGGTTTTCCTGATCATAAAGCGCCAGCAGCTCGGCCGGCCAACTGGTGATCACCGTCGCGCTTTGCAGTTCGAATGACGTGACCGGCGGCAGGTTGAGGACCATGAACGCGCGGCTTCGGCAGACTTCCGTCAGGCGCTTCATGAAGCGGAAGATATCGAATTGGGTCTTCAGGCCCCCGATTTCCTGAATGTATCCATCTGCATCGAAAGATGCCCGTGACAGTGCTGTCATCTACTTTTTCGTCTTCTCAAGAGCGGCGGCGCCGTTTCAGATCGATGTGTGCCTGCAAGCCAACCACGCGCCAGCATGAAATGAAAAACAACCTGGCCGAAATACAATGGCCGAAGAGACTATTCGTTTTAACAAACTACCGCAGTTGGCGTGATTCGCAGCCAAATCTCAATATCGCGCTCATCATAAGTGCGCTCTGCGGGAGCGTCCAGCCGATTGCATCGCCACGTAGGCTGCTATCGGCGCGGGCCGAGACGGACGCGCATCGCATCCGCGATGCATTTTGCCGTCTGCTTTAAGGGTGCAGCCCATTCTTCGAGACGCTCAAGCGTGAGCCTGTAAGCCGGACCGGTGATCGAAACGCCGCCCGTAAAGCTTCCATCCTCCATCCGGATTGGCGCCGCAACGCAGCGGATACCCGGCTCATGCTCCTCGCGGTCGAAGGCGAAGCCGGCTTTGCGGATTGCCGCCACCTCGGTCAGCAATGCCTCGGCCGAGACCAATGTCTGTGGAGTGAAGCTATGGAAGGAGAGGCTTCGCACCAGCGTCTCCAGCGCATCATCCGGCAAAATCGAAAGAGCAACCTTGCCGACGCCGGTGCAATAGACGGGCGAGGCATTGCCGATCTGGGAATACATGCGAATAGACTGCTGGCCTTCGATCTTGTCGAGGTAGATAATGGAGGTTTCGCGCAGGACGCCGAGATGGACCGTCTCGCCGCTCATCTGCTGTAGGTGCCTCAGGTGCGGTTCGGCAATCAGCCGGAACTCATTCTTCGCCCAGCTTCGCGACGCCAAATCGAGAAGCCGCAACCCCGGCGCATAGCGGCCGTCTACGTCGAATTCCAGAAGCCCTTCCTCGACGAGATGACCGAGCTGGCGGTGCAGCGTGCCGCGCGGCTGGCCGACGAGCGCGAGAATATCGGTAAAGCGCATTGGACGTTCGGCATGCGTCACGAGCTCGAGCAGCGCCATCGCCTTACCCAATGTCCCCGTTTCACTTTCTCTCGATATATCTTTTCGTGGAGCCATTGATCGCCTACCGTCGGCCTTGACACGAATGGCAGCGTAATCAGATAATTCCACATAGTCAAATTGAGTTCCAAATAATGGAAAATCGGGAGGATACGGTGACGAGCGTAGTCGCGCAGTTTCCGGAATTCAGGGATCGTTGCGTGCTCGTGACAGGTGGCGGCTCCGGCATCGGCGCCGCGATCGTCGAGGGCTTTGCCCGGCAGGGCGCGAAGGTTTCCTTCATCGACATAGCCGAAACGGAAAGCCGCGAACTTGCCATGCGGCTTTCCCGCGATTCGGAACATCCGGTGCATTTCTTCAAGGCCGATCTTCGCGATATCGGCGCGATCCGGCAGACGGTTGATGCGGTGGTCGCGCAATCAGGGCCGATCACCGTTCTCGTCAACAACGCTGCCTGGGACGACCGGCATGAATTCGATACGGTGACCGAAGAATACTGGGACAACAACCAGGCGACAAACCTCCGCCATGTCTTCTTCACCGCCCAGGCCGTAGCGCCTTCCATGCGTGCGGCAGGCGGCGGCGCGATCATAAACATGTCGTCGATCGCCTTTCTCCTGAACATGCCGGACTTCCCGGCCTATTCCACGGCCAAGGCCGCCGTGATCGGTCTCACCAAGAGCCTTGCGGGCAAGCTCGGCCCCGACAATATCCGCGTCAACTGCATCTTACCGGGCATGATCGTGACCGAACGGCAGATGAAGCTCTGGCTGACCGAAGAAGGCATTGCGCAGACCATCAAACGGCAGTGCCTGAAGAAGGTCCTGCATGGCGACGCGATCGTCGGCCCTTGTCTGTTTCTTGCATCCGACTGCGCGGCCGCGGTGACGGCGCAGTCCTTGATTGTCGACGGAGGCATTTTCTGATGGCAAATCCCGTTTATGTCGCGGTGGATTGGGGTACGAGCAGTTTCAGGCTCTGGCTGATCGGCAAGGACGGCAGTATTCTCGGCGAACGCCGCAGCGGCGAAGGCATGACGACGGCGGCCAAGACCGGCTTTGCCGATGTCTTGGCGTCGCATCTTGCCGCACTCTCGGTCCCACAGAACGTGCCGGTCATCGCCTGCGGCATGGTCGGCGCCAAGCAGGGCTGGGTCGAGGCGGGCTATATCGACGTTCCCGCGTCGATCTCCTCGATCCTCACCGGCGCGGTTTCCGTTCCGGGCCAAAGCCGGGATGTCCGTATCCTCCCCGGCCTTGCCCAGCGCGACAAGGCATCGCCCGACGTCATGCGCGGAGAGGAAACACAGCTGCTTGGCGCACTTGGCCCCGACAGCAGGGGATTGCAGGCCGTCTGCATGCCAGGCACGCACTCGAAATGGGTTCATGTTCAGGACGGCGAAGTGATCGGGTTTTCGACCTTCATGACTGGTGAACTCTTCGACGCGATCAGCAAGCATACGATCCTCTCGCATGCCGTTGCGAGCGCCGAGGAGGCGCAAGCAGACAATTCCGCCTTCAGAGCGGCAGTCTCGGCCGCTTTCAGGCAGCCTGTTATGGCGTCGAACCTTCTCTTTACCGCCCGCTCGGGCCAGCTTCTTCACGCATTGACGGCGGCCGGTGCACAGGCAAGGATTTCCGGCACTCTGATCGGGCTTGAAATCGCCGGTGCGCTTTTCGACGCACCGAACGACACGCCTGTCACGCTCGTCGCGTCGGGCCGCCTCCAGGGCCTTTATGAAACGGCCTTCAAGTTCTTGTCTCTAAAGTACACCGTCATCGATGCCGACACGGCCGTGCGCCGTGGGCTTTCGGCCGCCGCCGAAGCTATCTGGCCGAATTGAGGAAATTCTCATGATCAACCGCATTCCCTTTCCCTCCATGAAGCGTCCGCTCATCGCCATTCTCCGCGGCATCAAGCCGGAGGAAACCGAAAGCGTCGTCGGCGCACTGATCGAGAACGGCCTCGCCGCGATCGAAATCCCGCTGAACTCGCCCGACCCTTTCAAATCCATCGAGATCGCTGCGAAAATGGCGCCGCCGGAATGCCTGATCGGCGCGGGCACCGTGTTGACGGTCGATGCTGTCGACAGCCTTCACAATGCCGGTGGCAAGCTGCTCGTCACACCGAATGTCGAGCCTGACGTCATCATTCGCGCGCGCAGCTACGGCATGGTCTCGATGCCGGGCGTCTTCACGCCGACCGAGGCGCTCGCCGCCGCCCGCGCCGGGGCAACCGGCCTGAAGTTCTTCCCCGCCAGCGTGCTCGGTCCTTCGGGCATCACGGCCATCCGCGCCATTCTGCCGCCCGAACTGGTGATCGCGGCGGTCGGCGGCGTCTCCGACAAAAATTTCGCGGACTACACGAAAGCGGGCATTCTGGCCTTCGGCCTCGGCACCAGCATTTACAAGCCCGGAATGACGGCCGCAGAGGTTGCCGAGCGCGCCAAGGCCACCATTTACGCCTATGACGCAGCCGTAGGAGCGTAGGCATATGACTGAGATTTACGAGTTCGAGGGCAAGACGCTTTGCAATACCAGTTCGGTACTTGGCGAAGGCCCGACCTACGATCCGGATACCGACACCGTCTGGTGGTTCAATATTCTCGGCAAGGAACTGCACGAACTGAACCTCACCACCGAAAAAAAGAAGGTGCATCCGCTTCCGATGATGGCGAGCGTGCTCGCACGCATCGACGCCAACCGCCAGCTGCTCGCAACCGAAGAAGGACTTTTCGTCCGCGATATTGGCAGCGGCAATCTGACCTTCTATGCCGCATTCGAAAACGACAACCCGGAAAACCGCTCGAACGACGGCCGCACGCACCCATCCGGCGCACTGTGGATCAGCACGATGAGCAAACGGGCGGAACCCCAGGCAGGCGCGATCTATCACGTCGCCGGTGGCAGGGTGACGAAGATCTTCAGCGGCATCAGCATTCCCAATTCGATCTGCTTTTCGCCCGACGGCACGATCGGCTATTACACGGACACGCGCATCAGCCGTCTCATGCGCGTCATGGTCGATCCGCAGACCGGGCTTCCGACGGGCGAGCCGATCGTCATGGTCGACAGCATGGATGATCCCGGCGGCATCGACGGTTCCGTCTGCGATTCGGATGGCTATATCTGGAACGCACGCTGGGGTGCAGGCGTCGTCGACCGGTACAGCCCGGACGGCCTGCGCATCGCCCGTTACAAGGTTCCTGCCGCACAACCCTCCTGCCCAGCCTTTATCGGCGTCAATGCGGACCGGCTGGCGGTGACAACCGCCTGGGAAGGGCTCGACGACACCGCGCGCTCGTCGCAGCCGCAAGCTGGTGCGCTGCTGGAGCTTGGTGTGGCGGTAAAAGGCGTTTTCGACCCAGTCTACGTGCTCTGAACAACGCAACGCGGACGTTTGAAGCAAGCTGAAGGCGAAATGCCTTCAGTCCATCTTCATTCCGGTCGAACAAAAGCCGCCGCGCTTTGTTGTAGCCGTCAAAATCACACGCATTTCGATAGAATTTTGCGAAGATCATCGAACTTTCCGTATTCGTTCCCGGAACTAAAAGCCTATCCAGTCATTTTCCTTTTGAACCGGCACGGAAAAAGACGCCAAAGAACAAAACCGGCGGCCGCGCTTAAGACCAATCGAGGAACACAAAGGTAGGTTCGAAATGACACGCAAACTTTTGACGACCGTTGCCGCTGGCGCCTTGTTTGCCACGGCTTTCGCGCCGGCGGCGTTCTCGCAGACTGCACCGCAGCCGGCCACCCCTGATGCAACCCAGACGGCTCCGGCCGACCCGGCAGCACCAAAGATGCCGGATGCAACCGCTCCGGCTGGTGACGCCCAGGCTCCGGCTCCGGCTCCGTCGACTGATACGGCCGAGGCAGGCGGATACCTGACAGAACAGGGTGCAGACCAGATCAGCGCCAATTCCTATATTGGCCAGTCTGTCTATACCGGCGAGAACGAAAGCATCGGTGAGGTCAACGACCTGATCATGAAGAAGGACGGCGGCTTGGTTGCTGCTGTGATCGGTGTTGGCGGCTTCATTGGTATCGGTGAAAAGAACGTTGCAGTGCCGATGGACAAGATCACCGCTGCCCAGAACACGCAGGACGGCAGCCTGAAGCTGACGACCTCGGAAACGGCAGATTCTCTGAAGGCCGCTCCGGAATTCAAGACCCTGCAGGCTCTGGCCGCTGAAAAGGCTCCGGCGCCTTCGGGCACGATGCCGTCAGACCCGACAGCTACGGGTTCGACCAATAAATAATCCCGCGCGGAGCGTATAGTGTAGGCGGCGGTGCCCCGATCGGGCGCCGCCGTTTTCTACAGAAGAGATCAAAAGCGCAGGGCCTAGATTGCCGCACGGACGTCAACGTGAGGTGCTTGAGCAAAAAGATCATGTGGCGCAAGGCGGGACAGATTGCGACGTCTGACGGCGGCGCGAAAACAGCCTTTGATGCGGCTTGCGCAGGCATCAGGCCGACACGCGATCGATAGCGGCCGAGTCGTAATAGTTTTCGTGGAGGAAGCGCAATGTGGCGATGCCATCGGCGGGCTTGCCGAAATGGTAGCCCTGCCCCATGCCGCAGCCGAGCGACCGCAGCTTCACGGCCTCCGAATAATCTTCGATGCCCTCGGCAACCACTTCGAGATCGAGGCCTTCGCACATCGTCAGGATCGCCTTGATGATATGCTCGGAGGCGCGGTCTGAATTGATGCGCGAGACGAAGGCGCGGTCGATCTTCACCTTGTCGAAGATGAAGTCGCGAAGGCGCCCGAGGCTCGATTGACCGGTGCCGAAATCGTCGAGCGAGATGCGCACGCCTGCCTGCCGAAGATCGGAAAGGATGCGGTGGGCGGTATCGGTGGAACTCATAACCGCCGTTTCGGTGATTTCCAACTCCAAACGGTGCGGGTCTAAGCCGACGCGACCGAGGATGGAGAGCACGTTGCTGCTTGTGCCTGGATCCATGAGCTGGGCGGAGGACAGGTTGAACGACAGGAATAGTTCGCGCGGCCAGGAGAGTGCCGCTTCGGCAGCCTTTCGAAGCAAGGTTTCCGACAGCGCGTCGATGAAGCCGCGCTCTTCGGCGAGCGGCACGAAAACGCCCGGCGAAACGAAGCCGAGGTCCGCATCGTTCCAGCGCGCCAGGGCCTCGAAGCCGACCACCTGATTGTTCGACAGAGAGACGATCGGCTGGAAATGCACGTCGATGGCGTCTGAGATGATGGCATTTCGAAGCGCCTGCTCGAGCTGTGTTGCGCGCTTCATCTCCTGCGCGATCTCGCGCGAATAGACGGTGATCTGGCTGCGGCCGCGGCGCTTCGAGCGATAGAGAGCGGTTTCGGCGCTTTTCAAAAGCTCATCGAACTCCGCACCGGCGAAAGGATAGATGGCAAAGCCGAAGGAGGCGGAAAGCCGCACGTTGCGGTCGCCGAGATCATAGGGCGCCGACAGCACCTCGCGGATCATCTGGCCGAACTTTTCAGCGCTTGCGCGCTCGAAGATCAGCGGCAGCACGAAAGCGAATTCGTCGCCGTCGTGGCGGGTGACCAGCGCGCCATCCGGTATACATGCCTTCAGGCGGTGGGCGACCTGGCATAGAATTTCGTCACCGGCTGCAGAGCCGAAAAGATCGTTGATCGGCTTGAAGGAATCGAGGTTGGCGATGCCGATGGTGAAGGGAGCCGGATCGCTTGCGCGTTCCGTGGAAATCTGACTGACCCTGTCGCGCATGCGATGGCGGTTGCCGAGCCCGGTCAGCGGATCGGTGTAAGCCATGGCCTGAAGCTCATTCTGGCTCACAGGCAAGAAGGGTATGTCCGCCGGCTTCATTATTCAACCTGAGATTTCGTCACTCCCTCCCGGAAGAATGGTGGGCAAGTCTTAACAAACCGATAGCGGCTCAGATGATGCCCCAGATTTGAGAAGTTGACGGCGCTCAGACGTGCGCCCGCAGCGGCTCGGCAGCGAGATGCTTCTGGAACAGCGTTTCCAGTATGTCCGGACTGACGGGCTTCATGATGACGTCATCCATGCCGGCCTTCGCGCATTCGGCGCGATCCCGCTCGAATGCCTGCGTCAGGACGCCGACGATCGGCGTCTTATGCGGGTGCTTGTCTTCCATCTGGCGGATCATGCGCGCCGCCTCGAAACCGTTCAATCCCGGCAGTGAAATGTCCATCAGCACGATATGCGGCCTGTATTCCGCCCAGAGGCGCACTGCTTCGTCGCCGCTGGCTGCGATCAGGTAGCGGTAACCCAGTCCTTCCAGTATCTGGGAAAAGACAATCTGGTTGATGTCGTTGTCTTCCGCCACGAGCACCTCCAGGAAATCCATCTCGGAAGACGTATTGATTTCCCAGTCGGCCTCGCCTTCCGGCGCGATGCGGTTGTTGCGGTTGAAGTGGCGGGCGATCTGGAAGGTGAGCTCGTTGGCAAGCTGGAAACCATCCATGACCAGCGCCGGGATGCCGTATTGTCCGGCAAGTTCCAGGCAGCGCATGCCCATCTGATTGTCGACGATCAGAAGATCCAGCGCGATGCCGGACGAGGTTGCGATCTCAAGGAAGCGCTCTTCCTCGTCTTCGCCGCGAACGGAGCAGGCCTCGAAACCGTATTTCGAAAGCGTGCGGAGGGCGGCGGTTTCAGCAGCGAGGTCGCCGGTGACGACGAGGATCTTGCGGCCGGAGAAATTCTCCGGAACGATCGTTTCCATCGCGGCCGGCGGCCGGCGCTCGTGATCGCCATTCAGCGGCACATAGGCGCGGCGATAGGATTGACTGCTGGAGGTGGTGACGGACGTTGCCTGGTCGAACTCGTCGAGATCGGCGCCGTCGCGCGGCAGATCCTGCATCGTGGATACGATAAAGTAGCGTCCCGGCTTGCCGATGCGATGCTTGCGGCTGACGATGTCGCGCTCCGAACCGTCGCGGGCGACCTGCCGCTGCCGCACGACGGACATCTCGCCGGTTTCCAGAACATGTCGGTCGCTCTCCTCGAAGCGCTTGGCGACTTCGGGAGAGAAGAGATCCCCGCTCTTGCGGCCGAGCACCTCCTCGACAGTCGTCTGGTACTTCTCGCAGAAGGCGATGTTGACGGCGACGTAGGTGAGGTTGCGATCCTTGACGAAGAGCGGGAACGGCAGATTGTCGAGTATATCCTCGGTCAGCTGCACACGTTCGAGATCGGCGCGCCACTGCTCCTCACGCTTCTTCTCCTCGGAAATATTGGAAATGATCGATACGCAATAGCCGCTCGGCAGACGACGCTTGACCAGACGGATCCAGCGGTCGCTGCCATGGCGCTCGACGATTTCGAAGCGCTCGCGCCAATGCGAGGCAATCTTCTGGGACAGCCAATCCTCGCGACCGAGCGGTATGCCCGCCTGCCTGGCCGCATATTGCTGACGCACGCCGGTGTCGTAGACGGCGCCGAGAAAATCGCGAAGCCGGGTTCCAGGCTTCAGCATCACGGACGAAATCGGGAAGAAATCGAGCACCTGGCGGCTCGCGAAGATCATCTGATCGTTCTTGTCGTAGATGATGAGGGCGGCCGAGAGGCCGTCCGAAAAGGCATCGAAGAGCGCAGCCTGCAGGTCGATTTCGGCCGGCATCTCATCGCTCACGGATGATGCGTCCGCCTTTTCGAAGCCGGCACTCATTCCTTCACGTCCCACATCTGTCCGATTTCATAGCACTGTCTGGTTGTGTGCGATCAAAATGCCAGCTTTCTCCTAACGGCGGCTTAACGTTAAGCACCCCAATTCACGGGGAAAACACATGGTCCACGGGCGCAGCGTTTTCGCCCTTCCCTCGAACCCGCGAATCCACGAAAATGGCGCATGGCCATCAGACAACTCTCCGAAACGCTCATCAACCAGATCGCTGCCGGCGAAGTCATCGAACGCCCGGCGAGCGCGGCGAAGGAGCTGATCGAAAATGCACTGGATGCCGGCGCCACCCGTATCGAGATCGCCACGTCCGGCGGCGGCAAAGGCTTACTGCGGATCAGCGACAACGGCTCCGGCATGGATGCAGCCGATCTCGAACTTGCCGTGAAGCGGCATTGTACCTCGAAGATTTCCACGACGCTTGACGACATCCGCACGCTCGGCTTTCGTGGCGAAGCGCTGCCTTCGATCGGTTCCGTGGCGAAGC
The DNA here is from genome assembly GCF_015353075.1 of Rhizobium sp. 007. Taxonomy (NCBI): domain Bacteria; kingdom Pseudomonadati; phylum Pseudomonadota; class Alphaproteobacteria; order Hyphomicrobiales; family Rhizobiaceae; genus Rhizobium; species Rhizobium sp. 007. The sequence goes on along the minus strand of NZ_CP064187.1, from coordinate 560,993 downwards.
TCAGTATTTCCAGCCGCCGCAAGGATAGTGCGGGCGGCACCGAGATTGCCGTCGCGGGCGGCAAGGTCCTGCATCTGAGGCCCTCGGCCTCCAATCCGGGCACGATCGTCGAAGTGCGCGATCTCTTTTTCGCAACACCTGCGCGATTGAAGTTCCTGAAGACAGAGAAGGCGGAAGCTGCGGCCATCACGGAAGTCGTCAAGCGCATGGCGATCGCCTTTCCCGGCGTGCGCTTCGTCCTGTCCGGCACCGATCGCAGCACGCTCGAATTTCCGGCAACCGGAGAGGATCATCTGGCGCGCATGGCGCAGGTGCTCGGCAAGGAATTCCGCGATAACGCGATCGAACTCGACGCCGAGCGCGAAGGCATCGCTCTCACCGGCTTTGCCGGCGTACCGACCTTCAACCGCGGCAACTCCGCCCATCAATATGCCTTCGTCAACGGCCGGCCGGTCCAGGACAAACTGATCCTTTCGGCGATCCGCGGCGCCTATGCCGAGACGATCCCGGCCGGACGCTATCCGGTGGCTGTCTTGTCGCTGTCGCTCGATCCGGCGCTGGTGGATGTCAACGTGCATCCGGCCAAGTCGGACGTGCGCTTCCGCGATCCGGGCCTCGTGCGCGGGTTGATCGTCGGCGCGGTGCGCGAGGCGCTGGCGCGTGACGGAAGCCGGGCGGCAACGACTGGCGCGGACGGTATGCTGCGCTCCTTCAGGTCGGGTTTCCAGCCTGGCTACCAGCGGCCAGCGCAAGCCGCATGGTCGGCCGGGACGTCCCCATCGCGTCCGTTTCAGACGGCAAACGGCGACTTTGGCGCAAGGCCACAGGCGTCCTTCGACGGACTGAGCATGCCGGCTGCGCGCGCCGAACCGCAGGCGCAGGCATGGCAGCAGCCCGGGCCAGCCGAAGAACCGCCGCCGCGTTACCCGCTCGGCGCTGCGCGCGCGCAGATCCACGAGAACTACATCGTCGCGCAGACGGATGACGGGCTTGTCATCGTCGACCAGCACGCCGCACATGAGCGGCTGGTCTTCGAGGCAATGCGAAAGGCGCTGCAATCGAAACAGCTGCCATCACAGGTGCTGCTGATCCCGGAAATCGTCGACCTGCCGGAAGAGGATTGCGACCGGCTGATGGTGCATGCCGAAGGCCTCAAAGGGCTTGGGCTTGCAATCGAGCGCTTCGGGCCGGGGGCGATTGCCGTTCGCGAAACGCCGGCCATGCTCGGCGAGGTCGATGCGCAGGGCCTCATCCGCCAGCTTGCCGACGAGATTGCCGAATGGGATACGGCCTCCGGCCTTTCGGCCAAGCTCGAATATGTCGCCGCGACCATGGCCTGCCACGGCTCGGTGCGCTCCGGCCGCAGGCTCCGGCCGGAGGAAATGAATGCGCTTCTTCGGCAGATGGAAATGACGCCGGGCTCCGGCCAGTGCAATCACGGGCGGCCGACCTATATCGAACTGAAGCTGTCGGATATCGAGCGGCTGTTCGGACGCAGCTGAAAGCGCTGGCAATAATGCCTTCGCCGCGATATTGGCAGTCGAAGGCAACAGGGAACGGAGCAGGATGAACTTGTTTGAAGGAAACGGAAACCGCGAGGCGAAGATCCGCTATCTCGATGCAGATTTCCAGATCCTGTCGCCGGGTTCCTATGTCATCTGCGCCATGACCGGCAAGCATATCCCGCTCGACGAGCTACGCTACTGGAGCGTTGCCCGCCAGGAACCCTATGCCGACGTCGTTTCTTCGCTCGAAGCCGACAAGCGCGCCGGCGTTCTGCCGAACCAGAAGCGCTGATCCAGGAAACGCTCGTGAAAGAGCGCCCGCTGCCGCGAGACGCGGGAAACGACGCATCGCGGCACGGGCAGCACGCTACGGCTTCGAGGGCGTCTGGCGGACGCGGTGATCGTTGACGGATTCCACGCGATGTCGCACCCGCAAACTCACCCGGACTTCCGGCTTTTTCTCAGCCGCCGCTCCCGGCAGGCCTCCATGGCACGATCGATGATGAGGCCGGGTGCCTGCGGGTCTTCGAATGCCATTTCGACTTCGATGACCCGGCATTTGGCGGCGAGTTCCTCCGCTTTGCCATGGTGGCCGGCAAGCCGCACGAAATCCTTCGAGGTCGTGACGATCAGCAGGTCGTCGCGTTCGGCGGTCGACAGCAGGTCAGCCATCTCATCGTCGCTCAGGTGTTCGTGGTCGCCGAAGGATCTGCCGATCGCGATTTCGGCGCCGAGTGATTCCACCGTCCGGAAGAACTTGCCCGGATCGGCAATGCCTGCAAATGCCAGCACCTTCCGACCGGCGAGGTCGTTTTCTCCGCAAACCTTCAGCGATGCGGTGAAATAGGGTTTCGCGGCGCGGGCAGCCATGCGGACGATCGCATCGGCGGCATTGCCCTTTCCCACTTTCAGGAGCGCGCTGGCATAGCGCATCTGCACGGAGATCGGCGCGCGCACGGGACCGCCCGGCACCGTATGCCCATTGCCCAGGCCGCGCGTCGTGTCGATGACGAGCAGCGCATAGTCGATCGCCAGCCGCGCGCTCTGGAAACCATCATCCATGATGATGAGGTCGGCCCCTTCCCTGACAAGTCGCTCGGCGCCTTCGACGCGGCGGCGGGAAACGACGGTCATCGCCTCGCGGGCAAGCAGCAGCGGCTCGTCGCCAACGGCAACGGCGCGATGATGAGCGGGATCGACAACCACGGTGACGTCCAGGGAACCGCCATAGCCACGGCTCAGGAAGCCGGGCCGCAGACCCTTGGCCTTGGCGGCCCGAGCGATCGTCAGCGCTGTCGGCGTCTTGCCGGCGCCGCCCACGGTGAAATTGCCGATGCAGATGACGGGAACGAGAACGGAAGCGCGGCGCGCATGCGTCATGCGATAGCCGGCGATCCGTCCATAGAGGAAGGAAAAGGGCGAGAGCGCCCATGCCCGCCAATCAGCTTTCGTCCACCAAAACGGCGGCGCTTCGGATACCATAACTGCCGCCCTATGCTCCTCCGGCCTTGCGGGCCACCGGCTACCCCTCGACTGGCGGGAAAGAAAGGGCAAAATTGCAGAAAAAGCAAGCTTTTGCTCCCGACCGTCCTCATTCCCGTGCTTGTCACAGGAATCAAGCCACGGTCGTCTGCGCCGTAAATGAAACAACGACATCGGAAAAGAGCCTTCCGCGCCATGTCCATGGCGCGGCTGGACGCGCACAGAGATTAGGGAGAGTAAGGGAGTGCCGTCGCGGCAGGAATGATTGGCCGCGCGTAGTGGGCAATTATGCCAATTGCAGGTTCGGCAACAGGCTTTCGAGTTCGGTGATATCGTTGAGGCAATAGTCGGATGCGGCAGCCAACGATTCCCGCGAGCCGGTGCCCGTCAGCACGGCGATCTTGAGGCCGGCCTCGGCATTGTGGCCCATGTGCAGGTCGTGATTGTTGTCGCCGACGACCGCCACTTGCGCCGGCTCCAGCCCGGTCGCCTTGCAGAAGCCGAGGACCATTCCAGCGTCCGGCTTGATGCCGAAGCCGCTGTCATAACCGGCGATGTAGTTCACGAACTCAGCGAAACCGAAGCGCTGCGCCGTCTGGCGGATGGAGCGCTCGTTGTCGCTGGACGCGATGCCGAGCTTGAAGCCGCGGCGGTGCAGGCGGCCGAAGAAGGCGGCAAGATCGGTGACCGGTACGGAAAAGTCGGCGGCATGGGAAAAGAGAGCGTCGAGCTTGATCGTCAGTTCCATGACATCGACCCTGGAACCCGCCGCGACCAGCCCCTCGGCGATCTGCCGGGTATTGCCGGCAGCCAGCAGACTGTCGGGCACGATATGGCCGGTCACCGGGTCCATCCCGGTCGCCAGCAACAGATGGTCGGCTAGCGCCGGATCGTCTTGCGAGGCGATGCGCGCCAATTCACGGTTCACCGGCAGCCAGCTCTCATCATAATCGAGCAGGGTGCCGTCCTTGTCGAAGAGGATGCCCTTGATTTGCGCAGCCGTCATCTTTTCCATCAGCCCTCTGCCACCGACCTCGGCAGCAGTCTTGCCTTCACCGTCAGCGGATTGATGTAAGGCTCAAGAGACTTCACCGTCGCCGTCAGCGCGCCGCGCATTTCCTGCACAGCCATGACGCCGGCCTCGATCATACTACGCCGCGCCTCGCCGTTGATGAGCAGATAATGCACCCCCTTGGCCAGCATCTCGGTATCGCGCACCATGCGGGCGCTGCCGCGGCGGGCAAGCTTCTGATAGGCGTCGCGGAAGTTCTGGACATTGCTGCCGGAAAGCACAGCGCAGCCCAGCATGGCGGGTTCGAGCGGATTTTGCCCGCCTTCGGCAAAGAGCGAACGGCCGACGAAGGCGACTTCCGTCATCCGCAGGTAAAGACCCATTTCGCCGATCGTATCGCCGAGGAAGATATCGACATCCGGCGAGAGTAGGTCGTCGCGCGTGCGGCGGGCAACCTTGAGCCCCTGCTTGACGAGCATTTCTTCGATCTCGTCGGAGCGCTCGGGATGGCGCGGTACGATGATCGTCAGCTGGCCGTTGCGCTCCTTCAGCGTGCGATGAACGACCGCCGCGGCATTTTCCTCGCCGTCGAAAGTGGAGATCGCAGCCCATGTCTTGCGATCGCCGATCTGCTTCTTATAGCGGGCGAGTACGGATGCGTCGTAAGGGGGTGCGTCCGTATCGACCTTGAGATTGCCGGAGGTCGTCACGTGCCTTGCCCCGAGATCGCGAAAACGCTCGGCATCGATATCCGTCTGCGCGATCACAAGCGCGAGGTTCTCGAACAGCGCCTCGGCAATGGCCGTTCGACGCTGCCAGCGCGCGAAGGAGCGATCCGACATGCGCGCATTGACGAGGATCTGCGGAATGCGGCGGCGGCCGAGTTCCATGACGGTCGCCGGCCAGATTTCCGACTCTGCAATGATGGCGCAATCGGGCTGCCAGTATTCGAGGAAGCGGCTGACGGCGGGCTTCAGGTCGAGCGGTACATATTGATGGATCGCCTCATTGCCGATGCGCTCGGCGGCGAGCCTTGCCGAGGTGATCGTGCCCGTCGTCAGGATCACATGAATGTCGCGGCGGCGGATTTCGCGGATAAGCGGAATGACGGCGTTGGTCTCACCGACACTCGCAGCATGGAACCAGACAAGCGGACCCTGCGGCCGGTTTGCGCTGGCATAACCAAAGCGCTCCGTGCGGCGCGCACGCTCTTCCTTGCCCTTGGCGGTCCGGTAGGCGAGATAGGCGCCGACGATCGGAGAGGCGATGACCCCTGCAGTCCGATAGACGCCCAGCGCGAACCGCGCTCTTGGCGAACTCATTTAAAATGCCTCCGATCAGCGATGATCGACATCAAACCCATTCCCCAATTATTGTTGCGGCCGGAATGACCGAGTAATTTGTTCAGAATGCGTCAATCGCCTGTGGCGCGTATCTAACGATGCGCAAAGACGGCCCTGCCGAATGAGGCGGCATCCGGCGCGTAAAATGCTGAAAAATTAGTTATTTCCAGCCTTGTCCTGCGGATCGAGCAAGCGATGCATATGGACGATGAAGTATCGCATATGTGCGTTGTCCACGGTCGACTGCGCCTTGGCCTTCCAGGCCCCTAGCGCCGAGGCGTAATCCGGGAAAATACCGACAATATCGAGATCATTCAGATCCCGGAACTGAACATCGGTCAGGCTTTCCAGTTCTCCGCCAAATACGAGATGTAAGAGCTGCTTTTTGCCGCCAGATTCCGTCATTTTCTTCTCTTTCTCTTCTGGTCTCCTCCGCGCTCTCATCTGCGGGATTTTGACGCAAACGTCAACTGCTTCGTATTTCAGCAAGCCCTTCGAGAAACTCCGCAACGCGAGGGCCGGCAGCGCCGCAAAGCTCGGCATGACTAACCTCAGAACGGTTGTAGAGGACCGAGCGTCCATCGAGATCGGTCAGCCGGCCGCCGGCGCGTTCGAGGATGAGATCGGCTGCCGCAAGATCCCAGTCATGCGAATTGCGCTTGACGAAGGTACCTTCAAGACGGCCGTCCGCGACCATCGCGATGCGATAGGCGAGCGAGGGCACATGCTTCACCCTTTCGATCTTCCGCCGGAAGGGATCGGGGAACGCCTTGAGGATGTCTTCGCCGATCGCAAAACGACTGACGGTATCCGGTCCATTGGCCGATACGGCAATGGGCTCGCCATTCTTCATCGCGGCACCGCCTTCGACCGCCTCGAAAAGCTCGTCGAGGGCGGGAGCGTAGAGCACTCCGGCAACCGGCCTGCCGCGATGGACCACGGCGACGCTGACGCACCAGAGATCCAAGCCGCCGAGGAAGGCGCGCGTGCCGTCGATCGGATCGATGACGAAAAGCGTCTCGGCCGACAGACGGGCGACGCTGTCCTCGGTCTCTTCGGAAAGCCAGCCGTAATCCGGCCTGGCGAGGCGCAGGATGGATTCCAGCTTTTCGTTGGCGGCGAAATCGGCAGCGCTGACGGGCGAGCGGCCTCCATTCTTCCACCAGACCTCCGGCGACTGATTGAAGAATCCGAGAGCAACATCACCCGCCTGCTTTGCGGCATCGGCGATCAATTCGAGATCGCTTTGCCAGCGGGCCGTTCGAACGTCACACATTGCATCAATCCAATTCCAACAAGGTCAGGACGCTCTAGCGTCCCGCAAGCGTCATTCCCTCGATCGCCAGCGTGGGGGCCGCTACGCCATACTTGCGATCGATGTCGTTTGCGGGCGTCACACGCATGAACATCTCCTTGAGGTTCGAGGCGATCGTCACTTCGGAGACAGGGAATGTCAGTTCGCCGTTGTCGATCCAGAAGCCGGTCGCGCCGCGGCTATATTCGCCTGTGAGCATGTTGACACCCTGGCCGATAAGCTCAGTCACGTAGAAGCCGTTCCCGACGCTCCGGATCAACTCTTCCGGCGAGATATCACCCGGTTCCAGCGCGAGGTTCGTCGAAGCGGGCGTCACGGAATTGCCGCTGCGCACGCCGCGGCCATTGGTTTCCATGCCGATTTCACGCGCCGTCGCAGTCGAAAGGAACCAATGCTTCAGGACGCCGTCCTCGATCATCACCAGCCGCTCGCCGGAAATGCCTTCGCCATCGAAAGGACGCGAGGACGGGCCGCGCACGATCAGCGGATCGTCGGTGATCGAAAGGCCGGATTTCAACACCTGCTGGCCCATCTTGTCGCGCAGGAAGCTGGATTTGCGCGCGACCGACGCGCCATTGATGGCGCCAGCGATGTGGCCGACGAAACCGCGGGCGATGCGCGGATCGAAGACGACGGTGACGCCCTTGCCGGTATCGACCTGACGCGGATTGAGGCGCTTGACGGCACGCTCGCCGGCGCGGCGGCCGATTTCGGCGGCATCGTCGAGTTCGGCGTAATAAAGGCGGCTGTCGTAATCGTAATCGCGCTCCATGCCGGTGCCTTCGCCGGCAATGACGCTGACGGAACGGCCGAAGCGCGAGCCCATATAGCTGCCCTGGAAGCCGTGCGAGGTGACGAGAACCAGCCCCCCGAAACCAGCGGAGGCTCCGCCCCCGGACGAGTTGGTGACGCCCTTGACCTCAAGTGCCGCGGCCTCAGTCGCAAGCGCTGCCTCGCGCAGCATGTCGGCGGAAACTTCCGTCGGGTCGAAAAGCTCAAGATCGGCATAGGACTTCGCAAGCCTCTGCTCGTCGGCAAGGCACGCGAAGGGATCTTCAGGCGAGACTTTTGCCATCGCGACAGCGCGTTCGGCGAGCGCCTTCAGGTCGAAGCCGGGATTGGCGGAAACGCTCGCGACCTTCCGGCCAACGAAGACGCGCAGGGAGAAATCGTCGCTCTCAGACGATTCCGTGCCTTCGACCTTGCCGAGGCGGATGCCGACGGATTGCGAGCGCGAGCGCACGACAACCGCATCGGCGGCATCGGCGCCGGCCTTCCTGGCAAGATCGATCAACTGGCTTGCACGGGAAAGAAGTGTCGAGGAATCTATTTCTGAGGACATGATTTGGCCTTTCCTTGGGCTTCCATTTATTGTGCACTTCCGAAAGCATCAAGGCCGCGGCCGCCGATTCTTTTTCGCGCGGCTTGCGCGCTTCCCGCCATTGAAAGAAACTCCGCGACATGTCCGCCCCCAATGCCCTCTTTTCCGAAACGATCCTGCTGCTCGGCGGCGCGGTCGTCGCCGCCCCGATCTTCAAGAAGCTCGGGCTCGGCACGGTGCTCGGCTATCTTGCCGCGGGCGTCGTTATCGGTCCGATATTTCATGGCATCACGGACGGCGAGCAGATTTTGGGCGTTGCCGAGCTCGGCGTCGTCTTCCTGCTCTTCATCATCGGCCTCGAGCTCAAGCCCTCGCGACTCTGGCAGATGCGACGCGACATCTTCGGGCTCGGCACGGCGCAGGTGATGCTGACGGGACTGGCGCTGACGGGGCTTGCCTATTTCTCCGGCGTGCTCGACTGGCGGGGAAGCGTCGTTGCGGGCTTTGGGCTGGCGCTTTCTTCCACTGCCTTTGCGATGCAGATCCTCGATGATGCTGGCGAGGTGAACTCCAAATACGGGCAGCGCTCCTTTTCGATGCTGCTTTTCCAGGATCTGGCAATCGTGCCGCTCTTGGCGCTGATCACCATTCTCGACGGTGGAACCGGCAGCAATGCGCCGCTTCTGGACTTTGCGATCGCGGTCGGTGCCGTCGGCGCGATGATCGTCATGGGGCGCTATCTGCTGACGCCGCTCTTCCAGGTGATTGCAAGGACCGGAGCACGCGAGGCGATGATCGTCGCGGCGCTTTTCGTGGTCATGGGATCGGCGAGCCTGATGCAGTTTGCCGGGCTTTCCATGGCGATGGGCGCGTTCCTGTCCGGCGTCATGCTCGCCGAATCCTCCTACCGGCATGAGCTTGAGGCGGATATCGAACCTTTCCGCGGCGTGCTTCTCGCTATCTTCTTCATGGCGGTCGGCCTGTCGCTGGAACTGGATGTGCTGATCGACAACGCGCTCTTCATCGTCGCCGCGGTGCCGATCGTGATGGCCGTCAAGGCTGTGATCATCTACGGCCTCTGCCGGGTGAGCGGTTCTTCGCACGACGACGCCATCCGCATCGCTTTCCTGCTGCCGCAGGGCGGCGAGTTCGGCTTCGTGCTGTTTACGACTGCCGGTGCGGCGGGACTGATGCCCTTCAGCACGGCATCGCTTCTGGTCGCCATCGTTACACTGTCGATGGCGCTGACTCCGCTCGGGGCAGCACTTTCGAAACGTATGCTGAAAGGCGAGGATCAGGAGGAGCTCGATGAGGACTTCGAGGGTGCGGGCGCCGATGTGCTGATGGTCGGCTTCTCGCGTTTCGGTCAGATCGCCGCGCAGATCCTGCTCGCGGGCGGGCGCGACGTGACGGTCATCGATTTCTCCGCGGACCGTATCCGCCAGGCGTCCTCCTTCGGCTTCCGTATCTATTTCGGCGACGGAACGCGCAAGGACGTGCTGCGCTCGGCCGGCATCGACAAGGCGAAGATCGTCGTCGTCTGCACGCAGAAGCGGGAAATCACCGACAAGGTGGTGGATCTGGTGCAGGCCGAATATCCGCACGCGAAACTCTTCGTACGCTCCTACGACCGTGTCCATTCGATCGCCCTCAGGAATCGCAATGTCGACTACGAACTGCGCGAAACGCTGGAATCCGGCCTGCTGTTTGGCCGCCGCACGCTTGAGGCGCTCGGGGTCGACGATCAGGACGCCTTGGAGATCGGCGAGGATATCCGCAAGCGCGACGAGGAGCGGCTGGTGCTTCAGGTAACCGGCGGGCTGCAGGCGGGCCGCGACATGCTCTTTTCCCAGCCGGTCCGGCCAGAACCGCTGGTGAGGCCGAAGCGAACGATGGATTTCGACGAAGATCCGCTAGCGGGAACGGCTGACGTGAGAGCGGATGCCTAAGCTCTGAGGCGGGCTTCAAATTCCTGATCGAGTGCGCGCTTCAATTCATCCTTGACGCCCGCGGACATCGCCAGTACCTCGCGCGCCTTGAGAAAATCCATCACGCCAGTGCGGCCGACGGCCGGACGCAGGAAGATATGCGGCGGCTGGAGCTTGAGTTTCAGCGTAATTGCCGTCTGCATCATCAGTTGGCCGGAACCGAAAATGCTTTCCATGCGGTTCGGAATATGTGTGCCGTCGCCTTCCGGCGCACCGACGACATCGACACCGATGACGATGTCGGCAATATCCATCAGGCACTCGTATGGGACCGGATTGCTGATGCCGCCATCGATCATCACCCGGCCGTGGAGGCGAACGGGCATGAAGACGGCAGGGATGGAAGACGATGCGGCAAGCGCCGGAAACAGCGCTCCTTCGCCAATGATGACTTCGCTCTGACCGTAGTAATCGGTCGTGATGACGTTCATCGGAATAGGCAGATCTTCGAAGTGATCGGGCAGGCCGGCCGGCAGGAAAGCCTTGAGGATACGCTCGAGATTGAACTGGCCGATACGGATGCCCTTTGCGACGGCGTCCCGGACCGTCTGCGGCCGCAGACCCCAGATGCGGCTGACGACAGCCGTCTTGTTACCGACCGTCATCAGCGCGTGCTCGCGGATCGCCTCGCCACTCATGCCGGCCGCCATGCCCGCGCCCATGATGGCACCGATCGACGCGCCGGAAATCGCAACGGGCCGGATGCCGAGCTCGTCCAGGGCTTCGATCACGTGGATATGGGCGAGCCCACGGGCACCGCCGCCGCCGAAGGCGATGGCCACCGTCGGCATGCGGCTCGCAACAGGCATTTCGTTATTCGCAATAACCGCCGCCTGCCGCACAACCCAACTCCGGATAACCCGCCGCCCTTATTCAGGCTGGTAGCGGAAGAAATGAACCCTTGTATCGCCAAAGATGCGATCTTCGAGGAAGAGATAGGAAGGATCAACTGAAACGGCAACATCCGATCGCTCTTCGAGAACGGCAATCGCGCCCGGCACGAGCCAGCCGCCCTTGGCGGCAGCTGCCATCGCCTTTTCACCCAGACCCTTGCCATAGGGTGGATCGGCGAAAAGCATGCTGAAGGGCTCGAGATTGCCGACGGAACCCAGGTCCGTGGCGTCACGCCGCAGAATGCGGGTGCGGCCGTGGAGGCCGAGCGCATCGATATTCTCCCAGAGGAGCCCCCTGCCCTCGACGCTGTTTTCGACAAAGAGCGCATGACGGCAGCCGCGCGAGATGGCTTCAAGGCCGACGGCGCCGGTGCCGGCAAAAAGATCGAGAATCCGGGTGCCGTCGATGCATTCCGAATAGGCGTGGCTCAGGATATTGAACAGGCTCTCACGCGTCCGGTCGGCAGTCGGCCGGATGTCGTTCGACTTCGGTACGGCGAGCGGCCGTCCGCGAAACTCACCGCCGACGATCCGCACCGCGCGTCATTCCCTTTCCTTTCGGTCCACCGCGCGACGGCGCGCCCGAAGGCTTGCCACCACCGCCCGGCCGATCGCCCTTAGGCTTGCTTGAGAAATTCTTGGAGCCGCCGCCCGGCTTGCCGAAGCTCTTGCCACGGGGCTTGTCGCCCGCGGGTTTATCGCCAAACGGCCTTTCGCCGCGCGGACGTTCGGAGCGGCCCTCGCCGGGAGCGCTGCGGGCAGTGCGCGGACGATCGCCGAAGGAATGGGGACGCTCGTCACCTTCTTCGCGTGGTCTGCGGTCGCTACGGGGCTTGTCGCTAAAAGGCCGATCCCCACGCGGAGGACGGTCACCTGACGGGCGGTCACCACGCGCGGGACGATCACCGAAAGAACGGGGACGTTCGTCACCCTCAGCACGTGGTCTGCGCTCGCCACGGGGCTTGTCGCCGAAGGGCCGATCCCCGCGCGGAGGGCGGTCGCCGGACGGGCGCTCGCCACGAGCCGGACGATCGCCAGGACGGCGATCCGGGCGTGCAGGACGATCGCCGAACGAGCGCTTGCGGCCAAAACCCTCGCCGTCATCCTTGGACTTCGGCGAAACTTCGCTGGAGCGGATCCACTCGCCTTCTTCGTCGCGGGCGCGGTTGATCTGCACGCGTGGCCGGTCGTCGCCGTAGTTGGAGGGCTGCGGCTTACTGCTGCCCGGCTTCTCGCCACGCTTGCGGGCGGTCTGGGCATTCTTCGCAGCCTTGGCGGCAGCCTTTTCGCCGAGCGGACGGGCGCCGGGTGCCATCCAGACGTTGGCGTTTCTGCGGCTGCCAAGCGCCGGGCGCTTGGGCCGGTCGTCTTCCCTGCGGCCAACATCGCGGTCGCCTTCGCGCCTGCCATCCCGGCGGTCATCACGGCGATCGTCACGCTTGGTGTCGAGACGGCTCAAAGCACGCTCGCGCTTGTCCTCAGGCTTCCAGGAGCGCTCGCGCTTCTCCGGCTTCGTTTCCACCTCTTCCTCGGCAGCAAGGGCAGGCGCGTTGTAGATCGGGGCATCGAAATTCGCCTTGGCGTCCTCGATCAGGCGCGGTCCAAGCTGATCGCGCAGCGTGCGTCCGCGCACTTCAACGACGTGGCCTTCTGGCAGATCGCCGAGTTGGAACGGACCGTAGGAAACGCGGATGAGACGGTTGACGTCGAGGCCGAGCGCGCCGAGCACATTCTTGATTTCACGGTTCTTGCCTTCGCGAAGACCCATGGTGATCCAGACGTTGGAACCCTGGGTGCGGTCAAGCGTCGCTTCGATGGAGCCGTAGAGCACGCCGTCGACGGCAATGCCGTCCTTCAGCTTGTCGAGCGCTTCCTGATCGATCTCGCCATGGGCGCGCACGCGGTAGCGGCGGAGCCAGCCGGTGGTCGGCAGTTCGAGCGCGCGGGCAAGACCGCCGTCATTGGTCAGCAGCAGCAAACCTTCGGTATTGATGTCGAGCCGGCCGATCGACATGACACGCGGCAGCTCTTCTGGCAGGTTGTCGAAAACCGTCGAGCGGCCTTCCGGGTCGGAATTGGTGGTCACCAGACCGGCCGGCTTGTGATAGAGCCACAGGCGCGTGCGCTCGATGCCGCGGATCGGCACACCGTCGACCTCGATCTTGTCGGTAAGCGTCACATTGACCACCGGCGTATCGAGCGTCTTGCCGTTCAGCGTGACGCGGCCTTCCATGATCATGCGCTCGATGTCGCGGCGCGAGGCAACGCCTGCGCGCGCCATGACCTTGGAGATGCGTTCCGCCTTGGTTTCGCCTTCGGTCTCGGCGGCAGCAGCCTTGGGGGCCGCCGAGCTCCTTGCCGGTTTGCCTTCGGTTTTCGGCCGCGCATCGTGCGCGGAGGGCTTGCCGCCCGGCCGTTTTGGCTTGTCTTTGAATGTCATTTGTTGTTTGCCTGCCTTTTGGGGCCTGTCTATCAGGTCGCGCCCTTGCGGTTAAGTGGGAAATTGCCGGATCGTGAAGACAAATCGGTTTATGGAGATGGCCCTTGACGAAGCGCGAGCAGCGGGCGAGCGCGGCGAAGTGCCGATCGGCGCCGTGGTGGTGCTCGATGGCGCCGTCGTCGCGCGCGCCGGCAACCGGACGCGGGAGCTCAACGACGTCACGGCCCATGCCGAAGTGGCCGCGATCCGCATGGCTTGCGAAGTCCTGGGGCAGGAGCGTCTGGTCGGCGCCGATCTCTACGTGTCGCTGGAGCCCTGCACAATGTGTGCCGCGGCCATCTCGTTCGCGCGCATCCGCAGGCTCTATTACGGCGCGGAAGATCCCAAAGGCGGGGCAGTCGACAATGGTGTGCGGTTTTACGCCCAGCCGACCTGCCATCACGCGCCGGAGGTCTATTCCGGTTTGAACGAAACGGAATCAGCGGACATTCTCAGGACGTTCTTTGCCGAAAAGAGAGAGCTTCCATGACCCCGAGCATTCTTGTTCTCGCCGCCATAGTCGCGCTCGCCGCCTCGGCTTACAGGGCGCTCGCGCCGGGTGCAGAGAAAATCCCGATGCAATGGTCTTTGCGGGGCAAGGTGAACTGGTCGGCGCCGGCTCATGGCCTTCGGCTTCGTGCCGGCACTTGCCGTCGCCATATTCATGCTGCTGATCGTAAGCGGCATGGCCGGCTGAAACGATATCGCTTTCACCGGCTGCATTCTTTTCGGGTGTCCGATTGTGCACATCGCACTCGTTTGCCGCTGGTTTGCCGCGCGGCAGGCCTGAGATGGCCTGAACTTACTGAAGGAAGTTCCACCACTTCTTGCCGGTGCCGGCAACTGCGGCATCCTTCTTGCGCTGCTTTGCCTTCTTGAGCTCGGGTTCGCCAAGGTCTTCCAGCTTGGCGGGATCGTCGACCTGGCGATAGGTCGACGGCGGATCGGAAATGTAGCGGCGCTGATCGAGATAGGCCCCCTTCTGCAGGGCACGGGCTTCGCGGTAGGCCTTGGTCTGCGCTTCGGTCGTCTGGCGACCGCCTTCGACGCCGTTCTTGGCGAGCGGTGAGACATAGGTATACTTGTCTTCGTTATCGTCGGCTTCCTTGACGAGGCGTGCACGGGTTTCTTCCGGCGACTCGACCCACTGCGGATTTTCCTTGCTGGCGATCGTCTGCTGCGGCTCGACCAGCGCTTCCCTGGAAGCCTGGGCAGGCAAGACGAGCGTCGGGCGCGGCGTGTACTTGACGCCCTTGTTCTTCGGCTCGCGGGGAGCCAGAGACACGGACTGGCCGATATCGTCGCCAAGCTGCTCCATCGCCGTCGTGCCTGTACCGTAGGTCGGGCTGCAGCCGGAAGCCATCGAGCCCGCCGCCACAACAACAGCCAGGCAAGCGCCTGCACGGAACCAACGCGTCGCTAACATGAAAACCCTTCCAGCCATGCCGGTGCAATCATCGCCCTACCGGATGATCGTCCCCCTGACGTAAAAATCCGGCCATTTTCAGGCAGCTTTTACCGGATGAACTGCAAAAGAGCAATTCATCCGGCAATTTTCTTCAGTATTACAATCCGAGTTCACGCAATGCAGCGGCATCGCGCGCCGATACATCCGGATACTGCGGATCGGAGCCGACATCCTTGGTGATACGCCAGGAGCGGGCGCATTTGGTGCCCTCGGCAAGTGCTGGCTCGACGCTGACTCCGGGAACTTCCGGCAGCCGGAAGGCTTCGGCCGGCCCCTCGGCGCCGTCGACGGCAATATCCGAGGTGATGCAGATTTCCGAGAAATCCAGCCCATCAAGAGCAGCGCGAAGCACGCCGTCCGTGACATGCACGACGGGCGCTGCTTCCAGCGACGAGCCGATCCGCTTGTCCTTTCGCTCGATCTCCAGAGCGCCGGTGACGACCGAACGGATCGCACGGACCTTCTTCCACTTGCCGGCCAGCGCCTCGTTCTTCCATTCAGGCGGGATCGCCGGGAACTGCTCGAGATGAACCGAGACCGCCGACGGATCGCGCGACAGCCACGCCTCTTCCATCGTGAAGGGCAGCATCGGCGCCATCCAGGTCACCATGCTATCGAAGATATTGCGGATGACATGGAGAGCCGCACGGCGCCGCTGGCTCGACGGCGCATCGCAGTAGAGCGTGTCCTTGCGGATGTCGAAATAAAAGGCCGAGAGCTCGACATTGGCAAAGTCGATCAGCGCGCGGGCGATCTTCTTGAAGTCGAAGGCATCGTAGTTCTCGCGCACGAGCTCGTCGAGCTCGGCCAGGCGGTGGAGCATCAGCTGCTCCAGTTCCGGCAGATCGGCGAGCGCGATCACTTCGCCCTTGTCGTGGGCGAGTGTGCCAAGCATCCAGCGGATCGTGTTGCGGAGCTTTCGGTAGGCATCGACATTCGTCTGGATGATCGTCTTGCCGACGCGAAGGTCGTCCGCGTAGTCGGAGGTCATGACCCAGAGGCGGAGGATATCCGCACCGGCGTCCTTCATAACTTCCTGCGGCGCAGTGACGTTGCCCTTGGACTTCGACATCTTCTCGCCCTTCTCGTCCATGGTGAAGCCATGGGTGAGGACGGCGTTGTAGGGCGCGCGGCCGCGGGTAGCGGCCGATTCGAGCAGCGAGGAATGAAACCAGCCGCGATGCTGGTCCGAGCCTTCGAGATAGAGATCGGCCGGCCACTTAAGGTCCGGGCGGTCTTCCAGCGTAAAGGTGTGCGTGGAGCCCGAGTCGAACCAGACGTCGAGGATATCCATGACCTGCTTCCACGGCTCGTTCGCCTTCTTGCCGAGGAAACGCTCACGCGCACCTTCGGCGAACCAGGCGTCGGCGCCTTCCTTTTCGAAGGCTTCGAGGATGCGGGCATTGACCTCGTCGTCCTGCAGGATCTGGCCTTGCTCGTCGACGAAGACGCAGATCGGCACGCCCCAGGCGCGCTGGCGCGAAAGCACCCAGTCCGGGCGCTGTTCGATCATGGCGCGCAGGCGATTCTGGCCGGCAGCCGGAACGAAGCGGGTATCATCGATCGCGTTCAGCGCACGGGAGCGCAGCGTCGTTCCGTCGCCGAGCTCCTTGTCCATGTGGACGAACCACTGCGGCGTGTTGCGGAAGATGACCGGCTTCTTCGAGCGCCAGGAATGCGGATAAGAGTGCTTCAGGCGGCCGCGTGCGAAGAGCGCGTGACGGGCGATCAACGCTTTGATGACGCGCTCATTGGCATCACCCTTCTTGCCGCTGTCGTCGATAACGCGCGCCGCGCCGCCTTCCGCATCCGGGCCGAAGCCGGGCGCGTCGATGGTGAAGAAGCCGGCATCGTCGACCGGGAACGGGATCGTGGACGAGATGCCGCGCGCTTCGAGCTCCCGCATATTGTCCATCCAGGCGTCGAAGTCCTCGCGACCGTGGCTGGGGGCGGTATGGACGAAACCGGTACCGGCGTCATCGGTCACATGCTCGCCATCAAGCAGCGGCACCTGGAAATCATAGCCGCCGCCCAGGCCGTGCAGCGGGTGCGCGCAGGTGACGGCGGCAAGTTCATCCGCTTTAATATCGCGAACGAAATTGAAGGTCACTTTCGCCTTGGCAGCGGACTCCTCAGCCAAGCGCCTGGCAAAGATCAGCTTCTCGCCCGGCTGCGGGCCGAAGTCGTTCTCGGCGGTCGCAACTTCGTAGAGGCCATAGGGGTAGCGCGACGAGAACGCGACCGCGCGGTTGCCCGGGATCGTCCAGGGGGTCGTCGTCCAGATGACCACGAAGGCGCCGGCCAGAGCGGCGGGGCCTTCCGCGACGGGGAACTTCACCCAGATCATGTCGCTTTCGACATCGGCGTATTCGACTTCGGCTTCCGCCAGCGCAGTGCGCTCGACGACCGACCACATGACCGGCTTGGAGCCGCGGTAGAGCTGGCCGCTTCTTGCGATCTTCAAAAGCTCGCCGGCAATGCGCGATTCGGCGTGGAAGTGCATCGTCGTATAGGGATTATCGAAGTCGCCCTCGATGCCGAGGCGCTTGAACTCCTCGGACTGAACCTTGATCCAGCCGGCGGCGAAGTCGCGGCATTCCTTGCGGAATTCGTTGATCGGAACTTCGTCCTTGTTCTTGCCCTTCTCGCGGTACTTCTCCTCGATCTTCCATTCGATCGGAAGGCCGTGGCAGTCCCAGCCGGGAACGTAGTTGGCGTCAAAGCCGCGCATCTGGAACGAGCGGTTGATGACGTCCTTGAGGATCTTGTTCAGCGCGTGGCCGATATGGATGTTGCCGTTCGCATAGGGCGGGCCGTCATGGAGGACGAATTTCTCGCGTCCGGCAGCGGATGCGCGCAGCTTCCTGTAGAGGCCCATCTGCTGCCAGCGTGCAACGATTTCCGGCTCCTTCTGCGGCAGGCCGGCGCGCATCGGGAAGTCGGTTTCGGGCAGGTAGAGGGTCTTCGAGTAGTCGATCTTTTCGGCTGTGTCGGTCATGTTTCAGCAATCGTTTCTGGGCGCCTTCAAGGCGCGACGGCTTCAAAAATGTCTGATGACGGAAGCGCTCGTTTGCCCAAGCGCCAAAAACCCGGACCTTCCGGCGGCTCAGCGCGCGCGGAAGGCCGGGCCGATAATTCGCATCGCACTCGACAGCCGGACTTTATTCATAGCGGCGGTTCATAGGCGTTTTTGCCGGGAAAAGGAAGAGGGATTTGAGGCCGTGCCCACCGGCATCGCGGCGTCAGACGAAACAAAGCTTAAGGTCGAGTTCGCCGAGCGGCCGGACACCCGCAAGCAGCGCCCTCGCCTCCTGCTCGTCACGCTTGATCTGCTCGACGAGCGGTTCCAGGCCGTCGAACTTCAGTTCGGGCCGCAGGTGGCCGAAGAAGGAGACGGAACAGGTCCGGCCGTAGAGGTCGCCGCTGAAATCGAAGAGATAGGTCTCCAGCAGCGGCGCACCGTTTTCGATCACCGTCGGGCGGCGGCCGTAGCTCGCAACTGCATCGTAGAGCTTGCCGTCGTCCAGGCGGAAGCGGACGGCGTAGATGCCGGCTGCAAGTTCGGCCTCCGGCGGAAGCTGCATGTTTGCGGTTGGAAAACCGAGCTCGCGGCCAAGCTTTTCGCCGCCGATCACCTCAGCCTCGACTGTGTAGCGGTAGCCGAGCAGCGCGGCGGCCTCGCTGACATCGCCTTCCTTCAACAACTCGCGGATGCGGCTCGATGAGACGACCTCGGCATTCTCGTCGCGGAAGGCGTCGATCAGCGTGACGCCGAAACCGTATTTATGGCCGGCATCCATAAGGAAGGCCGGGCCGCCCTCGCGATTCTTGCCGAAATGGAAGTCGAAGCCGGTGACGACTTCGGAGGCGCCCAGCCAGTCCTTCAAGATGCCGTGGATGAAGTCGTCCGGCGAGCGCTGCGAGAATTCGCGGTCGAAGGGATATTCGATAACGGCGTTGAAGCCGATCGCTTCCAGGATGCGGGCCTTCAGGGGTGCAGGCGTGATGCGGAAGACCGGTGTTTCCGGCCTGAAGACCGTGCGGGGATGCGGCTCAAAAGTCAGCACCAGCGCCGGGATGTCCCGCTCGTTCGAGATTTCCAGCGCGCGGTTCAGCACCGATTGATGGCCGCGATGAACGCCGTCGAAATTGCCGATGGCAATCACCCCGCCCTTCAGGTGGGCAGGCAAGGGTTCGCGGGTTTCATTGCGGTGAAAAACGGTCATCGGCGGGCTTCTTATTATGCGAGGCGCGGCATCCACCACTTGGGCGCGGCCTTCTCGCGTTCGAGATAGGCATGCAGGATCGCCTCGTCGGTCTCGCCGTTCAGCGTGTATTCCTTCGCGTGGATACCGCCGCTGATATAGAGGAGATCGAGGCCGTAATCGAGAGCGCCGTGCACATCCGTCGGCATGCCGTCGCCGATGGCGAGAATGCGGCTTTTCGGGAAATCGCCGTGGAGTTCGTGCGCGGTTTTCAGCACGGCGTCGTAGATCGGCGCGTGCGGCTTTCCGGCGATGCGGATCTCGCCGCCCAACTGGTGGTAATAGGCAGCCATGGCGCCGGCGCAGGGGATGATGCGGTGACCACGTTCAACGACGAGGTCCGGATTGGCGCAGACCATCGGCACGTTGCGTGCCTGAAAATCCTTGAGCATATCCGTGTAGTCTTCCGGCTTTTCCGTCTCGTCGTCGAAGAAACCGGTGCAGACCACGGATTGAGCGTCCTTCGCATCGACGCGCTCGACGCCGAGACCTTCGATGATGGCCAGATCGCGATCCGGGCCAAGCAGGAACACCTTCTTCGGGCCTTCGGCGATCAGGCCGCGGGTGACGTCGCCGGAGGTGACGATCCGGTCATAGGCGCCGTCCTGGATGCCGATCTGGCGAAGCTGGGCGACCACCTGAGGCGCGATGCGCGGCGAATTGGTGATGAGGATGACGGCAAGCCCCTCGCCGCGCGCGGCTTCCAGAGCGGCAGCGGCCGTCGGGAAGGGATCGACGCCATTGTGCAGCACGCCCCAGACATCGCAGAACACCGCATCATACTGGCTGGTGATCTCCGCAAAACTTCTAATCCGCTTGGCCATCCGATTTCCCGATTTGCTTTCAGTCAGGCGTGACATTGCAAAGGCATGCCGCGATGGCAAGGGATTTTCGGGCGATCTTCAGGAAAAACCGTCGGACCTTCCACGAGAGGAACGCCACGCCGTTTACAGCCTGCGCGGGCACTCCGACGCTCAGGCAACCGACACGCGTCGAATCGGGCGATGCTTCAAACAATTCCCGCCCTCTTCACAATTCCGGCGCAAAATTCCGTGATGGGGCTTCTTGACTCCTTCTGGAGCCATCCCTAAATGCTCGGCGCTAGCACTCCTCAACGGAGAGTGCTAACACTTATCCATGTGGGCCGCCCGGCCTGCGAATGTCATTTGATCGAGGGATTAGACAATGGCAAGCACCAATTTCCGCCCCCTTCACGACCGCGTCGTCGTTCGCCGCGTTGAATCCGAAGAAAAGACCAAAGGCGGCATCATCATTCCCGATACCGCTAAGGAAAAGCCGCAGGAAGGCGAAATCGTCGCCGTCGGCTCCGGCGCTCGTGACGAGTCCGGCAAGGTCGTCGCTCTCGACGTCAAGGCTGGCGACCGCGTTCTGTTCGGCAAGTGGTCCGGCACAGAAGTCAAGATCAACGGCGAAGACCTTCTGATCATGAAGGAAGCCGACATCATGGGCATCATCGGCTGATCCAGCCGGTCGCTTTTTACCCGAAATCGCTGACAACCCTTCTCAGGAGTTTTCAAAATGGCAGCTAAAGAAATTAAGTTCGGCCGCACCGCGCGCGAAAAGATGCTGCGCGGCGTCGATATCCTCGCTGACGCAGTCAAGGTAACGCTCGGCCCGAAGGGTCGCAACGTCATCATCGACAAGTCCTTCGGCGCGCCGCGCATCACCAAGGACGGTGTTTCGGTCGCCAAGGAAATCGAACTGGACGACAAGTTCGAAAACATGGGCGCCCAGATGGTCCGCGAAGTCGCTTCGAAGACCAACGACATCGCCGGTGACGGCACCACGACCGCAACCGTTCTTGCTCAGGCCATCGTTCGCGAAGGCAACAAGGCCGTTGCAGCCGGCATGAACCCGATGGATCTGAAGCGCGGTATCGATCTTGCCGTTACTGAAGTCGTCAAGGATCTCCAGGCCAAGGCCAAGAAGATCTCCACTTCGGAAGAAGTTGCACAGGTCGGCACGATCTCCGCAAACGGCGACAGCCAGGTCGGTCGCGACATTGCTGAAGCCATGCAGAAGGTCGGCAACGAAGGCGTCATCACTGTCGAAGAAGCCAAGACCGCCGAAACCGAACTCGAAGTCGTCGAAGGCATGCAGTTCGACCGCGGCTATCTCAGCCCGTACTTCGTGACCAACCCGGAAAAGATGGTTGCTGACCTCGACGACGCCTATATCCTTCTGCACGAGAAGAAGCTCTCCAACCTGCAGTCGATGCTTCCGGTTCTCGAAGCCGTCGTTCAGACCGGCAAGCCGCTGCTGATCATCGCTGAAGACGTCGAAGGCGAAGCGCTTGCAACGCTCGTCGTCAACAAGCTGCGCGGCGGGCTGAAGATTGCTGCCGTCAAAGCTCCGGGCTTCGGCGACCGCCGCAAGGCCATGCTCGAGGACATCGCGATCCTCACCGGTGGTACGGTCATCTCCGAAGATCTCGGCATCAAGCTCGAGTCCGTCACCCTCGACATGCTCGGCCGCACCAAGAAGGTTTCGATCTCCAAGGAAAACACCACGATCGTCGACGGCGCCGGCGCCAAGTCCGACATCGAAGGCCGCGTTGCGCAGATCAAGGCGCAGATCGAAGAAACCACCTCCGACTACGACCGCGAGAAGCTGCAGGAACGCCTTGCCAAGCTCGCAGGCGGCGTTGCCGTTATCCGCGTCGGCGGCTCGACGGAAGTCGAAGTGAAGGAAAAGAAGGACCGCATCGACGACGCCCTCAATGCGACGCGCGCTGCTGTTCAGGAAGGTATCGTCCCGGGCGGCGGCGTTGCCCTGCTCCGTTCCTCCGTCAAGATCACGTCCAAGGGCGTGAACGACGATCAGGAAGCCGGCATCAACATCGTTCGCAAGGCGCTGCAGTCGCTGGTTCGCCAGATCGCTGACAACGCTGGTGACGAAGCTTCGATCGTCGTCGGCAAGATCCTCGACAAGAATGACGACAACTACGGCTACAACGCCCAGACCAGCGAATATGGCGATATGATCGCCATGGGTATCGTCGACCCGGTCAAGGTCGTCCGTACGGCTCTGCAGAATGCAGCCTCGGTTGCTTCGCTGCTGATCACCACGGAAGCGATGATCGCCGAGCTGCCGAAGAAGGACGCTCCGGCGATGCCGGGCGGCATGGGCGGAATGGGCGGCATGGACATGATGTGAGACTGAGGTCTCGCATCTGAGCCATCCGGTTCAGTTCAGGAAGGGCGGTCTTCGGGCCGCCCTTTTTTTTGAGCGCGATTCGCAGCTGCGCACGCGCAGGGCAAGCCGTCGACTTTCCAAAGCGTTTAACTTGGCCCGTTCTCTTGCCGCCACCAGCCCGGAGCTTTCGCGAAGCTTGCGCCGCCAGATTTTTCAACAAATATTCGAATTTCGCTTAAGGAGGCATTTGCCGGGCAAAAACCACTTCTTTGCGAAGCGAAACCACGCACAATCCATCACAAATTGATTCTTTGTACTTCTCATGCGACGTTTTCCAGCAAAATAGCCGGTTGAACCGTCTTGGCCGGACGAGGGTTCCGCCCCGAAAAAGCCGTTGCCGTTTGGCGAAAAGCTCCTATAAATCCGCGCTGCAATTGATGTGCGTTCGAGGATCGTTTTCACCCGCCAGCGAGGCCAGAACGCCGTCTCAACCTGCGCGAACATTCGGCGACGAACGTTTGCGCGACAAGCAAGAGCAAGCCTCAGTGCCCCGCCGGCGATCGAGGTTCCAGACCGCAGGCATGATGCCTGGCGCCGTATGACCCTGTTTCGCTCTGACCGCAGCGCAGCGGAGACTGCGCCCGAACCGGGGAACCCCTTGTTTAAAATCGCCAAAGCAACTGTTGCCGCCCCCCTGATGCCTGGCTCGCTGGATCTGACCCATCGTAATCAGGATATGATTGCTCAATTTTCGGTCTCCGAGGCCTGGGCCGGCGACTTTTCAAGCGGAATCATCCGCCTCGGCGACTGGAGCAGCCTGCTGCATGGCCTTTCGGCACAGGAATGCGGCCTTCTGAGCCTGCTGCGCTGCTATGATCCGAAAGATCGGGGGCATATCCTCGCGCTTTTCGAACAAGCCACAACACTTTCGTCGTCCTTCTGCTTTTCCACCACGATCATGATGCCGAACAGCCTGCGTCAACCGGTTTTCTGCATGGGTGAATCGAGCGGAGTGGAGGAAAAATTCAGTGGCAGCATGGCGGGGGTCTTCATCTTTCCGCGCTTCAAGCTGGATGGGGCAAACCAGTCGGCAAGCCGGCAACAAGCGCAAGCATCGTAAGAGAAAGGCCGATCCTGCGACCGGCCATACCGAGAATGCTGGGGCTTTTCGGCGACAATGAAATTGGACGCGAACGTCAGGCAGACCGTGGGGAAACGCGTGATCGACGGTGGCTTTGGTCAGATTTTCAGCCAATCCGGCCAGTTGTGCGCGAAGGCAGCGCTGGGGTCAGCCGGCCAGAAGGTCGGCAGGATCATGGCGCGGCCGCCCCAGTCGCCTTCGGCGTCACACGGATGAAACCGGTGATCGTTAGGTCCAGTCGATCCACGAAAGCTTCGATGAAGCGGACCGGATTGTCCGGTCCGACGTAGTCGTCCAGCGCCTCGGGCAAAAGCAGCATTTGCGAGCGGTCTGTTCTAGAAGAATGTGCCGTGGCAAAGTGTAGACCGACAGTTGCCACAAGGAATTTTCAATTGGCTTTCGGGCAGCGGGAATCAGCGAACCTGGAGGGAAATGGATGATGGCCGCAGCGATCGATGCTTGTGAGCGCGTGGAGGCTGCTGGATACCGTGAGAGCGATAGAGACGCTGCTGTTAGCGTGCGCGGCCAAGACGTGAGCGTGCACGACTTTCTTACAAGCGCGTGGACCTATCCGGAAAACATTCGATACGCGATCATCCGAGAGAGGCCCGTAAAGGGAGACGACCGTGCCTATGTGCCGGAAGCCTCCCGCATCCTTGTCGCCATGGCACACGCCGCAGCGGAAATAATTGGATCCTGCCAGCCCGAGGCTCAGACGACATACGCAAGTTAACATCTTCCCCCGCTTGAAAGCGGGGGATTTCCGAGGGGGCGCGAAGCTCCGCCGATGGTTATCGCTTCAACGGAGAGCGGCTGCCCTTCCTCCACGATCATAGACGCCGTGTTCCGACGCAGGATGTTGATTGCAGCATTGTGGTCGGCATGGGCGCGCAAGCCGCATTGGCAACAGCGGAAAGACGCTTGGCTTTCGCGGCTTTCCCTGTCCACGGCTGCGCAGGCCGAACAGGTCTGCGAGGTGTGGCGGGGATCGACCTTGCACAGGTATCCGCCCCGTTCTTCGAGCTTGTCGGCCAACACGGTTTCAAAGCCGTGCCAGCCTTGTTCGAGGATCGCCCGGTTCAGGCCCGCCTTCTGGCAGACGTTGGTTCCGGGCGCGTCCACGGTTCCCCTGGCGCTGCGCGTCATGTTGCGCGTGGCGAGGTCTTCCAGCACGACCGTTGCGAAGCGACGGGCGATATCAAGACTGGCCTTGTGCCGCCAATCCTGCCGGATGCGGGCAGCACGGGCCTGCAAGGCGGCAACGCGGCGGCGGGCCTTGGCGTGGCGGCTCGACCCGCGCTTGCGCCGCGCCAGAACGCGCTGGGCCCGGCGCTTCCTGGGCTCGATCTCCGCAAGGCCGGCAGGCATCCACCAATGCTCCCCGGTCGAAAGCGTCAGCGTGTTCGCCACGCCCCGGTCGATCCCCACGGCGGGCAAATCGTTTTGCGGGACGGCATGGTCGATTTCGCAGGCGAAGGCGATGTGCCAGCCGTTCGCCGCCAGACTCACCGTCACATTCATGGTCTTGCCACGCAGGCGCCGCGTGTCGCGGAACTTCACCCAGCCGATCTTGGGAAGGCGCGCGGCGGACCACTTGCCGTTCAGGCGCTTGACCTCGATCTCCCGCCCCTGAAAGCGGAAGGCGCCGTTCACGCCCTTCTTGCGGGCCGCGAGGGATATCCTGCGCGCCCGGCGAAGAAGTTGGCATACGCCTTGTCCAGATCGCGCAGGGCCTGCTGCTGGGGCGTCACATGCACGGCGGCAATCCAGTCGAACGCGGCCCGCAGTGCGGTCAATTCCCGCGCCTGGGCGATGTCGTTCAAGCGGTTCCCGGTCTGCCGCCGGTAATGCCGCCACCAGTCCCTGCGCTGCTCCAGCGCCAGATTATAGACCAGCCGCACAACACCCGCGAACTGCCGCAACAGGACTTCCTGTTCGGCGGTCGGAGCGAGCTGGTAGCGGAAAGCGCGGCGGATCATGTTACGATTCTATCAATTGCTCCAAGGAGCGCAACCGTGGAATATCGCACCGGCAGGCCAGGAGTTTCGCGACATTCTCATGTCTTCGTCGTTCCGGTGAAAAAACCCTCCAGCTCCGCAAAGCTCATCGCCTGGTCTGAGAAACGGAAGGTACCTGCCGATCGCATTTCCCGCGCCGCGTTCACGAACGTGCCGAAGGCGAGCCTCGCCAGCCCCGAACCGACACTTATCCGCTTGACGCCCGCCTCCGCCAACTCTGCCACGCTGAACGTTGCGCCGGGCATTCCCATCACAACGTTGACGGGCTTCGTCACGGCCTTGCAAACCAACCGGATCGTGCGAAGGTCACGAAGGCCGGGTGCATAGAGCACGTCGGCTCCGGCCTTCTCGAACGCTTGCAGTCGCCGGATCGTGTCGTCGAGATCGGCGCGGTCCCACAAAAAATTCTCACAACGCGCCGTCAGCACGAAATCGTGCGGCAGAGAACGGCGGGCCTCGACAGCCGCCTCTATACGCTCTACCGCCAGCGTGAAATCATAGATCGGATCATCGCGCCGGCCGGTATGATCTTCAAGCGAACACCCGGCGAGACCGATGTCGGCGGCGGCTCGGATCGTCTCGGCAGCACTCTGCGGACTGTCGCCGAAGCCTTTTTCGAGGTCGGCCGAGACGGGGAGCGGCGTTGCGGCCACGATGGATCGGCAATGGTCCAAGGTGTCTTCTCGTGAGACGGCGCCCTCCGCGACGCCCAGAGAGAACGCCATGCCAGCGCTGGTGGTGGCGAGCGCTGGAAAACCCAAGGCAGCTAAAATCCGGGCTGTGCCGATATCCCAGGGATTGGGGATAATGAACGCGCCCAGTGCTTCGTGCAGTTTGCGAAATGCAGTGCGCTTGTCTTCCATCTGCTACCTCCCAGACTCGCCTCGTTAGATGCGAACATTACACGAGATACGGAACAAATATAGAACGAACGGCATAAAAAGCTTCCCGCAAAGCCGCTAATTCTAAGGGCCGTTCCTGCGACCGGCCTCTTCCTTTAGGCCGGATTACTCCGGCTTCACAGGGATATTCAGACCCTTGGCACTTGCCGGACGCGCGATGCAGCGTTCGAGCCAGGCCATGACGGAGGGGAACTTCGCGTAGTCCAGGACTTCCCGGCCGCCGTAGAAGATGTCGGCGCCGCGGATCCATGGGAATGTGGTGATGTCCGCGATGGTGTAGGCGTCGCCCATGATCCACTGCCGTCCCTCAAGGCGCGCTTCCAGCACGCTCAGCAGCCGCTTGGCTTCGTCGCGGTAACGCTCCATCGGATAGGAATTGTTGGCGACCTTGTCGGCCGCGAACTTGTAGAAATGGCCGAACTGGCCGAACATCGGGCCGACGCCCGCCATCTGGAAGAACACCCACTGGATGGTCTCGTAGCGCCCCACAGCATCCGGGGGCAGGAGCTGGCCGGTTTTTTCCGCGAGATAGAGGAGAATCGCGCCTGATTCGAAGAGGCCGATCGGCTTCCCGCCCGGCCCGTTCGGATCCATGATCGCCGGTATGCGGCCATTCGGATTGAGCGAGAGGAATTCGGGAGACTTCTGATTGTTGGTTCCAAAGGAGATGTAATGCGGCTCGTAAGGCAGACCGAGCTCTTCCAGCGCGATCGCTATCTTCACGCCGTTCGGCGTTTGCAGCGAATAAAGCTGAATAACATTTGGGTTCTGCGCCGGCCAGCGCTTGGTGATCGGAAATGCGGAAAGGTCTGCCATGCCATTTTCTCCTGGGGGCGGGTGGCGAACATAGAAGACCGGCGACGCAAAAGACAAGCCGCTCAACGGAGTGATCGTTTCAGATTAGTGAACAAACCATCCTCATTTGTTTATCTTTTCATCGTGCCCAAAAAAGGCGACAACGCCGGCCAATCGGGGTTCAAACGGTGCCGGGGCACGGGGACCTCCAGAGCAATTCAAACGGAGATCGCGTCCATGTCGAATACCACCAACATCGTCCTTCTTGTCGCCCGCATCCTGCTTTCGTTTATGTTCATCATGTCCGGCTTCGGCAAGCTCACCGATCCGGCCGGTACGGCCGGGATGATCAGCGGTGCCGGCCTTCCTGCCGCAACACTTCTCGCCTATGCCGCTGGCCTCTTTGAGCTTGTTGCCGGGCTTGCCGTCCTCGTTGGTTTCCAGACCCGTATCGTCGGCTGGGCACTCGCCCTCTTCTGCGCCTTCACCGGCCTCGTCTTCCACAGCGGCACGATCAACGTTCCGGATTTTCCGGCTGCGGCCAATGGCTGGATCAACGTGCTCAACCAGATCATGCTGATGAAGAACCTGACGCTTGCCGGCGCCTATATCCTCCTCGCCACCTTCGGCCCGGGCGCCTATTCGCTGGATGCACGCCGTGGCGCATATGCCGTTGCCGCCTAAGCGCGCAACATCCTCCCAAGCAGAAGAAACCCGCCGTCGGAAAGACGGCGGGTTGTTCGTTTGGTTCTTTGCAGAAATCAAAGGGCGCTGCGCACCGCCTCTATGATCCTCGCCACCGACGGCTCGCCGGCGTGGCTCTCCTTGCGGGCGCGGACGAGGCAGGCTTCCGAGCGCAAGATCACACCGTCGTTCAGCACCCGCAGATGGTTCGCCCTCAAGGTGGAGCCGGTCGAGGTGATGTCGACGATGATATCAGCGGAGCCGGAGGCCGGGGCCCCTTCCGTCGCACCAAGGCTTTCGACGATGCGGTAGAGCTGGATGCCATGCTGGCTGGAGAAGAACTGCTGCGTCAGCCGCCAATACTTGGTTGCGATGGTCAAACGGCGGCCATGGCGGGCGCGGAAGTCGGCCGCGACATCGCCGAGATCGGCCATGGTGTCGACATCGAGCCAGATCTCAGGAACGGCAACCACCACGTCGGCGCGGCCGAAACCGAGGCGGGCGCAGAATTCGACGCGCCTGTCGGCTTCCGCCAGCCCTTCGCGCACCAGGTCTTCCCCGGTCACGCCGAAATCGATGGTGCCGTTGCCGAGTTCGCGCGATATTTCCGAGGCCGACAGGAAGGCGATCTCGACGTCGTCCCAACCCTCGACACGGCCGCGATAGGAGCGGTCATTGCCGACGGCGATGATCCTCATGCCGGCGCGCTCGAAGAGTGTCGAGGCATCGTCCTTCATCCGGCCCTTGGAGGGCAGCGCGATGGTGATGGTCATGGGGCCGCCCTTTCCGTTTCGATGCGGTCGAGCCAGAGCGAGAAGCCAACGGCTGGAATGCGGTCCTTGGCGCCCAGCAGCGTCAACAGCCTGTCGAAGCGTCCGCCGCCTGCGAGCACGGCGGACGAACCCTGGATGCCCACCTCGAAGACAAGGCCGGTGTAATAATCGAGAGGGCGGCCGAAGGCGGCGCGATAATCGATGGAGGCGAGGTCGATCCCGGCATTGCCGAGGGCGGCCACCCGGCCATCGAAGCGAGAGAGCGCATTGCCGAGCTTCAGCCCGGCGGCATCGGCAAAACCGGCCAGAGCGGCCGACGCATTGATGAGCGGCACCCTCAGCGACAGGAACTCTTCGAGCACGCGGAAGGCCGCATCATCGAGGCGCGTTTGCGAAAGGACCAACTTCTCCTTCAGCCGGCGAGCGATTTCAGCCGGCGAGCGGCTGGCGTTCGAGGAATAGCCGGTTCTGTGCATCGTCGCGTCGATATGGGCAATGAGTGCTGCCTCGTCGCCGGCGGCGATCAGCCGTGCGACATCGTCATCCAGATCGGTCACGAATTGCGGGCTGACGAGGCTCGCGAGCAGCGCTTCAAGCTGGCCCATATTGCCGAAGGCATGGATCAGCCGCTTCTGCCATCCGAGCGGTAGGCCGAGCGCCTGGACCACGGCTTCGAAGACGGCCTGATCGCCCAGCGTGACCGTGAGGCGTTTGCCAGGAAGAAGCCGCGCCAGGATGCCGGTCGCATCGCCGATCGCGCGGGCGTCGGCGCTGGCGATATTGATGTCGCCAAGGTCTTCGATGCCTGCCTGATAGAATTCGTTTCCACCCTCGCGGCGCTGGCGAAAGACTTCGCCGAGATAGGAATAGCGTTTCGGCGTGCCAGTTGCCGTCTCGATGTGGCGGGTGCAGACGGGAATGGTGAATTCCGGCCGCAGGCAGAGGCTGGCGCCGGTTTCGCTTTCCGTCATGAAGATGCGGCGGCGGAGGTCTTCGCCGGCAATGTCGAGGAAGGGCTCGGCCGGCTGGATGACCGGCGTGTCGATCCGCTCCGTCTTGCGGGCGGTAAATTCGTCCAGGAGGTCGTTGGCGAAACCGGGGAGGTTGATCAGGGCCATGGGGTGGCTCCCGAATAAAGTCCCCTCCCCAACCCCTCCCCACAAGGGAGAAGGACTAACCCGCGGCGATCGCCGAAAGAGATAAGCAGCGCGGTCGACCAAGCGAATGCTGCGTTGGGCAGGACGGCGGCGCTCAGGGGCCCTCCCCTTTGTGGGGAGGGGTTGGGGAGTGGAAAATCACCCATTGCCGCCCGCCCTCGCGCGATCCTCCGCCTGAGCCGCCAGGATTTCCTTCACCTTGGCCACCAGATCGGCCTCGGCGACGGTCTCCTGCGCCACGCGCGCCTCGCGCCAGCTGGCATTGTCCTCGATCTCACCGGACAAGCGCTTGCCTTCGATCAGGTCCTTGATCTGCGCGACGCCTTGGGCACGCTCATCGCCGCCCTGGATGATGGCGATTGGGCAGCCGCGGCGGTCGGCATATTTCAGCTGGTTGCCGAACTTCTTCCAGTTGCCCTGGAACATTTCGGCGCGGATGCCGGCGGCGCGCAGCGCTTGCGTCATGCGCTGGTAGCGGCCCAAAGCATCCATATCCTGGCCATCCATGACTGTGACGAGCACCGGTTCGATGACCTCGCTCTGGCCAAGCTTGCCGAGGTTCTTCAGCGCCGTCATCAGGCGCGAAACGCCGATCGAGAAGCCGGTTGCCGGAACCGGCTGGCCCATGAAGCGGGAGACGAGGCCGTCATAACGGCCACCGCCACCAACGGAGCCAAAGACAACCTTTTCGCCCTTTTCGTTGGTCACGTCGAAGAGCAGTTCGGCTTCGTAGACAGGGCCGGTGTAGTATTCGAGGCCGCGGACGACAGAGGGGTCGATCTTGATGCGATCTGGACCGTAGTCCGCTGCTTCAACCAATTGCCAAATCTGCTTTAGCTCAAGAACCCCTTCAATGCCTTTAGGAGAATCTTTGAAGTTGTTGTGAAGCGTGTCAAAAATAGCCCCTCCATCAATCTCGGCACTGGCCACCGGGTTTTGCACCATCGGATGTGAACCGAGTGCCGTTTCTGCCGTCTGCAAGATATTGATGAAATCAAGTAATCGATCAATCTGCTGCGAAGTCAGCCCCGCGCCCTTGGTGAAGTCACCGGATTCATCCTTGCGGCCTTCGCCGAGCAAAAGCCGCACGCCCTCAGGGCCGAACTTGTCGAGCTTGTCGATGGCGCGCAGCACGTTGAGGCGCTGGCCTGCCTTGTCCTCGTCGCCGAGACCGATCGCCTCCAGCACGCCATCCAGAACCTTGCGGTTGTTCACCCGGATAACATAATCCCCGCGCTTGATGCCGAGGGCTTCCAGCGTATCGGCCATCATCATGCACATTTCGGCATCGGCCTGAACACCTGGCGCGCCGACGGTGTCGGCGTCGAACTGCATGAACTGGCGGAAGCGGCCGGGGCCCGGCTTTTCATTGCGGAACACGTAGCCGGCGCGATAGGTGCGGTAGGGTAGCTGGATCTCGTTGAAATTCTCCGCGACATGGCGGGCGAGCGGCGCCGTCAGGTCGTAGCGCAGGCTCATCCACTGGTCGTCGTCGTCCTGCAGCGAGAAAACACCCTCGTTCGGACGGTCGCTGTCCGGCAGGAACTTGCCGAGCGCATCGGTATATTCCAAGAGCGGCGTTTCGACCGGATCGAAACCATAATGCTCGTAGACTTCGCGGATCTTCGCGGTCATCTCGTTGACGGCGCGGATATCGGCGGCCGAACGGTCGACGACGCCGCGCGGCAAGCGAGCCTTGAGCTTTTGTGGTTTCTTCTGCTTCTCGTTCATTTCCAACGCATTCCGCTCAATCGTGACAGTGGCGGTTTCCTAGCGGATTGGGAGGATAGCGGCAAGGGCGAAGGGACTTGAAGCGAAAGCCAGAATCGAAGATCGAAGGGCAGCCCACCGAATTGCGGGAACGACCATGATTATCGAGGCACTTCACTATCTCGCGACGTTGCCTGTCACGGGCAAGGCGAACCGCAGGTTCATCCGCTATTCCATCAACCTCTGGTCCCGCGCCAGGCGCTGTAGCCGGCCATGGGCGGAGCATGAGGAGAACAGCCGCACAGCCATCCTCTGCGCGATGGACGGTCTTCGCGAGACACGCACGGTCGTCGTGCTCGGCTCAGGCCTGCTTTGCGACGTGCCGATCAAGGAGCTTTCGAAGAGCTTCGATACGGTGGTTCTTGTCGATCTCGTGCACGTCGCGTCGGTGCGCCTTTGGCTGAAGACGAAGGGCTACCGCAATGTCCGGCTCATCGAGCGCGATCTCTCCGGTTATGATGATCTCGCGGCAGGGAAAGAGGTGGAGCCGCTCGGCTTCCTGCGGTCGGTGCCCTATCTCGATTTCGCGGTCTCGGCGAATCTGCTGTCGCAAATCGGCCGTGGCGTGAAACGGCGCTATGAGGCGGAAGAGCCGGGCAGGATGCCCGATGACAGCGTGGCTCGGCTGATCGACGCTCATCTTTCCAATCTGGCCGCCTTGCCCTGCCGAACCTGCCTTCTGACCGACATCTCCTACGCCGTCATCGACCGCTGCGGTAAAACTCACGAGGAGACCGACCTTTTACATGGCGTCTTGCCGCCTGCGGCCAACGCCAGCTGGTCATGGCCGGTCGCACCGATCGGCGAGGAAAGCGCTGACTACCAGATCGTCCACAAGGTCATTGCCGCCTACTGAATTAGACGTCTCCGACAATCCCGAATGGACCGAAGACGACTTCAAGGCGACTGGCAAGGGCTGGCGGGGCGCATCAACGAGGCGCTGCGCAAGGCGGCAAAGCTTTGAAATTCACACATGGGTCGCTTGGCTTCCTTGCCGGGCGTGCCTATCTTGATGGCATGCGTGTCTTCGCCATCACGACGATGCTTTTCGCCTGGCTGTTCTACAGCGCGATGTCCGCGCTGGCGGGCTGTCCTATGTGCGCGTCGATGCAACAGCCCGTCCTGGCCGAAACGCATCACGATATGGCCGGCATGGATACGGCCGGGCATGAGAGTGGCGCAGCCAAGGATCCCTGCGCAACAGGCGACACGGCTCATGTGGCCTTCTGCGCGGTATGTCTTATCGTGCCTCCGCCGCTCACGATCGATACAAGCGCGAAGTCTGTCTTCGCCTATCCTTCACCGGCCGCTGCACATGCGCTCGCCGATCTTCGCCCTGTACCGCAGGCACCACCTCCCCGCCTTGTCTGACAATACTTTCCGCATACCGATCGCGCGGTATCTGCCGCGCAAAAGCACTTATGTCAGACAGAGGAAGGAAGTCCCATGTCTCTGAAAATTCTTGCCCTTACCGCAGCCTTCGCCTTCGCCGCCCCAGCGCTTGTCCAGGAAGCGCTTGCCCAGGATAAGACGAACATGAATCAAGATATGCCGATGCATACGAATATGCAGATGGACATGAGCAAGCCGATGGGCGACCAGGGTCCTTCAAGCCAGGCCTTTGCCGAGGCGAACGCCAAGATGCACAAGGATATGGCGATTGAAATGACCGGCGATGCCGATGCAGATTTTGTCCGCAGCATGATCCCGCATCATCAGGGTGCGATCGACATGGCACAGATCGAGCTGCAATACGGCAAGGACGCGAACATCCGCAAACTCGCCGAAGCCGTCATCAAGGCTCAGGAAGCGGAGATCGCGGACATGAACGCCTGGCTGAAAGCCCACGGCAAGTAGGGCCATCAGTAAAACCCCCGAAGGCTGTTGTCCAACTTTCGGGGGTCAGTTCATTCCCGCACCGGCGTTTTCAGTTCGCCGTTCTCAGGCGTTCGGCTCAAACGGTTCCGGGCGGCGAGCGGCACCCTGGCGGGCCAGCATCCAGCCTGGATATTCCGGCGCCAGCGCACTGACCTCGTCGAGCTTCTGCATGTCGCCGGCATCGAGCTTCAGCTTGACAGCGGCAAGGTTCTGGTCGAGCTGATCGATGCGCTTCGCGCCGATGATGACGCTGGTCACGAACGGCTTTGCGAGGACATAAGCGAGCGCAACGGCTGCGACGTTGCTGCCGTGCTTCTCGGCAATTTCGCGCATGACGGCCACGCAGGCCCAGGCCTTGTCCTTGTCCACTGGCGGAAAGTCGAAATTGGCGCGGCGGCCTTCGCCGTTGCCAGGCGCACCGGGGCCAAACTTGCCGGAGAGCAGACCGCCGGCGAGCGGTGACCAGACCATCAGGCCGATCTTCTCCTCATTCATCAGCGGCACGATTTCCCGTTCGAGATCGCGGCCGGCGATCGAGTAGTAGGCCTGGACGGTTTCGAAGCGGGCGAAGCCGCGGCGCTCGGAAATGCCCAGCGCCTTGGCGATCCGCCACGCCTGCCAGTTGGAAACGCCGATATAGCGCACGAGACCACGCGAGATGAGATCGTCGAAAGCGCGCAGCGTCTCGTCGATCGGGGTGACGGGATCGGTTGCGTGGATCTGGTAGAGATCGATATGGTCCGTCTGCAGCCGCTTCAGACTAGCCTCGACGGAATCCATGATGTGACCGCGCGATGCGCCGCGATCGTTCGGCTTGTCACCCATCACGCCGTAAACCTTGGTGGCGATGACGACGTCCTTGCGCGGGACATCGAGGTTCTTCAGCGCCTGGCCGAGCAGCCTTTCGGACTCACCGGAGGAATATACATCGGCGGTGTCGATGAAATTGACGCCGGCAGCGAGCGAGCGCTCGACGATCTGGTCTGCCGCCTTCTGGTCCACATCGGCAATGGAACCCCATATGGTGCCGCTGACCGCCTCGCCGAAAGTCATGGTGCCGAGGCAGATTTCCGAGACGAAAAGTCCCGTATTTCCGAGTTGATTGTATCGCATGGAGAAATTTCCTTGTGTCGGCCGCAAGCGGCCGCTTGCGGACTGCTGAACGCTATTTTTTGATTATTGGCCTGCACGTGTCAGGCACAGCCGGGGCTGGCTGCAGGGTAGGCAATATTTTACCTAATGCCGATCCTCTGCTTTTCAACGCCGCTGCAACCTGCTGCGACGAAAAAGCAAAAGCCCTTGTCTCGACGCGGCCCATCAATAGATTGCTTCATGGATTGCAGGAGCTTGAGATGAGCACACATGCGCTGACGACAATCGGCTTCGATGCCGATGATACGCTCTGGCAGAACGAACAATATTACCGGCTGACCGAAGAGCACTTCAGGGAATTGCTCGCCGATTTCGCCGAGGGTCCGAAGATTTCGGAGCGCCTGCTGGAGGCCGAGAAGCGCAATCTCAGCCACTATGGCTTCGGCATAAAGGGCTTCACGCTGTCGATGATCGAGACGGCGATCGAAATCACCGAAGGCAAGGTGCCAACGAGCGTGATTGCCCAAATTCTCGATACGGGCCGCGATCTTCTGTCCCATCCGGTCGAGACCATGCCGCATGTGCGCGAGACGCTTGAAGCGCTGTCGGGAAATTACCTGCTCGTGCTGATCACCAAAGGCGACCTGTTCGACCAGGAACGCAAGCTCGCACAATCCGGCCTCGGCGATTTCTTCGATGCCGTCGAGATCGTCTCGGAGAAGACAGCAGTCACCTATCGCCGGATTTTCTCGAAGGTCGGCGACGGTCCGGAGCGGGCGATGATGGTCGGCAATTCACTGAAATCCGACATCGTGCCGGCGATTGCCGCCGGAAGCTACGGCGTCTTCGTGCCGCATGAAATGACTTGGGTTCTGGAGCACGTCGACGAACCGAAGGATGCGCCACGCTTTCGCAAGATCGCCCACCTTGGCGAGCTTGGCAGCTTGCTCGGCGCACTATCTTGATCTATTCGCCGGTGCCGGATTTCGAGGGTGCCGGCGGAAAGAGTGAAGGGCGCTCCGGCTCTTGCGGTGTGGCGGGCTGCGGCTCGCCGACTGGCTGCGGCTCGACCAGTAGCGTATAAGGCGCCCCGAGGCCACGGCGAGGCGAGACCTTGGAATAATAGGGCCGCAGAAACCACGTGGTGTTTTCCTTTACGGTCACATCTAGCGTCGTGCCATCCTCGTCCGTACCGAAGAAAGCTTCGTCATCCGTCTTCGAAAGGTCGAAGATCGCAAGAAAGGCGAATTGGCTCTTGGTCGTGAAGCTGATCTTCACGCGCTGACCGGCGCGCACCGGCAGAGTATAGACATCGCTGTTGCCGAACTTGGTCCAGCCTTTGATCTGCATGGTAACGGCCGGAAACTGCAACTTCTCGAGCTTTTCGCCAGGGTCGAGTTGCGGCGCCTGAGCAAATGCCGCCGTGGTGGACAACAGGACTGCCGCAGCGGTTCCGACCCACACTTTCACGGGCGTACCAATGCCGCGCGCATCGCCTCCACTTCGGCACGGCAGAAGCAGCCTTCGATATGATCGTTGACGAGACCCATTGCCTGCATGAAGGCATAAACTGTGGTCGGACCGACAAAGGTCCAGCCGCGCTTCTTCAAATCCTTCGATATCCTTACCGAAACCGGCGTCGTCGGATTGGCGGCAACATGCTGGCGGTCAACGAGGGCCGGACGTTCGTGGAGTTGCGGCTCATAGCTCCAGAAATAATGCGCGAGCGAGCCGAATTCGGCCCTCAAAGCGATCGCGTGCCGTGCATTGTTGATTGTCGAGGCGACCTTGCCACGATGGCGCACGATGCCGGCATCGGCAAGGCAGCGCTCGATATCCCGCTCGTCGAAGAGCGCAATCTTTTCGAAATCGAAGCCCGCAAAGGCGGCGCGGAAATTCTCGCGCTTGCGCAGGATCGTCAGCCAGGAGAGGCCGGACTGAAAACCCTCGAGGCAGATTTTCTCAAAGAGGCGGATATCGTCGGTGACCGGCCGGCCCCATTCCTCGTCGTGATAGCGCATGTAGTCGGGGAGATTCGCGTGCCAATGGCAGCGGCTCTTGCCGTCGTCGCCGGTGATGATACCCGATTCGCTCATTCTTCTCCGAAGCTCCTGCGCTCAGAATCCGGCTTTACCATTTAGAAACCTTGTTTCCAAACCGAAGAGTAACCCTGACGAAAAGTTTATTGCGGAGGCCAGCTTTTAATGAATCGATCTTTACCATTCGCTGGCGGGATGATGGCAGCATTCTGTCAGGCAGAAATGCCGCCCTCATGCATTCTCGGTCATTTGTAGAGAGTCCGTCCGATGATGAAATCCGTCTTGATTGCCGCCGGCCTGATCGGCCTTCTTGTCTCGCCGGCGCTCGGCGACGATCGCTATGCGAGCCGCCCGCCGGTCGTTCTCAGCCCCGATCTCACCGCGCCGTGGCTCAACCAGCTCGGTGGCGGCGTTCGTCCCGTCGTCTATCAGCGCCCGGCCGTGCAGTCGCGCGGCTTCTTCCAGCGCCGGTTCTTCCGCCGGGCACCGGCCGTGCAGCAGGTTGCGGCCGTTCGTCCCGGGGTACCGGTGATCCGCCATCAGATCGAGCCGCAATATCTGCCGCAGATGGTCGATTACGAAACCAAGGAAAAGCCGGGCACGATCGTCATCGACACCAACAACCGCTTTCTCTATCTCGTGATGGCACACGGCAAGGCCCGGCGATATGGCGTCGGCGTCGGCAAGCCGGGCTTCGAGTGGGCCGGCGCGCACAAGATCACCCGTAAGTCGGAATGGCCGGCTTGGACGCCGCCTTCCGACATGATCAGCCGCGAAGCCGCCAAGGGCCATTATCTGCCTGCGCGCATGGATGGCGGCCCGGAGAACCCGCTCGGCGCGCGCGCCATGTATCTCGGCTCGACGCTCTACCGCATCCACGGCACCAACGCACCCTGGACGATCGGCAGCGCCGTCTCATCCGGCTGCATCCGCCTGCGCAACGAAGACGTTGTCGACCTTTACGAACGCGTCAACGTGGGCACGCGGGTTATCGTCATGTAACGCCCGGATTTAGTTCCGCTCTGCAAGGACATCCGGGACCGGCATACTCGAAAAGTGCAATGGCGGCGGCAACTGATCTTGAATCAGGCTGAAGTTCAGGTAGCTTCAGCCCGATCTTGCTTTTGAGGGGAATCAATCATGCTGAAAGTCGCCTCCGGCCTTGTGGCCGCCGGCATTGCGTTTTCCGTCGCAATAATGCCCGCCGTTGCCCAACCAGCGACGCACGATGCTGCGCCGGTCGTCCGCGTCGCGCAGTCGAAGTTCGTCAAGCCGCAGTATAAGCGCAAACTCGTGCGGCTCGTGACCGACGAAGCACCGGGGACGATCATCGTCGATACCAACAACAAGTATCTCTACTTCGTCGAGTCGAAGAACCGCGCCACGCGCTACGGTATCGGTGTCGGCCGTGATGGCTTCGGATGGTCGGGCGTCGTCAAGGTCGGCCGCAAGGCAGAATGGCCGAGCTGGACGCCACCGGCCGAGATGCGCATCCGCGAAGCCCGCAAGGGCCATATCATTCCCGCCTTTCAGGAGGGCGGCGAGGACAATCCGCTCGGCGCACGCGCCATGTATCTCTACAAGGGCGGACGCGACACCATTTTCCGCATCCACGGCACCAATCAACCCTGGACGATCGGCCTCAACATGTCTTCCGGCTGCATCCGAATGATGAATAATGACGTCATCCATCTCTATTCGCGCGCGCCGGTCGGCACGAAGGTGATCGTCATCGGCCCCGGCAACAAGCAAGGCAACGTCGCCTACCAGGACAGGGGCATCGACGTGCTGCGCACTATCTTCGGCGGCGGCTGACGTCGCTGATTACTTGATAACGACGGGCGGCCTTGTGCCGCCCTTTTCATATTGACGTGAGGTAAGATTGTTGCGGCTGTTCAAGCTGTTACGGCTCACTTGGAGCCGCAGCTGACCTTGCCGCTGGCGGTGAACGGCTTTCCGTCGCCACTGACCATCAGTCCGTAGGTGCCCGAAAAATTCTTCCCCCGGCCCTCGGCAAGAATGACGAGGCTCAGTGACTGGTCTTTGGCGTCTTCGCTGCCATCATCGAAAATCTCGAGGCGGAGTTCACCGTCATTCGACCAGCGGTTCGTGAGTTTGCTGGAATCGAACACGCGTTTCCTGAAGGCCTCGGGAACCGAGTTGTTCTTGACGATCAGCGCGCCGCGGAAATGATTGAGCCTGTGGCCGGCCTCGTCCTGAAAGCCGCTTTCGATCGTGAACCGCGCGCTATTATCGTCCGTTGAGCAAAAGAAGCGGCTGTCGGCGTGAGCGGCCCCTGCCGCGCCAAGCAGACCTGCAAGCAATATGATTGTACGCCGCATAGCGCTGAACTCCGTGACCGGCCGAAAACCGGCCCGACTCACGCTAACGGAAAACCTCTTAATTTTTGCGGTATATCGCCGCCATAGGCCCAATCAAGCAGTTCAATCGTATGCAGAATTGGGATCGCTGTGCCGGTCGCGATCTGCGTGATGCAGCCGATATTTCCGGTTGCAATCACATCCGGCTTCGTCGCCTCAATATTCTTCACCTTGCGCACCTTCAGCGCCGCGGAGATATCCGGCTGCATGATGTTGTAGGTACCAGCCGAACCGCAACAGAGATGGCCTTCCGCCGGATCGCGCACCGTGAAGCCGGCCGCCTTCAGAAGTTGTTTCGGCGCCATGGTGATCTTTTGGCCGTGCTGCATGGAGCAGGCAGAATGATAGGTTACCGTCAGGCCCTTCGGCACATTGGCCGGCAGGTCGAGCGAGGCCAGGAATTCCGTTATGTCCTTCGCCAATGCCGCCACGCCTGTCGCCTTTTGTGAATAGGCGGGATCAAGACGGAGCATGTGGCCGTAATCCTTGATCGTGGTGCCGCAGCCGGAGGCGGTGATGATGATCGCGTCCAGACCACCCTTCTCGATCTCGCGCGTCCAGACATCGACGTTTGCCCGTGCGCTTGCAAGCGCCTGCTCCTCGCGGCCCATGTGATGCACCAGCGAGCCGCAGCAGACCTCGCCGGCGGGCGCTACCACCTCGATGCCAAGGCGGGTCAAAAGCCTGATCGCCGCCTCGTTGATCGCGGGATCGAGCACCGGCTGAGCGCAGCCTGTCAGAATCGCGACCCGGCCGCGCTTTTCCGCCTTCGCAGCATGGACCGCCGGCAGCGAGAAGGGCGACGGCGCCGGAATATGTTTCGGCGCAAGTGCCAGCATCGCGGCAAACGGCTTCAAGGCCGGCGCACGCATCAGGCCCTGGAGCGGCCTACCGATCTTCGCAAGCTTCAACGCCAGGCGGAAGCGGCCCGGATAGGGCAGCACCGCCGCGAGGATGGCGCGCGTCAACCGGTTCATGAAAGGACGTTTATAGGTCTTTTCGATATGGGCCCGGGCATGATCGACCAAATGCATGTAGTCGACGCCGGAGGGACACGTCGTCACGCAGGCCAGGCAGGAGAGACAGCGGTCGATATGTGTAACCACTTTGGCATCCGCGGCCCGGCCGTTTTCCAGCATATCCTTGATGAGATAAATGCGGCCGCGCGGGCTGTCGAGCTCGTTGCCGAGCGTCACATAGGTGGGACAGGTCGCGGTACAGAAACCACAATGCACGCATTTGCGCAGAATCTTCTCGGATTCGGCGACGTGCGGATCGGTTAGCTGCTCGGCAGTGAAGTTGGTTTGCATCAGGCAACTCCCGGCCGTGAGGAGGCATGCCCCCCTCTGTCCTTCCAGACATC
This sequence comes from Rhizobium sp. 007, assembly GCF_015353075.1. Classification (NCBI taxonomy): domain Bacteria; kingdom Pseudomonadati; phylum Pseudomonadota; class Alphaproteobacteria; order Hyphomicrobiales; family Rhizobiaceae; genus Rhizobium; species Rhizobium sp. 007. The sequence continues at coordinate 520,773 of NZ_CP064187.1, read as the reverse complement.
TCCCCCACAAGGGGGAAGATCGGATGCGACGACCTTGCCGTCGAAGTTGGACCAGAGTGGAAAGAGCGCACGACATGCATTGCCAATCTCACACCTTGTGGGGGAGATGTCCCGTAGGGACACAGGGGGGTGCTGCCACAAGCGGATAACGGCCATCATATCACCCCATCTTTCCCTGATTGAGTATTCCCGCCGGATCGAACTTCTCCTTCACCCGCGCCGACAGCTGCGCGACGGCTTCGGGCTGCGGCTGGAACGCCGATACGGCAGCGCGCGCCGCGTCAGTTGCCCGGATCAGCGTAGCGTGGCCGCCGCCCAGCACCTTGATGAAACGTCGGATGAGCTGCGACTCCGGATCGGCCTCCATCCGCATCCAGATCAGGCCGCCTTGCCAATCATAGAACGCATCGACGCCAGCTTCGAGGCGGAGGGCGGCGACGAGCTGGTGGCCGATGGTCGGAGCGACGGAGATGCGCCAGACCGGGCGCATCGTTTCATCGACATAAGGAAGCACATCGCGTATTTCGCGCCAGAGCTGGCGGCTGGCGGGCTCGTCCAATCTCGCGACCGTGCCGAAGGCCGACGTCGCCGACGCCAGCTTTTCAGCGCGCGCTTCGACGGAGCCCGGCAGACCTTCGATCCTGAGAACGGTCGTCTCGCCCTCCGGCAGCTTGCCGCCGAGGAATTTCCAGGTGACGGTCAAGGGAAGGTGGGCTGCACCTGAGACCTCGACCGGCTGTGCCATCGCCGCGGCCATCGCAGCGGCTGCTTCCGCATCATTGAGGCCGGAGACGACGATTGTCTCTTCCGTTTTCGGCCGTGGTGGGACGCGGAAGGTGACTTCCGTCAGCAAGCCAAGCGTGCCGTGCGAACCGGCGAGAAGCTTGACGAGATCGAGGCCGGTGACATTCTTCATCACCCGCCCGCCCGCCTTGACGATCTCGCCCCTGCCGTTGACGAAGCGGATGCCGAGCAGGCTGTCGCGCGCCGCGCCTGCTACGAAGCGGCGAGGACCGGAGACGTTGGCGGCAAAGACACCGCCGATGGTCGGCTCGCCGGACGTGCCCATGACCGGGCGGTGGTCCATCGGCTCGAAAGCCAGCATCTGCCCGTTTTCCGCAAGCGCCGCCTCGACCTCTGCAAGCGGTGTTCCGGCGCGCGCGGTCAGGACCATCTCGCCGGGATTGTACGAGACGATGCCGGTCAGTCCGGTCGAACGCAACCGGTCCTTCGCCACAGCATTGCCGAAGCCCGAGCGGGTGTTGCCGCCACATATGGCAAGCGGCTTACCCGCGGCCGCGTGTTCACGAATGATCGAGGCTGCGGCCTCTTCCGTCTCCGGCAGAAAATCGGTCATACGGCGGCGCGCCCATCAAGCGGGAAGACCTTGGACGGATTGAGCAGCCAGCCCGGATCGAAGGCGGAGCGCACCGCCATCTGCTGAGCGAGATCCACGTCGGAAAATTGATGCCGCATCAGGTCACGCTTCTCGATGCCGACGCCATGTTCGCCGGTGAGACAGCCGCCGGCATCGACGCAGAGCTTCAGGATGTCGTTGCCGGCGGCCTCGGCTCGCGCTGCGTCCTGCGGATCGTTGGCATTGAAAAGGATCAACGGGTGCATGTTGCCGTCGCCAGCGTGAAAGACGTTCGCGACGCGCAGACCGTAGCGATCGACGATCTCCGACGTCTGTTTCAACACATAGGAAAGTTGGCTGAGCGGCACCGTGCCGTCCATGCAGATATAGTCCGCAATCCGCCCCGTGGCCCCGAATGCGGATTTGCGACCTTTCCATATCTGGGCCGCCTCCGTCGCCGACTGGCTCTCGCGAATGGATCTTACGCCATGACGGCGGGCGATCTCGACGATGTTTTTCAAAATGCCGTCCATCTCCGTCTCGGAGCCTTCGACCTCGACGATCAGCAGCGCACCGGCATCGAGCGGGTATCCCGCATGGGCAAAGGCCTCGCATATCTCGATCGCCGGCTTATCCATGAACTCGATCGCCACGGGAATGATGCCCGCCGCGATGATATCGGCGACGCAGGAGCCGGCTTCCTCGGAACTGTCGAAGCCGAAGAGCACAGGCCGCGCACCCTCGGGCTTCGCGATCAGGCGGACCGTCGCTTCGGTGACGATGCCGAGCTGTCCCTCGTGGCCGCAGACCAGACCCAGCAAGTCGTAGCCTCCCGCATCCAGCGCCTTGCCACCGAACTCGATCACCGTTCCATCCGTCAGCACCATCTTCACGCCGAGCAGGTTGTTGGTCGTGACGCCGTATTTCAGGCAGTGCGCACCGCCGGAATTCATGCCGATATTGCCGCCGATGGTGCAGGCCAGCTGCGAGCTGGGATCGGGCGCGTAGAAGAAACCATCCGCCGAGACCGATTCGGAAATATTGAGGTTCGTGACGCCCGCCTGGACGACGGCTGCCCGGTTTTGATAATCGATTTCCAGAATGCGGTTCATCTTCGAAAGGCCGATCACGACCGCATCCTCCTGCGGGATGGCACCGCCTGAGAGCGAGGTGCCCGCCCCGCGAGGCACGATCGGAATGCCGTAGCGATGGCAATATTTCATCACGGCTGCGACTTCGACGGTGGTGCTTGGCAATGCGACGGCAAGCGGCACCCGGCGATAGGCAACGAAGGCATCTGTTTCGAAGGGCACGAGCTCTCGCGCCTCGTGAATGAGACATTCGGGCGGCAGCAAGTCGACGAGATCGCCGACGATCTGGCGGCGGCGGGCCAGCACATCGGCGCGCGGAGCGAGAAAAGAGATGGCGTCAGACATGGCGCGCTTCCTTCGGACGAATGGCGGCGAAACCGGCGCGTCCTCCACGACAACCGGCTCGTTTGGCTTAGCACTTTCCCGAAACTGGCGCAAATGCTAGGCATTTATGCCAAAAGGGAAAAAGTCTAGAAGCAATATGACAAATCTGGGTGATCTCGAGATATTTGCCAAGGTCGTTTCGACCGGCAGCATGTCGCTTGCCGGGCGCCTGCTCGGCTTTTCGCCGGCCGTCGTTTCCAAGCGCATCAAACGACTGGAAGACAGGCTCGGCACACGTCTCTTGCAACGCACGACCCGCCAGATTTCGTTGACGGAGGCCGGCCAGGGTTTCTACGATCGCGTGCTCGCCATTCTCGCTGGGCTGGAGGAAGCGGAATATTACATCTCCGGCCGCTCGGCGCTGATGCACGGCACGCTAAAGATCTCGGCACCCACCTCATTCGGCCGCATGCATATTGCGCCGCATCTCAAGGCGTTCATGGACGCACACCCGGAGCTTGCGATCAACCTCGTGCTGACGGATGAATTAAGCGATATCGTCGGCGGCGGCTTCGACCTGGCAATCCGCATTGCCGAGCTCACCGATTCCAGCCTCGTCGCTCGAAGGCTCGCGCCGGTCCGGCGCCTGCTTTGTGCCGCGCCTTCCTATCTCAACATGCACGGGATGCCGCAAAGCATCGACGACCTGAAGAACCATCGCTGCCTGCCGGCGCACAACAACGACCTATGGCGCCTTGAAGGACCGGGCGGCGCGATGAGCCTGCGGCCGGAGGGCATGCTCGTCACCAATTCCAGCGAGGTGATCCGCGAGACGGTGATCGCGGGGCTCGGCATCGCGCTGCGCTCCACCTGGGATATCGGCGATGAACTCAAGAGCGGCAATCTCGTGCAGGTGCTGCCGGCCTATGAGGGCTCCCGCAACGTGGCGCTCTCCGCAGTATACCCCAGCCGGCAGTTTTTACCGGCCAAGGTTCGCCTGTTCATCGACTATCTCGCCGACCTCTACGGCCCGGTTCCCTACTGGGAACTTTAGGCATCGCACGAGAGTTGAGCAGCGCAAGACGCATAGTCACCCTATCTTGAAAGAATCCGGAGGAACAAATGTCCCCGGCATTGAATGAGACGTCAGTCGGGAGCATATTGAACAGCTGTGCAAGGACGCAATCAGAACACGATCTGACGGAATTCCGAAGCGGAACGGCAACGAATTTCCTTATTCGAAGTGTAGATCATGTCCTCTACCGTCAAACGGCGCATGGACCGTGCAAGATTTCCATGCGAAACTTATATTAGTGATTCCTGAGGCAGACTTAAAAGGTGACCCGACAATTGACGATTCTTGCCCGACTGGCTTCTGATGTGCAGCTGATGTTCCGTCGCCCGCCGCGACTGCAATATGCTGCCCTCTGTTACCGGGTGAAGAAGAAGACCAGTGAGGTCGAGGTTCTCTTGGTGACGAGCCGCGATACGGGCCGCTGGGTCATTCCTAAGGGCTGGCCGATGAATGGCAAGCGCTCCTATGAAGTTGCCGCCCGTGAGGCCCATGAGGAAGCGGGCGCGCGTGGCGCTGTCGAACACGAGCCGCTCGGCTCCTACACCTATCCGAAGATGCTGAAGGACGGACTGAAAGTAACCTGCAAGGTCCAGGTCTATGTGCTTGAGGTCACCGATGTCGCCAAGAACTTCAAGGAAAAGGGCGAACGTAGGATCGAGTGGGTAACCTGCGACGAGGCGGCCAAGCGCGTCAACGAGCCCGAGCTTCGCGATCTCTTCCTGCTCTTCAAGCGAAGGATGAGCGAGCGGCCTCAGGCAAGCTTGCCCAGGCAGATTCCAGCGGAATGATTCCTGCCTTCTTGCGCTGCTAGGATAAAGGGGCGCTAAAGCAGGATTTGACCCAAGGAACAGAATGCCCAGCCGAACTCCCGTTCTTACGAAACGAACGCTCGACAAGGACCTCGACAAAATCACCCATGCCGAGGACGCGGCGAAGTTCGTCGCGCGCAAGCTGGTCGCCCCGGGCCTCGGCCTGATCTTCCTCGGTGTGGCGATGCTATTTGCAGGCGCCTACGTCTTCGACCGGCAGGGCGCCGTTCTCGTCATCGCCGCTGCTGCGCTCGCTGCCTACATGGCCATGAACATCGGCGCCAACGACGTGACGAACAATGTCGGCGCCGCCGTCGGCGCGCGTGCCATGACGATGGCACAGGCACTCGTCATCGCGGCAGCCTTCGAGGTTCTCGGAGCAACAATCGCCGGCGGAGCGGTGGTCAGAACGATCTCGTCGAGCATCATCGATGCCGTACAGGTTCCCGAAGGCCTGCTTGCCTGGATCATGATGGCCGCGCTGATGGCTGCAGCGCTCTGGATCAATCTTGCGACCTGGCTGAACGCGCCGGTCTCGACGACACATGCGATCGTCGGCGCGGTGATCGGTGCCGGAATTGCCGCTGTCGGACCGGATCCCGTCAACTGGCGCGTCATGGTCGAGATTACCTCAAGCTGGATGACATCGCCTCTGATCGGCGGCGTGATCGCCGCTGGCCTGCTCTACCTCGTCAAGACCTTGATCATCTACCGTGACGACAAGATCGCGGCAGCACGGCGCTGGGTTCCGGCGCTGATTGCCATGATGACCGGCGGTTTTGCGGCTTATATGGTCTTGCAGCTCACGCCCGCCGGGCGATTTTCGTCACCGACAATCCTTGCATTCGGATTATCTGCCGGCCTCGTTGCCTGGGCAGCGTCAAGGCCGATCGTCGCACGGCAATCGCAAGGCCTCGAAAACCGCAACAGTTCGCTGCGCATTCTCTTCAAATTCCCGCTGATCGGCTCTGCAGCGCTGCTGTCCTTCGCACACGGCGCTAACGACGTTTCGAACGCCATCGGCCCGCTTTCGGCAATCGTGCGTTCGATATCGGGCCTTTCATCCGGCGGTAACGCGCCGCCACTCTGGGTGATGCTGATCGGTGCCCTCGGTATCTCCGTCGGTCTGCTGCTATTCGGCCCGCGCCTCATCCACCTTGTCGGCGAGCAGATCACCAAACTCAATCCGATGCGGGCCTATTGTGTCGCACTCTCGACGGCCTTCACCGTCATCGTCGCGTCCTGGTTCGGACTGCCGGTCAGCACGACGCACATCGCCGTTGGCGCCGTTTTCGGCGTCGGTTTCTTCCGCGAATGGTACACGCGCAATTCCAAGCGCCGCATCGAATATATGCGCAGCAAGGCCGAGGCCTGGGCGATCGACGAACCGGAAGAGCCGAACGTTCATGAGGCGCGCCGCCGCTATCTTGTGCGGCGCTCGCATTTCATGACCATCATTGCCGCCTGGATCATTACCGTGCCTGCGTCGGCGGCGCTTGCGGCGTTGCTCTATTGGGTTATGTTCGCCCTCTTCGTTTGATCGGGATTGTTTGAGATGCGCGCCAATTTCCGCATGCAGCGGCTTTTCGTCGATGCTTCCTTGTCGCCGGGCGCCGCGGTGGAGGCCAGTTCCGACCAGTACAATTATCTCGCCAATGTGCTGCGCATGACGGACGGCGCCGAAATCCTGGTATTCAACGGCCGAGACGGAGAATGGAAGGCGAGCCTTTCCTTTCCGACCCGCAAGCGCATCCTGCTGACGCCGACCGAGCAGACCCGGCCCCAGCCGGCTCCATCCGACCTGCACTATCTTTTTGCGCCGCTGAAGGTCGGCCGCCTGGACTACCTCGTGCAGAAGGCGGTCGAGATGGGCGCCGGCGTGCTGCAGCCAGTCATGACGCAACATGTGCAGGGCAAGATCACCAATCTCGATAAACTGAAGGCCAATGCTGTCGAGGCGGCAGAGCAATGCGGCATCCTCGCCATCCCGGAAGTTGCCGAGCCGGTGAAGCTCTTCGATCTGCTCGACAACTGGCCGCAAGAGCGGCGGATCATATTTTGCGACGAGGGCGATGCGGGGCAAAACCCGCTGCCACTGCTTTCGAAGATCGAGGAAAAGCAGCTTGCGCTTCTCGTCGGGCCGGAGGGCGGCTTTTCCGAGGAGGAGCGCGCGCGGCTGAGCGGCCTCGATTTTGTCACGGCCATCCCGCTCGGGCCGCGTATCCTGCGCGCCGACACGGCTGCGGTTGCGGCCATGGCGGTGATCCAGGCGGCGGTCGGCGACTGGAATTAACCTTCAAATCAGGCTCCGTTGAAACAGCCTGCTATTTTTTTGATGCGTCGTTGAAAGAATTTCACTTGCAACATACGTGAGACCGGCACTAATCACCCTTCCAATTGCCCGGCCTACCGGGCGTTCCCCAGAATACAGGTTACGTTGAATGGCTCGCGATACTACCGACCAGACACCGATTTCTTCGGTGCAGGAGCTGACCGATTACATTGCTGCGGGGAACAAGCCGAAGGAGCGCTTCCGCATCGGCACCGAGCATGAGAAGTTCGCCTTCTTCCGTGCGGACAACAACCCGGTTCCCTATGCCGGCGAAGCCAGCATCTCAGCCCTTCTGAAGGGCCTGCAGACAAAGAACGGCTGGGATCCGATCATGGACGGCGAAAATATCATCGGTCTTGCCGAGCAGCACGGTATGGGCGCGATCTCGATCGAGCCGGGCGGCCAATTCGAGCTTTCCGGTGCGCCGCTGGAAACGATCCACGAGACCTGCAGGGAATCCAATTCGCATCTCGCGACGCTGCGCGAAATCGCCGAGCCGATGGGCATCCGCTTCCTCGGCATCGGCGGCAGCCCGAAATGGACGCTCGCCGAGACGCCGCGCATGCCGAAATCCCGTTACGACATCATGACCCGCTACATGCCGAAGGTCGGCACCAAGGGCCTCGACATGATGTACCGCACCTGCACGATCCAGGTGAACCTCGACTTCTCCTCCGAAGCCGACATGCAGAAGAAGATGCGCGTGTCGATGAAGCTTCAGTCGCTGGCAACCGCGCTCTTCGCGTCCTCGCCCTTCACCGAAGGTCAGCCGAATGGCATGCTTTCCTGGCGTGGCGACATCTGGCGCGACACGGACAACCGGCGCTCCGGCCTGCTCGATTTCACCTTCCGCGACGACTTCGGCTTCCAGCACTACATGGAATGGGCGCTCGACGTGCCGATGTACTTCATCGTCCGCGACGGCCACTATCATGACTGTACCCACGTCACCTTCCGCCAGTTCATGAACGGCGCGCTGAAGGGCAAGGTCGCCGCGTGGGAGCCGACGATGGGCGACTGGACGAACCATCTTTCGACGCTCTTCCCCGACGTTCGCCTGAAGCGTTTCCTCGAGATGCGCGGTGCAGACGGCGGCCCGTGGCGCCGCATCTGTGCCCTGCCCGCCTTCTGGGTGGGCCTTCTATACGACGAAGCGGCGCTCGATGCGGCCGATCAGCTGACGAAGAACTGGACATTTGCCGAAGTCAGCGCGCTGCGCGATGCCGTTCCAACGGCCGGCCTGAAGGCCGAGTTCCGCGGCCACGCCCTTTATGAAACCGCCCGCGAGGTCATCGGTATTTCGAAGGCGGGTCTGAAGTCGCGCAACCGGCTGAACAAGGAAGGCCAGGATGAGAGCATCTTCCTATCGCCGCTCGACGAGGTGATGGCGAAAAAAGCCACGCTCGCCGAGGACCTGCTGGCGCGTTACAACGGCCGCTGGCAGCACTCCGTCGAGCCGGTCTTCGAGGAATATCAGTACTGAACCCTTCGGCAAAAAGCCGTTTGCGCATTCCGATTTCCGTTTATAGTGGCGATTCACAAGCACTAGAAAGCGGGGGAGGACTGTCATGTTGCCACTCTTCGACATGATGATGCAGGCGCAGAATGGCGCGGCGATGGACGCGATCTCCAAGCAGTTCAACCTTGCCCAGGAACAGGCGACCAAGGCGATGGCGGCGCTGATGCCCGCCTTTTCCGCCGGGCTGAAGCGCAGCACGAGCAATCCCTATGACTTCATGGGCCTGATGCAGGCGGTCGCATCCGGCAACTATGCCAAATATTTCGAGGACATGACGAAGGCCTTCACCCCGGAGGGCATTTCGGACGGCAACAATATCCTCGGCCAGCTTTTCGGCTCCAAGGAGGTTTCGCGCGCAGTCGCCGCACAGGCCGCGCAGATGACCGGCATCGGCCAGGAGATCTACAAGCAGATGCTGCCGGTGATGGCTGATACGCTGATGGGCGGGCTCTTCAAGCAAGCGACCGGACAGATGGCCTCGCCCGTCAACCCCTTCATCAATACCGCGATGGGCGAGACGATCCAGAAATGGCTGGAAAGCACCGGTTTTGCGCCAAAGCCGAAAACAGCACCCGAGCCGAGCATCTTCGACAATCCGTTCACGCAAGCGATGCAGCTGATGTTCAGCACGCCGCAGCCAGAATCCAAGAAGGCTCCCGCCAGCCCGTTCCTCGACAATCCTTTCGCCAAGGCCTTTCAGGACATGATGGGAAGCCTCAATCAGCCTGCGGCGCAAAAGGCGCCCGAGCCTCCGAAAGAAGAGGCCAAGGAGCAGGCGGAGAATTATCTGAAGATGCTCAACACCATGTTCGACAGCGGGCTTGAGGTCCAGAGGGGCTATCAGAAAAGCATGGAAGCGATCTTCGAGACATATCTGCCTAAGAAGGGCCAGCCTTCCTCCAAGATATAAAAAAACCCGGAGACGGCTTGGGAAAGCCGGTCACCGGGTCAAGCGGCAGGGCTATTGGCTATCACCCTGCGGGGAAACTGGCCGCTCCTAATCGACGTAGGAACGGAATATCGCGAGGCGCCAGCGGCGGCGCGCCGAGTTCGTCAGATGTGCCGACGGATCCTCGAAGAAGGTCGACGTCAACAGGGCGGCGGTAACGTCGGCCCGCGTCAGGCCGATATCCCGCAACTGATTGTCGTCGAGGTCATTCAGGCCGTTGATCGCTCTGCGATTGCGGAATGCGCGAAAGAGAGCCGTCAGCGGCGCAAGGGTTCCGCCGAGACGCTGGGAAAACGTCGCGGGCTGCTTGGCACAGTCGAGTTCTACTGTCTGGTCAATCATGCGCATCGAACTCTCCTTTCTTTCGGGCGCAACGGCCCACCCCTCCCGCGAGGTCGAGCGGGAAGGAGGGCTGAAACCTAGGCAGGACAGCAGGGTGTCTGTCCGTCACTTTGCTTGATTTGCATCTCGAAGATGCCAAAGACCTATTGATCAGTCCAACGAATGTTTCTAATGGTTATTATCAGCAATCGTTATAGGTGAGCCCATGTCCGCGCCTCTTGATATTGACCAGTTGCAGACTTTCATCGCCATCATAGATTCCGGCAGCTTCACCAAGGCGGCCGATCGCGTCTACAAGACGCAATCCGCCGTCTCGATGCAGATGCGCCGCCTCGAGGAACGAATCGGCAAGCAGCTCTTCATCAAGGACGGCCGCGGCAACCGACTGACGGTGGAGGGCGAGAAGCTTCTGAATTACGCCCGCCGTATCATCCGCCTCAACAACGAGGCAATCGCCGCTTTCGACGACAACCGTCTCGAAGGCATGCTGCGCATCGGCACGCCGGACGACTACGCCGACCGCTACATGCCGGAGATCATCGGCCGTTTCGCCAAGACCCATCCGAATGTGGAGCTTTACATCGTGTGCGAGCCTTCGGTGGATTTGGCAGAACGCATGCACAAGGGCGAGCTCGACATCGCGCTGGTGACGCATAACCCGCGGGAACGCATGTCCGACGTCGTCAGAACCGAGCCGCTCTGCTGGGTCGGCTCCGCCAACCACCCGATCCGTGACGACGCGCCTGTGCCGCTTGCTGTCGGACGCCGCGACTGCCAGTGGCGGCAACTAGCCTGTTCGGCGCTCGATGCCGTGGGCCGCGAGCATCAGATCCTCTTCACAAGCTGGTCATGCACGGTGGTTGCCGCTGCCGTGCTTGCCGGCATGGCGGTTTCGGTGATGCCGGAATCGGCATTGCGGACAGGCATGAAGGTTCTGAGCCAGGCTGACGGCTTCCCTGCCCTGCCGCCGGTGCAGATTGGCATCATGAAGCGTCCGGGAGTTTCAATCTCGCTGATGAATGCGATCACGGCGCATATCACCGCCTGCCTCGACAACATCACGCCTGCGGTGGTCGACGACAATCTGGAACCGGATGTGAAGACGGCCTATGCGCGGCAGTATCCGCGCCTGAAGGCCGCCAACATGGTACCCAGCTGGTAGGCTTCAGGCCGCCTCGGCGAAAAGCGAAGCGCGGATGACGTGTTTCCATTCGTCCAGCATCCTTTTTGCCAGCTTTTCTTCGCTCTTGACCGCGAGGCGGATCGACGCGCCGATCAGGTGGCTGAAAAGGTAAGTGCGCGCTTGCATATCGACTTCCGGCAGCTCCGGGGCGATGCGCTTTATCGCCTCGAGAAAAATTTCGGCCACGCGATTGCTGTGCTGGATGTTGAGCTGCAAGAGATCCTGATCGGTCTCCGTCCCCATCCAGACGCCGAGATAGGTGGCGTCGTTGCGGTATTCGTTATAGTACCAGTCGATCATCACCGAGATCAGATCCAGTGCTTCATCGAGGGACTGGACGTTGGAGAACATGACGGCCGTTTTCGCCTGGACTGCGGCCGCATGCCGGTCGAAGAGCGCTTTGACGATCGCCGCCTTTTCAGGGAAATATTGATAGACCGAGCCGATCGGCACCTTGGCGGCAGCGGCGAGCTCCGTCATGCGCATGGCGCTGACGCCCTTTTGCGCGATCAGCTCTGCGGCGGCGGCGAGGATCAGATCGAGTCTCTGGATGCTGCGTTCCTGCTTCGGCTTCCGGCGAAGGCCGATGCGATCCATACCCTGCGCGCTCATATCGTTCCCGTGAATTATCGTTGAGCGGCGGAAGATGGCTCAAACCGGCGCATCCGAGCGATATGGCATGCAGGTATTCATGCGCCGTAAATCGAAATGCTCGCATTTTAACAGACGCCAGAAGCATACGAAAATCGGGGTGATAAGCCCCGATTTGGTCGCTCAAAGCTGTGGATCAGTTAAGGCAGCCGCCGACTGTGCACGGATCGCATCGAGCCTGTGGCCGTGCTGTTTTTCAAGAGCACGAACGCGGCGGTTGCACCCTGATCAGGCCAGGCTCTTCTTCAAGAACTCGACGGTGCGGCTCCAGGCAAGATCAGCCGCCTTCTTGTCGTAGCGCGCCGAGGACGTGTCGTTGTTGAAGGCATGGTTGACGCCGTCATAGACGAAGATCTGGAAGCTCTTGCCGTTTGCTTCCAGTTCCTTCTTGTAGGCGTCGATGCCGGCATTGATGCGCTCGTCGAGACCGGCATAGTGCAGCATCAGCGCCGCCTTTATGTTCGGCACGCCAGCCTTCGGCTGCGCACCGTAATAGGCGACGCCTGCCTTCAGCTCCGGCGATTGCGTCGCGAAATTGTTGACGACCCCGCCACCCCAGCAAAAGCCGATGGCGCCGACATTGCCATTGGCGGAGGGAAGCGTCTTCAGGTATTTGAGGCTTGCTTCGGCATTCGCGACAGTTGCGGCCTGCTCAAGCTTGCCGAACATTTCCCGCGCCTGATCCTCGTTCTCCGGCGTACCGCCGAGCGGCGAGAGGAAATCCGGCGCCAGCGCCACGAAGCCTTCCAGCGCCATACGCCGGGCGACGTCGCGGATATGCGGGTTGAGGCCGCGATTTTCGTGAATGACGATAACGCTGCCGAGCTTTCCGGATGCCTCCTTCGGTTCGACCAGATAGCCCTTCATCTCGCCACTGCCGCCGGGATAAGTGACATCCTGCGCCTTCAGCTGCTCGTCGTTGGCCGGGACCATTTCCGCGCTCGCCTTTTTTGCCGCAAGCATCGGCGCGATGACGGCGGCAGCACCCGCCGACCCTGCAAGTTTCGTCAGCTTGTCCATGAAGCTGCGGCGGTCGAGCGTCAGATGCGTGTATTCGTCATAGGCGTTGATCATCGCCTGCGTGATTTCCGGCTTGTCCATGTGAACCTCCTCTTTTCCTCGCTGAGCCAAAGCCCGATGGGAGAAGATAGGTCAGCCGACGATAACGCAGGAACAAAACTGCGTTACCCGCTGAAAGCCATCCAGCCGGCAAGCCACGCCCACATGGCACCAAGCACGACGTATCCGGCAGCAAAGAGCGGACTGCGCAAGCGCATGCGGTTGCTCGTCACATGCACGAAAGCGTGGGCATACCGCAACGCCACGAAGATCCAGGCGAGCACGAGGGCGCCCAGATTGTCGGCCTCGGTGATGTAAAGCAGGATGCAGCAGACATAAAAGAGAACCGGCAGCTCGAACTGATTGGCGATGCTGTTCTTGACGAAAAGGCTTTCCGGCGGCTCGCTGCGGTTTTCGCGATAGTCCGAAAGCTTCACATTGCCGGCTTGCACCGCCTTCCGGCGGCGGATGCTGAGCAGCATGTAGAGGCCATAGACCAGCGCGACGTGGGCAATGATGGGCCAGAACATTTCGTAGCCGGTCATAGGGTCTCCTCTGCGGCTTCACTCATATTTTTCAAGGCAGTAGAGGAAAGTTCCGGCACTTTCCAGCCTATCGCCCGTCGACACCGCCGGGTGTCAGACGGATCAGGACGAAACGAAGGATGACGATTGCCGAAACGGCGAGTGCTGCGAATTTCAGCTTTGTCATCCAGGGCAGCCACGCGGCGGCGGGTGCGGCGGCGCTGCTGTCACCGAAAGCAATCAGGCTGGAGAAATTCTCGGCATAATCGGCAAAGCAGTAGATGAACGGCAGAACGTAGATCGCCTTGATGAACGCTGGATGCATCGGTTTGCCGAAATAGCTGCCGCCCGGCTGGAGCTTCACAACAATCGTGAAGAGAAGCATCGTCACCAGCGCCGGCAGGACGAGCTCCGGGCCAAGATACATGCTCCGCAGCAGCGCACGCGCGACATCGTTTTCGCTCAGCACATTCTGCATGGCGGTAACCGTAGGCTGATCATAGCCGGTGAAATAGGTGTCGAGCACCGTTTCTCCGGTTTCATGCCGGAATGGCAGGACGAACCCGAAGGTCGTCCATGCCAACACTGCGAGGCAGAGAATGGCAAGCAGCCCGATCATCCAGGAGGGTATCCGGCTGCCCGCAGTCACGATCAGGCGCCTACGCCCGGATAGTTCGGGCTCTCGCGGGTAATCGTCACGTCATGGGCATGGCTTTCGCGAAGGCCGGCGCCGGAGATGCGAACGAAGGTCGCGCGTTCCTGGAACTCCTTGATATCCTTGCCGCCGACATAACCCATCGCTGCCCTCAAGCCGCCCGTGAGCTGGTGCAGGACGCCGGAGACCGGACCCTTATAAGGAACCTGGCCTTCGATGCCCTCCGGCACGAGCTTCAGCGTGTCGCGGACTTCTGCCTGGAAGTAGCGGTCTGCCGAGCCGCGCGCCATGGCGCCGACCGATCCCATGCCGCGATAGGCTTTGAAGGAGCGGCCCTGATAGAGATAGACTTCGCCCGGGCTTTCATCGGTACCGGCGAGCAGCGAGCCGATCATGACGGCAGAAGCGCCGCAAGCCATCGCCTTGGCAAGGTCGCCCGAGAACTTGATGCCGCCGTCGGCGATGACCGGAATATCCTGAGCGCGCGCGGCCTCGACAGCCGACATGATGGCGGCGAGTTGCGGCACGCCGACACCGGCGACTATGCGCGTCGTGCAGATCGAGCCCGGGCCGATGCCGACCTTGACGGCATCCGCACCGGCATCGATCAGTGCCTTGGTGCCGTCCGAGGTTGCGACGTTGCCGGCCATGATGCGAACCGAGTTGGACAGCTTCTTGACGCGGGTGACGGCGTCGAGGACGCGCTGCGAATGCCCGTGCGCAGTATCGACGACGAGCAGATCGACGCCGGCTTCGATCAGGCGCTCGGCACGCTCGAAGCCATCATCGCCGACGCTGATGGCGGCGGCAGCGCGAAGACGGCCTTGCGCATCCTTGGAAGCGTTCGGGTTCAGCTGCGACTTTTCGATATCCTTGACGGTGATGAGGCCAACGCAGCGGCCTTGCGGATCGACGACCAGCAGCTTTTCGATGCGGTGCGAATGCAGCAGGCGCTTGGCCTCCTGCTGATCGACATTCTCCTTGACCGTGACGAGGTTATCCCGCGTCATCAGCTCGTGGACCTTCTGGGCCGGATCGGAGGCAAAGCGGACGTCGCGGTTTGTCAGGATGCCCACGAGGCGGCCCGACTTCTCAACGACCGGAATGCCGGAAATGCCGTGCGTCTTCATCAGAGACAGCGCTTCGGCAAGCGTCGCATCCGGGCCGATCGTCACCGGATTGATGACCATGCCGCTTTCGAACTTCTTGACTTGCCGAACCTGCTCGGCCTGCTCGATCGGGGTCAGATTGCGATGAATGACACCGAGACCGCCGGCCTGCGCCATGGCGATCGCCAATCGGCTTTCGGTGACGGTATCCATTGCGGAGGAGAGGATCGGGATGTTCAGGTCGAAATCGGTCGCGATGCGCGTTGCGATGTTCGTCTGACCGGGCATGACCTCAGAGTGACCGGGCTGCAAGAGCACGTCGTCGAAGGTGAGCGCGTCCGCTCCGGTTGCCGTTTCTATGATGCGAGCCATGGCCAATTTCCTTCAATTAAGAAAAATGCGACCCACCCGGAACGAATCGTCCGCACCGGCGGTGTGCAAGGGTTGCTTTGGAAGTTGGCGAGGGCTCGTAACACGTCTATGACAGGAAGGGAATAGCAAAACGCCGGCGCATGCACCGGGTGCGTAATGGCTGCCATGCGCGCCTGGATCAGATGTCCAACTGGTAGGTCTTCGGCAGGAAACGGTGGCCCGTTGTTAAAATAGACGGCCGAAAATGCCTGCATCAAAAAGCGCGGCCGCTTCATTGCCAACGAAACTGCCATATATCCATTCTCCAATAACGGCGGTGGTCGCGCCGCGCAGACCCCTCTCGCTCTCCGTCCGGGATTCTTGCTGCGGCGGCCTGAACCTATGTCGATTTTGAAAGGAAAAGTTGCCGGGAACCGCCGTCTCACGCACACGTGATGCAAACCCGCAGCTCCCGCAGTTTCAGGGATTGGCAGAGGCGGCAACTGGGACTACACAGCACGGGCCTCCGAGCCATCCTCCCAAGAGTCGCCCAAGGCTTTTGCCTATGAACCGCATTGTTCCGCTGATCCTCGCCGTCGCGCTCTTCATGGAGCAGATGGATTCCACCGTCATTTCGACCGCCCTGCCCGCGATCGCCAGCGACCTGCATGTCGGGCCGATCACGCTGAAGCTGGCGCTGACCTCCTACATGGTGTCGCTTGCGGTTTTCATTCCAGTCAGCGGCTGGATGGCGGACAGGTTCGGCGCCAAGCGCATCTTCCGGCTTGCGATCTGCGTCTTCGTCATCGGCTCGATCTTCTGTGCAGCATCTTCCAATCTGGTCGAGTTCGTCTTCGCCCGCTTCCTGCAAGGCATGGGCGGCGCGATGATGACGCCGGTCGGCCGGCTCGTTCTCCTGCGCACCACCCAGCGGAGCGAACTGGTTTCCGCCATGGCGCTGCTGACGATTCCCGCCCTTGTCGGTCCGCTCGCCGGTCCGCCGCTCGGCGGCTTCATCACCACCTATTTCAGCTGGCACTGGATCTTCCTGATCAACGTGCCGGTCGGCATCATCGGCGTCTGGCTTGCAACAATCTTTCTGCCGGAGGTTGAAGCAACCATGCCGCCGAAACTGGACTTCACCGGCTTCATGCTGACCTCGCTTTCCGCCGCGGGTGTCGTTTTCGGCCTCTCGGTCGTAAGCCTTCCGGCGCTGCCGCCGGCAATCGGTGTCACATCCACCTTGACCGGCTTCCTTTGCGGCTATCTTTATGTGCGCCACGCCAAGCGCCACCCAGCCCCGATCCTGAACCTGAACCTCTTCCGCAACCCGACCTTCCGCACTGCGACGACTGGCGGCAACCTGTTCCGCATCTGCGTCGGCGCCATGCCCTTCCTGACGCCGCTGATGCTGCAGCTCGGCTTTGGCCTGACACCGTTCCAGTCCGGCCTCATCACCTTTTCCGGCGCAATCGGCGCGATCACTACCAAATTCATGGCACGGCGCGTTTTCGCCGCCACCGGCTTCCGCGCGACGCTTCTTTCGGCAGCCGCGGTCACAACGATCGTCACAATCACGACAGGCTTCTTCACGCCCGCAACGCCGCATCTCGTCATCATCACGGTGTTGCTCATCGGCGGCTTCTCGCGCTCGTTCATGTTCACCGGCGTGAACGCGCTGGCCTTTGCGGACATTGAGGATCGAGAAGCGAGCCAGGCCACATCGATGAGCTCGGTGATGCAGCAGATCAGCCTCGCGCTCGGCGTTGCCGTGGCCGCAGCGATCCTCGAGACATCCATCTATTTCCGCGGCGAGGCACTGCAGGTCGCCGACTTCCATCTGGCCTTCTACGTCATCGCCGGACTGACGGTCGTAGCGATGATCCCCTTCATTCGCATGGACAGGAATGCAGGGGCGCTGGTTTCGGGCCATCGCGCCAAGCGGATCGGCCCAGCCATCGAGACCGAGCAACAAGCGGTGAAATAAGCCCTGCTATTCCGGCTTTTCGCAGACGGCGGCAAGCTTGTTGCCGTCAGGATCGCGGATATAGGCGGCGTAGAAATTCGCATGATAGGAGCGCAAGCCGGGCTTGCCGTCATCAGTACCGCCCGCCGCGAGGGCCGCCGCATAGAACGCATCGACATGCGCGCGCGTTTCAGCGCTGAGCGCGATCATCGAACCGTTGCCGGCGGTGGCACGGCGGCGGTTGAACGGCGTGACGATCCAGAGGCGCGAGCGGGTGTCGCCATCGGCGGAGTAGCCGATCTCCTCGTCAGAGAGACGCTGAAGCTTGTAACCGAGCACCGGCAGAACGGCGTCATAGAAGCGCCGTGCGCGCTCGATGTCATTGGTTCCGAGAGTGACGTAGAGTAGCATCAGATAGTGGCATTCCAATCCTGCAAGCCGCCATCATCGCCACAGACGAAGCCAAAGATCAAGCTTCCACAGCGTCCGTGACCGGCTTGCGGCCTTTGAAGCCCTTCGCCAGCAGGAACATCTCGACCGATTCGGCACGAGAGGAAGCCGGTTTGACGTGCACCACCTGACGGAAATGCTGCTTCAGCATGTTGAGCAATTCGCGCTCCGTGCCGCCCTGAAAGGTCTTGGCGAGGAAATGGCCGCCTTCGCCCAGAACGTCGACGGCAAAATGCGCGGCAACTTCGCAGAGATGCATCGTCCGCAGATGGTCCGTGCGGTGGTGGCCGGTCGTGGGGGCCGCCATGTCGGACATCACCAGATCCGGCGTACCGCCGACCGCTTCCATCAGTTTCGTCGGCGCGTCCGGATCGAGAAAGTCGAGCTGCAGGATCGTCACGCCGGGAAGCGGCGCCATTTCCAGAAAGTCGATGGCCGCGACGCGGACATCCTCGTCGGTCGAGCCCGTCACCTTGGCGGCGATCTGCGACCAGCTGCCCGGTGCGGCGCCAAGGTCGATGATGCGGCGCGCGCCTTTGAGGATATTGTGCTTCTCGTCGATCTCCAGAAGCTTGAAGGCAGCCCGCGCCCGGTAGCCCTCAAGCTGCGCGCGCTGCACGTAGGGATCGTTGATATGGCGTTGCAGCCATTGCCGCGAGGAGGCCTTGAGCTTCTTCTTCTTGACGCGCTGGCCGAGCTTGCGGCCGGTGCGGTTGCCCGCGATCGGTGCCTTGGTCATTCTGTCCCTACCTTGCGCGCTGGCCGCGGCGGTTTCGATGGCGCCGCCAGACGCCGTCGTCCGCCATCATGTCGGTCAAGAGGCCTTCTCTCAAGCCGCGGTCGGCGACGCGCATGCGCGGGCTCGGCCAGCGGCGGCGAATTGCCTCCAGAATGGCACAGCCGGCGAGCACCAGGTCAGCGCGGTCCGGCCCGATGCAGGGATTGGCGGCGCGGCTCTCGAAATCCCACGAGAGAAGCTTCGCCTGCATGGCTGAAACCTCGTCATCCGAAAGCCAGATGCCATCCACCTTGCGGCGGTCGTAGCGCGGCAGGTCGAGATGGACCCCCGCCAGCGTCGTCACCGTGCCGGACGTGCCGATCAGGTGAAAATCGCCGGAATGTGCGACCTCGATTTCCGGGCAGTCGAACCGCGCAAGCATGCCCCCCACCTCCGATACCATGGTCTCGAAGCTCTCCGGCGTCACATGCTGCCCGCCGTGGCGCTCGGAAAGCGTGACGACGCCGACCGGCAGCGAGGTCCAGTGAGTGATGTGATTGGCAAGGCGGCTGAACCGATTCTCGCCGATGCGGATGACCGCGATTTCCGAGGAGCCGCCGCCGATATCGAAAAGCACGACGGAACGCGTTTCGCGGCCGACCAGTGACGAGCAGCCGGATACCGCAAGGCGGGCTTCCGTTTCGCGGTCGATGATCTCGAGTTCGAGGCCGGTCTCGGCAACGACGCGATCGAGGAAAATGGCGCCGTTTGCGGCCTGACGGCAGGCTTCGGTGGCGATCAGTCGCATGCGGCGGATCTCGCGGCTTTTCAATTTTCCGGCGCAGACGCGCAGCGCATCGACGGCGCGGTCCATCGCCTCGTTGGAAAGGCGGCCGCTCGCGGCAAGCCCCTCGCCGAGGCGCACGATGCGCGAAAAGGCATCGACGACGCGGAACTGGCCCGGCCGGGTGGGCTGGGCAATCAGCAGGCGGCAGTTGTTCGTGCCGAGGTCGAGCGCGGCATAAAGTTCGTCCGGCCAGGGGTGCTCGGCGGCCTGATCGCGGCGCTCGCGTTCAGGCGGCCGGCCGCCGCGATTGAAGCCATCGTTTCGAGGCTCGGAATGCCCATTGGCCTTGGCTATTGTTGGGGCTCTCGCAATGGCGGGATCCCTGGCAACGGCGGCAGGCTGGGCGGCGATCCCCGGCTGGCCGACCGGCTTGCCAGGCGCCAGCGGACGGCCCTGCAGGCCGCGCTTTCCGCGATGCTTGCGCCGATTGCGGCGGCTGGATGAAGCGTCGCCATCCGCCTGCGCGGCCGAAGCCGGCTTTTCATGCTGCTGGATAGCTGGGGATGCGCCGTCATGCCGCTGGCCGCCGTTACCGCGGCGGCGGCGTTTGCGCTTGCGGGCCGGGTTCCCGGCTGCAGCTTCCATCGGGCGCGCTGCCTCTCCGGATGTCTCGGAGGGGGCCTGCGAAGCGGCATGAGGCGCGTTGCGGGACTGACCGCCCCGTTTGCCCTTTCGGCGCCGGGATTTCTTGCCGTCCCTGCGCACTGCCGCTGACGCCCCGTCAAATTGCGGCTTTGCGCCGCCTTCGGGGTCTTCCACGTTCGTTTTCCACGCGCCGCGCAAGTCCATGACGGTATGCAGCAGGCGCTCATTAGATTTTTGCGTTGCCGCGAGAATACCAGCGCGATGCAAAATCGCCAAATTCTTTTTGGATTCAAAAATCGAGACCCGCTCAACCTCACCCGATTAGGGCGCAGAAATTTTTCCAAACAGTATTTGCATTCCTCCGGCTTTTGTTTATAAGCGCCGCACACCAGCGGAGCCGCTTTGCCGGCCGCGCCCTGCTGGGGAATAGTTCAATGGTAGAACAGCGGACTCTGACTCCGTCGATCTTGGTTCGAATCCAGGTTCCCCAGCCAATTCTCTCTAAAACCCCTTAATTCCTTGATTTTCCAGTCGTGCCGGATATCGTTTTGGCATCATTGGCGACCTGATGCCCAGAACTGTAGCCCACAGGTGATGCCCGCGCGAAAAGTGTGTGGTGACGTCGCAGGTGGCAGGCAAGGGCAACTATCGCATGGCGGTCCGCCACGACGTCGAAAACCTCATTCGCCGCGGTAACATCTTTTACTGGCGCGCACGTGTTCCCACTTCATTTGTCAGGTGCCGTCCGGGCAACCGGCTTTCACTGAGCCTTCATTGTTCCGATCATAAAAAGGCACAGATGATTGGCCGAAAACTCAACGTGCGCTTGGCCGAACTGAGGATGAATTCGAAGGAAGTGATGTCCACGAAGGAGCAATTGCAAAAGCTTTTCGAGCACGAGCGGGACAGCATGCTGGCGCATCTCGAAAATGTCGCCACCGCTGCTAGACGGAATGGTCGCCCGGCGGAAATCGAAGAGCTGGAGCTCGACCTCGAGAATGGCTGGGCCTACAAGTTGCTCGCGATGTACGGCATCCGGCACCGGCTGACCCTTGCGGACGGCTGCAACGGCCAGACCTTTCTTCTCGTCAACGGCGTCCCCGCCTCGCACATCGACGCTATCCGGTCGAACTATTTCGAGCAGTTGCACGTCGCCAACAGCCGTGTTTTCCAGGACGGCATCCGCGCGCTTATGCAGCAGTTCGGTATCGACGCCCATCCCCTGAACCACGAGAAGGCGATGAAAGCCTATTTCGGCGGACGAGCGGAAGCACTGCTCGACGTCGACGATCGACACCCCCTCGCCGACCGAAGTCTCAGTGAGTTCATGGGTGGGTCAAGGCTGAACCACCAACCCACCGCGTCAACGTCGACGCAGGCGGGCCAACCGCCGATTGCCCCTCATACCTCCGCTATCGCGCCAGTCTCTCTCGCTCCCGAGCCTCCTGCAATTGTCACCCTCGATCTCCAGTCGGCACCGCGTCCCGTCGTCCCCGAGCACGGAGACGTTTCGAAGGGCAGGCCCGTCATCCCGATCGCGAACTTCGAGGTTGAATGTGAACAGCTCGTCAAGAACATGAAAGAGGCCTGGGATGAGAGCACAGCAAGAGGCAGTCTCTAAATTTAACCACTCGCGTTGCGAGCTGCCAGCTCTTGAGCCTTAACCCGTTACGCTCGATGAAGCCTTCAGCATCGTGGTGGTTATGTCTGCGATGACGGAAAACCGTTCCTTCTTTACGTGATGGTGTAGCGAAGCCGCCCTCGGCGTGAATGGATCGGAAACTTCGGTGGGTGGGGATTGCGCCGAGCTACTATAGACATTAACCGCCAGGCCCAAACAGCCTATCGTTCCATTCGCGGTTGCTGATCTTGCCAGCTCGATATTCGTAGTTCAGTTCAAGTCTACGGCGGGCCTCGTCTTGCGTTTTTCCCCAAGAGCTTTGGATCGACGCTTTTCTTGCCATCTCCGTCTTCGGCCGAGCGTGGCACTGCCATTGATCCCGCTCCGTCTGTGGCGCAGAACATATTATTTCGTAATCCACGAACTTGGGAAACCGCGGGTCCTTTGTACATAGGCTCTCAACGGTCCCGCCGAAGCGCTGAAAGCCGCACCCAAACGTTTCCCTCATATCCCAATATTTTTCTTCAGGGTCAGCCGGCGCTTGAATCCTGTCAGAGAGACCAGATCCACAATAGGGGCATTGGTACTCTTCGATTTGCTCCTGCAAATCCTCCATCTGCTCGCGCAGCTCTTCAATCTCACTCTGCAGTTTTTCGAGCGTCTCACCACTAGCCATCTCTTCGAGGTCGGCGCGGGGATGCTGGCTGTAAAGATCAGGCCTAACGAGGCGGAGGATTTGTATCGCCGCCTCGTTAGCATCGACGTGCTGAGTGTCGATCGCCAACTTGTCAGCCAGGGACGGACTAAACGCAGCGACGTCAGCTCTCGTCACGCCGAGCCAGATCGGTACAATTTTCCGATCCTCCTCGACGTTAAGATTCAGCAGTGCGCGATATTCATGCTGCGTCCATTTCCGATCGATAAACCGGGGGCTGATGACCACGATGCCAAACGCAGACTGGGCGATACCCTTTTCGATCGCCTCGGCTATGCTGTCACCGAGGCCGATCGAGAACTCGTCGTACCAGACGTTGACTCCTAGTCTGCGTAGGGCTTCAGCAAAGGGGCGCACAAAGCTGTCTTTATCGGGGGAGGCGTGACTGATAAATACGTCGTGCTTTTTCGCCATGCCCATCCCCCTTCCGTGGCCTTGTGATATCCGCGAGCGCGCGGCGAAATCTACAGGAAAAATTGCCCTTCGGCTTCATAGCCTTCCGGATTTGGATCGGGAATAGCACGAAGCTTTTCCTTCATGTCAGCCCGAAGATAGGTGTCGAATATATTGCGTTTGCCATTTCCCTGAAGGTGCTTGCCGGTTTTCCGCTCAAGCCAGGCGCTGGCGGTCGCGCCTACAAATTTCGGGTAATGGGCTTTTTTCGCTAATGGCCTGCCGAGACTGAACATCTCGCGTGCGTTTCCTGAGGATTCGGCTTGAGGGTGTTTCGAGTGGTCGTAGTTCCACCAAACTGAAACACGCAGCTCGCCCACGCTGATGCTATTCCAGAGTACCACGGACGGATATCCGGCAATACAGGCAAACAGGCGACCATCCTCGTCGGTTGGAGCATCACCGGGCGGGGCAGCAAGGGATATTCTGCCCTGCTTAATTGCCTCGTTCACCCCTAAGACCAGCAATTTCCGGTAGCCGTCCATAAGCCCCTCCCCTGATTATCTGACATACAAGGTGAGCGTTTCACCATTGTCGTTTTTATATTCCTGGCCGCTTTTCACAAAGCCAGCTCGTGGCAATACCTTGTGCATGGCCGCGTTTGAGGTGGTTGCAAACAAGCGTTCTCCAGCCGCTAGAGCAACGATTGCGTTCGCCAGTCTCGGGGACAAGTTCTGCCCCTGCATTGAAGGATCCACGACGACGTAGCCCAGCTCGTAGGGATAATCTTTTTCAGGGATCGGAAACCCAGCGCTTTTACCTATACGCGCTCTGTAGCTTTCAATAGGGATTTTCAGAGCTGCAATGCCAACAATCGTTCCACCACGTTCTAGGTAGACGAGAGCCTTTGCTTTCAGGAGGCGCTTTTCGACTTTGGCCGGATCAGCAGGAATAGCGCCACCCCCACGGATCAGCTCAACAAATCTTGTAAGGCTATCTTTCGGCAACTCGTCGGGCGCGCACGTGACCAGGGCATCATCCTGCATGCCTACTTCCCTTCTGTTTGAAGGCATCGAGCAGGTCAGGTCGCGTTGCTAGCAAGAGTTCGACGTTGATAGCCATCGCTTGCGCGCGGGCCTGATCGCCATCACGTTCATAATCCGCTTGGAGGTTTACCATGGCGTGGAAAGCATTCCTCAAGAACATTCCTGAGCCACGGCGTGGCGGTAACACGGCTTGAAACATAGCGGGCAGGATAATTGCCGCTACCAGAGCACCGACACCTTGTTGCCAGCCATTCAAATACCAAACCCACGCCGCATCAGCGAACAACGCAACCCAGACAGCGATGGTGAAATTTGTGAGCCAAGGCGGCGTAAGCGTATTCTGGTACTGGATCGGTTGCACACCTAACCCATGCTTTTCGGCCATGAGTGCGCCTGCTTCTTGCAGCGTCGCGGAGTAAGAAAGGGCCTTGCCTGCGCCGGCCGCAATGACAAGTAGAATGATCCATTGAAGCATCCCCATCCCCAATTCTTAGGCAGCATCATCGACGCATTCCCACCTCTTGTCATTGTATACTCGGGTCACTTCACTGCATAGTGGCAGCTTATGGGAGTTCAAGTCGAAAGTGCGAATGACCAACTTGAGGCGCTCAGCTGCCGCGGCGTCTCGGCAAGTTGACCTAAAGACGGAAATCATTTCCGCATTAGCGCACACAGCCCGCCGCCTAATCGACCCATCAGCGTTCTGTTCAGCTCTTCAGCTGTGACAGAAGCGTCACTGGGACCGCCTCCCGGAGTCGCCATGTCACGGTAATCGGCATCTCGCCTGTCCAGGTTTCGAAATCCACTTCGCCACAATAGATAAACGGTGCCGGCTTGGGCCCGATCTTCTTCGTCTTGCGGACGAGCAAGTGGATGTGAAGACCCAGTGCTTGATGGTCGCGGATCATCTCGCCATGCTTCGATTGTTGCTTGGTCCTGTTCTGGCTTTGCCAGGAGAATTCCGTGGCTGAGGTGAAGTGATCAGTATAGCGGTGCTCGTCCATCATCCCCTCCTTCTCCAAGGTGACGAGCAGAAAGATGTGAGGCGGTTTCGGCACGAAACCAGCGTTCCACGTCGCCTGATCGAAGGTTAGGCCGAAGACCGGGGGGATAGCCTCGCGCAAATAGCGTTCCCAAAGCCGAAGGCTGGCCTGTGCCTGGCTCTGTGCGCCCATCGGCTCCATGCGCCAGACATCGCTTTGGAACCGGAATCGGACACGATCGCCTTTGCCCGGCAGTCCGGCATCGTCGCCGAACCACCCGCGAAGGATGGTGGGCAACTGGTTGGACGGATCGCCGGGTCTTCGCACAACGTTAATCGCGATCTTGGCAACTGTTGCCTCCATCGGCTGATCGTCTACAATAACGTCCAAGGGACCCTCCGGCAGCTGTCCCGCGCCCGACGTATTCGGGAGGAATAGGATAGGTTGGCCGCTCGTGTTTCGGGCGACGCGGCAAACGGCATCCGCCCGTTCGTTGGGGCCACCGCTCCTGCTTAGATATTGCGCGAGACGCCAATCGAGGATTTCCCGCAAAAGTTGGCTGAACGTCTCTCTGTCCCGTGTCGCTCTTACTAAGCGGAATTGATCTTCTCCCAAAATAAAATAGGGAGCGCCGTCGCTATCCCGCAGCTTCGTCAGGACATCGATCGGAAACCTTAGCAGGAGCGATTTAAGCGCTTTCCGATCCGCGAGATCGACAGAGAAATCCTGCTGAAGCTTATGGACTCGAGAGGCCAACTGCGCGACGCGCTCGACGAGCTCATCGACGGTACAGCGGTCCCGCACGGTCTCCTCATCGAACAGTGCGAGAAGCGTCACGAGCTTGTAGCTTCGGGTTAATTCGGTCTTCTCCATCTCCTGAAAGAAATCCCGATGCTCCAACCAGGTCGATCGTTCCAGATCGTCCAACCCACGCATGCGTTGCACGAAACCAATCCAGGAACGTTCGCTGCTGCTTCTTGGATTGTTACCTGAGTGGAAAACCTCTGACGCCGTTGGGCGGACGCCATGCCGCTCCAGGAAGTCGCGGTAAAAGTCTTCCAGTGCATTCTCGGTGCTGGCTGGTTTCACCAGCATGCGCAGTATGTCGAGCGCCTCGAGGTCGTAGGTCACTTCACAACCGGTGGGCAGATTGATCTGATCGCCTTGCAGCCGTTCCAGGAGCTCGCGGATATGGCCACCAGAAGACGCATCGACATTCGCAATCGAGGCGATCGCACGCAACTTCGTGAGGAAGATACGATGGTTGCCGATATAGTCGATGACAACGAGACGCTTCTTGTTTGCGGATTTTCGCAAACCGCGGCCGAGCTGTTGCAGCCAGATTATAGTCGATTCCGTTGGCCGCAACATCAACACGGTATCGATACTTGGGACATCGACACCTTCGTTGAACATGTCAACGGCAAACACTACCTCGAGTTCGCCTGCTTCCAGTCTCTGCAGCGACGTAGCCCGAGGTGCGGAGTTGATGCCGGAATGGACGGCGACGGCCGGCACGCCGTGGCGGTTGAAGAAGTCGGCCATGAAATCGGCATGTGTCTGGGAGCAGCAGAAGCCGATGCACTTCGTCCCGCCGCGCAGTCGGTACTGTTCGAGCGCGTTCTGCGCTCGTGCTTCTGTGGCGACAGCAGCGGTGAGTTCTGTGATGTCGAACTGCGCGCTGCGCCAGGGGATGTTTCGATAATCTACATTGTCCGGGACGCCGAAGTAATGAAAGGGGCAGAGATGCCCGGCTTCTATCCCCAGATGGACACCGGCCTGGAAGACTAGGTTCTCTTGGCACAGACCGAGGAGATCAGCTCCATCGCTCCGCTCAGGCGTCGCCGTCAGACCGAGGAGGAACTTTGGTTCGAAGTAATCGATGATGCGTCGGTAGGTGGTCGCTGCTGCGTGATGGAACTCATCGATGACGATATAATCGAAGGTGCCCGGTCGAAATTGCTTGATCTGGTTCACCTTGCCGAGAGTTTGAACGGAGGCGAAAAGGAGATCGGCATCCGTGTCCTTGTAATCGCCCGACAACCTTCCGATCCGAGCTGTCGGTCGCACGCGTCGAAATGTCTCGATCGCCTGATTGAGTATTTCCTCGCGGTGGGCGACGAAGAGGATGCGACGATATTCGAGGCGATCGCTGTCGAAGGCCGCCAGCCAAGTCTTACCAAGACCGGTAGCGAGCACAACAAGGCCCGCAGTAAATCCGTCCTGCCGTGTGTGCTCGAGCGCTGCGAGAGCCTGCCGTTGGATGGCGTGGGGTTCGGGAGGGGGCAGCGGCGGCTCGTATGCTAAGCCAGCATCCTTGAAGCCTAGCGGATTCCTCCGGCTTTCATAGCGGTCGATCCACTCCGGCGTGACGGAGACGGCGCTATAGGAATTGAACAGGTCTTCGAAGCCATTGGTGATCTGGGGGAAGGCCGATCGGTCGTGGCTGGAAATGACCTTGTAGTTCCACTCGATGGATGTGGTCAGCGCCGCCTCTGACAGGTTGGAACTGCCGACGAATGCCACGCCCTCCTTGCCCGATAAAAAGATATAGGTCTTGAGGTGAAATCCCTGCGCCGCAGCCTCGAAGACCCGGAACGTCAGATCGCCGTCGAGATCGGCCAGACGCCGCAGTGCCATCGGCTCCGTCACGTCCATGTAGTCGCCGACGAGAATTCGGGCTCGTCCACCGCGGGCCAGAAAATCTTTCAGATGTTCGACGATCAGTCTGGCGCCGCTATCAAGCAGAAATGCTACGGCGATGTCGCAGGCGTTCGCCTCGTCCATATGCATGATGAGATGGGGCAGAAGGTGGTCGCTTCCGCCAGTGACCAAGCGCTTTAACGCTTCGGTGCTGCTCACCTCCTGGGCTAGGTAGTTGGCCTTGTGCGGGATAACATGCCTGATGCCGCCTCTCGGATCGTCGACGTCACCTAGGTAGCGCGGAATGACATGCAGGTGAAAATGGGAGACCGTTTGTCCTGCAGCCTCAGCCAGATTAAAGCCGACGTTGTACCCATCCGACTTATGCCTTCGTTCGATCTCGATTTTTGCCCTGTCGATGTTCTGCCAGATTGCCTGCTTCTCGTCCGCTGAAAGATCGTCCCATGTCGCCGCATGCCGTCGTGGAACGATGAGTAAATGTCCTTGCGACACCGGGAAGCCGTCCCACAGGGCGACGACTTGATCGTCCATAAAGGCGATGCGGCTCAGTTCGGCGGTGCAGAAAGGGCATTGGATCATCGGTAAACTATGGGCTGTGTCGCCGAAGCATCCCAGGATGGCTGATGCTTTTCCACACAATGATTTTTGAGAACCCGCCGCGTTTTCGGCACCTGGCTGAGGCGCCGTCCAATGTGGAACCGTGAGGTGGAAGCGCGTTCAATCTAAGGAAGAGAATTTGGAGCAGCTTCGATTCAAGGTTGCTTTGGCGCAAACTTGACGCCTCGCCGATTCACCGAGACGATCACTTCTGGGACGCGGCAGGAGCTATGACGGGAATGAGCGGTCGTTAACAAGGTGATGGCCAGACAACAACTTCGCCCCAAAAGCGGAAATTATTGCCGGTATACCCCTCCTGTTGACTGAGGCCCAAAGCCAGGGCACAAAGGTGGCATCCACGGTCGCTCGCGACGGAAAAACAGAGGGAATTTCAAGGCTATCTTGTTAAGCCATTGAAATCATGTGAGAATCCAAGGTCCCCAGGCAGGCACAATCTGGGCTTGTAGCGCTCGATTTTCTGGATCACCGACGTCTTCCGGATTCCTCCGATTTTGCAATTACTTCCACCTTTTCTCGGCGGATCACCCGCTCCATTATCAAGTGAGGATTGCAATCTACGATCGTACAATAATTTAGCTGGGGACCCAGTTTCCTGCAACAGGATCTTCCGCTTCGCGCCACAAGCGGACTAAATGTGTCCGATCCGACGTCAGCAGCCCCCGTGTGGGCTACTGCTCGCCAGGAGTTAGGCTGCGACTTCCCTTATCGCTCGCGCAAAGACGGGCAAAGAGCGCTCCACCATGCCGTCGTTTGCAGTCAAACTGATCCGCAGACGTCCAGGCAATTGGGCGACGCTGCCGGGCAGCACCCAGACACCGTCAGTTGCGAGACGTGCCGCGAAGGCCATGTCGTCCGGTATTGGGGAGCGTGGAATGAGATAGAAGGTACCTTCAGGCACCGGCAGGTCGTATCCCGCTGCCCTCAAGCCTTCGACCATGCGATCGCGGCGCCGCGCGAGGGCTGCGACATCTATGCTGAGCTTCTCGAGATCAGGCAGTGCCCGCTGCAGGGTACGGCCGGCAAAAGCCCAACCGTGCGAAACCTGCGCCATGTCGACAGCCTCACGCAGCCTTATGCGATCAGCCTCGGGCATGTCCGCCCCGAGTGCGAGCCAGCCCAGGCGCTCGCCGGGCGCGAGCAAGGTCTTGCCGAAGGAATAGGCGATCAGCGTGTGCGGGTAGCTCTCGGCCGGACTGATATGCGCATGGCCGTCAAACACCAGTCGCGCATAGGGCTCGTCGGCAAGGAGATAAATCACCTTGCCAAATCTTTCGGACGCGGCCACGAGCTTGTCGGCGAGCGCGTCGAGTTGAGCGCGGGGAAAGATGCGGCCGGTCGGGTTGTGCGGCGTGTTGACCACTACCACGCGGGTGCGCGGGGTGATCGCTGCCTCGATCCTTTCGAGATCGAGGTCATAGGTTCCCGGTGCTAGGTCGACGGCGACGGGTGTCCCTGCCGCGCCGCGAATCTGGGCACCATAGGCAAACCAGCCGGGACGCGGATAGATGACCTCCTCTCCCACCTCGAGCACGGCGAGCAGCGCGGCCGCTATCGCGCCGAACCCTCCCGCGGTGATCGCAATGTCGTCTGGCTTGTAGTCACGGCTTCGCGCCTGACTGAGCGAACGGGCCACCGTTTCGCGCGCCAGCGCTTCGTACTTTTTATAACCGAACCAGTGAACATCCTGGGGCTCGACGTGGCGGATCAATGCATCGACAAATCCACGCAACGGCGTTTCCTGCGGATTGCCGAACATGAAATCGCAGGCATCAGGCCCCAAGCCGTCGCCCTCCAGGACGTTTCGCGCAAAATCCATGACCGTGCGCATTTCCTCGGTGACGGAGAGCATCCGGCTGGACACGGTGGCGATTGGCACGACGCACCCCCCTGCTGCAGGCGGCGCATGTCCCTCGACGAAACCGCCCCTTGCCTGCATTACCATTTTTGGCGGCATGCGCGTAGCAGAAAGTTCTTGTGTATTTTCCGATGCGCAATCTGCAGAGGACCGACGCACGCAACCGTGGTAGGACCAATGGCCGCTTTGGGGCCGATGGCCGACCGTCCGCTGCGAGGACACCCAACACGAAAACCGGACATCAGAGTTCTTGCCGCCAAGATCTGGGATCGGCCCAACGCTGCCCCCCTCTGCAGAGATGCTTCAAAGTCCGGATAGGGTCGTTTCCCGCCCCGCGCCTCGTTGGGCAACCAGCGGTATCTCACGTCCCTGCGAACAAAGGCAAAGGTCAGGCATCGGAGCCTATGTCGAACGGTTGCAGTCGATACAAGGACCTACAACGGCGAGTTGCCCACTGAGCCGGTGCTACCTACCGCTAAGCTCTGCATGGTAAGCAGGCGTTCGTACCACCGTGCATAGACTTGCGACCGGTTTTTTTTTATAGTTCTGGCCGTGGAACAGGCCCAACACTTGGAGCGGAGGTTGGTCGCTATCCTCGCCGCCGACGTGGTGGGGTATAGTCGGCTGATGGGCTTGGATGAGGCAGGCACGCTCGCGCGGCTCCAGGCCCTTCGGCGCGAATACATCCAACCATTGATCGATCAACACCACGGCCGCATCGTCAAACTCATGGGAGACGGAGCGCTAGTCGTGTTCGCTAGCGTCGTCGATGCGGTGGCTTGCGCCGTCGAGATACAGAAGATCGTTCACGAGCAAAATCTCGATCAGCCCGACGATTCCCGGATAACATTCCGCATCGGGATCAATCTAGGGGACGTCATCATCGAAGACGACGACGTCTACGGCGATGGCGTCAACATCGCCGCCCGGCTGGAGGGACTCAGCGATCCCGGCGGCATCGTCATCTCCGGAACCGCGTACGATCAAGCGAGGAACAAGCTTGGGCTGGCCTTCAAGTCGTTCGGAGAACAGCGCCTCAAGAATATCGCAGAGCCGGTCCGCGTCTATCATGTCCTATTGGACCGGGCTAAAGGCGCGAAGAAGCCGCGCCCCCGGCGATGGTACCTCCCGGTAGTGGGGTTGGTCTTGGCGGCCTTGGCCATAGGCGGTGCGCTGATGGCTTGGCCACAGGCGATAGCGCTACTCCCACGCCTTGGTTCCGACATGGGCGGACCAGAAGCACAGAAGCCTTCCATCGCAGTTTTGCCGTTCGGCGATATCAGCGACGATGCCGGACAGGAGGTTTTTGCGGAGGGGCTTACGAACGACCTCATTACTGACCTCTCGAAGATATCCGGGCTGCTTGTCATCGCCCGCAACTCCGCTTTCACGTTCAAGGACACGTCCATGAGCGTCAGGCAGGTCGCCGAGCAATTGAACGTCCGCTATGTGCTCGAGGGCAGCGTGCGGCGTGCGGGAGACGCGATTCGCATCAATGTGCAACTCATCGACGCGAACACGGGAAGAAACGTCTGGGCGGATCGGTATGACCGCCGCTACACGGATATCTTTGCATTGCAGGACGAAGTGATCGAGCAGATCGTGGGCGCGCTCGCCGTACGTCTATCGGATAGAGAGCGAACTCAGATTGGCCGCCTGCCAACCCGAAATCTCGAAGCCTACGACTTCTACACTCGGGCGGAGCAGAAGGTGTACACCATAGATTACGGATCTCTCGGCGAGGCTCTCTCCCTTTATGAGAAGGCAATCAAGCTCGATCCGGAATTCGCCGACGCCCACACAGGCTACGCCCGCGCCATCGTTGACGTCCTCGGCTTCGATTACCAACCGCTGATGCTGAGTGCCGTCGCCCGGCAGCGTGCCTACGAAGCGGCGGGGCGGGGCCTGGAACTGAACCCGCAGTCTGCGCGTGCCTATGCCGTGCTAGGCATCCTGCAAATGTTTGACGGCGAAATCGATGAGGCCATCGCGTCGGTCAACAAGGCCGTGGCGCTCGATCCGAATGGTGCGGAGTCGGAACTTAACCTCGCCATTGTGCTGACCTATGCGGGGCAGAACCCGGAAGCACTGGCGGCCATGGAACGTGTGCTACAACTGGATCCGAAGCCGCGGGCTCAAGTCTACGACTACTACGGTCTCGTGCTTTACATGAACCATCGATATGAGGAGGCGATCAGCGCAGTGCGCACAGTCCGGCCGGAAGAACCGAGCGACCTCGGGCTTGAAACCCTGGCGATGGCAAACGCGCGGCTGGGGCGGATGGCGGAGGCGCAAAAGGCGGTCGAAGCAATTCTCGAGAAGTCGCCTGGCCAGAGCCTCGCCTCCTTGCGTGTGGTGTATTCCCACCATCGCCGGCAGGCGGATCTCGACAATCGGCTGGATGCGTTACGCTTAGCGAACTTTCCGGAATGGAGCTACGATTTCCGTGGACAGCCGGAAAACCGCCTAAATGCCCAGGAGATCCGGGCCATGACGATCGACAAGTCCTGGACCGGTCATCAGTACGACGGCGTGACCTTCTTCATGGAGCTCAGCACAAGCGGTGATTTCGCGCTACGCGCTCAAGACAGCATCATCGTCGGCAAGTTCACGATCGAGGAAGACTTCTTGTGCACGCGATCCGCATCGACTCTGCTCGGCCGCAAGTTCTGCAGCCCTGTGTATCGCAATCCCGGAGGAAGTGCGGAAAAGCACGACGAGTATGTCCTGCCGGACTCGGCGAGCGTCTGGTATTTCTCACTTGCCTCCTAACGCCCTTTCCTCGAAGCGACCGCAAAATCACCAGTCTGGTCAGTTGTGTTCCGTCCTGGTCTCAGACTCGTTCGCCGCGACTCCCGGCCATTTGGCGTCAGCCTTCGCCGTGACAGTCGCCGGGGCGGCATCGAAGTCTTCCTCCAGCCCCTCCCCTCCGGAGAATAGGTAAAGCTTGCCGTCGATGATGCGCCAGGCTTCCGGGTCGATGTTCGCAGATGCCTCTTCAATTGCTGTGCCCAGCGCGCAGAAGCCATTATACTGAGGAGCGTAGCGGATCGGCTCAGAAGCAAACGCGTCTCGGTGCTCGGCGCTGGCGAAATACCAGGTCGCGCCGAGCCATTTTTTTGTGAACTCCGGTGAACCCTTTGTCGCATAGCCATCGGTGAAATACGCCACCGGATCGTAGCCCAGGATTGCGATGTTGTCGAAGTACCCGGTATTCACAATCTCGGCAGCCCGGATTTCACCAGAGCCCAAGGTGGCGAGTGAGACTGCGGCTGCCGCAAGGGCCAAATGGCCTCGGATTGCGGAACATTTCTTCCTCATGCCGTGTCCTCCGATATCGTTGCGGTCGGTCAGTTACCAACCGCAACGCAGGCCGCGTACGACGCGCCCATCGTCTTCTTGGGTTGGCAATTGGCACCGTGCTTCTTTAGCAAGACCATCACCTGCTTGCTCTTCATAAACGTCGCGCGGCTCAGCGGCGTATACCCGTAAGTCTGGATTGCCTCGACCGCGGCCCCGCGGGCAATCAACAGCTCGGCCACCGCCGCCTGGTTTTCTTCGGCGGCTACGTGCAATGGCGTGATCTTGTGCTTGCTCAAGGCGTCGACTTCGGCCCCGTGGTCCAGCAAGAGCTCGGCTATTTCCACACTTCCGGAATACGCCGCCGCGTGCAAGGCGGTGAAGCCGCGGTCATTCCGGGCTTCGATGTCGGCGCTGGATTCGATCAACAAGGCGGCGATCCTGGTCTGGCCGGAAAGCGCAGCTTCGATCAGGGCCGTCTCGCGACTCTCGTCGCGGCTATTGACATCGATGCCTTGAGACAAGAGCTGGCTGATTACGTCGAGATCGCCCTCCCGCGCGGCGTCATGAAAGGGCCCTGCGTTGACTGCGCTTGCCGTAATCCCAAGAAAAAGAATGACCGCAACCAGTGGAATGATGCTGAAGTGTCGCTTTCGGTCTCTTACGAAAGGCTGCCGGCACAACTTCATTTCACGACAAGGAGCGTCTCGCACGTCTCTGCCCAAAGTCGGCAGGTGGGAGCCGAGCCGAAGACGTAGTGACGCACCAGCGGAAGCGGCTGTCAGTTTTCGCTCGGAAACGGGCATTAATCCAACCTCCGGGACGTTGCGCACGTGGACGGATTAAGGGGGAAGTTTACCACATTTGGCGTGCAGACGCCATGGTGCCTTGGGCGGGGCCGAAGGTTGCTGTTCGATTTGACCCAGCCAAAGGACGGCTCGCGGGGGGAACCGGCCCGCGACGGTCCCCTCAACGGAACAGCCGGGTCGCTTCAGCCGGATCGGCGCGCGCGCGCGCAACTGGTTTTGGACGGTCTACTTTGTCACGCTATGGCTGCTCTGGGTGGCCGGAACCATGAAACCGTTCTGGATCGCCGTGGTGGCAGCGGCACACTTCCCGGCGCGATTGCCTTGACGCGGGCCTCCGTCGACAACCTCCTGAAGAGCAGCATCGTCGACGATGCGCGGGAAAAAACCGATACCGGTCATGAAATCCACGACATTGCCGATGGCGATGCGAATGCTCATTCCGAGGCCGTTGTCGCGGCCCGCCCAGGCCGGGGGTCGTCTCGGTGATGGTCGAACGGGGCATCCGTGCAGCATTGATTGTCGGTGCGATCCTTCTATTGGCCAACGTCCTCGACATCAATCTGACCGGCATCACTGCGCAGGATTCTGCAGCATTGCGGCTGATGCGCGGAGCGCTGACTGCTGGCATCATCCTTTTGGCTATCGACCTTGTCTGGAACGTCGTGAAAGTGCTCATCGACCGCAAACTCGGTGAGACGGAATCGGCGCACGAAGTCGGCAGCGAGCGAGAACGCAGGCGCGCGCGAATGAGGACCCTTCTGCCCATTCTGAAGAACGTTCTGATGATCCTCTTCGTAGCGGTGGCGATTATGATGGCGCTATCGTCAATGGGCGTCGAGATCGCACCATTGATCGCCGGCGCAGGGGTCGTGGGTGTCGCCATCGGCTTCGGAGCGCAGACCGTCGTGAAGGACATCATCAGCGGCATGTTCTATCTGCTCGATGATGCCTTCCGCGTCGGCGAGTACATAACAAGCGGAAGTTATAAGCGCACGGTCGAGTCTTTCAGCTTGAGGTCCGTGAAGCTTCGGCACCATCGTGGCGCGATTTACATCGTGCCATTCAGGGAACTTGGGGCCGTCCAGAATCTTAGCCGCGACTGGGTCGTCGAGAAGCTCACGGTCACCGTGGGCTACGACACCGACGTCGACAAGGCCCGCAAGATTATCAAGAAGATCGGACAGGAGCTTCTCGTCGATCCGGAGCTCGCACCGGTCACCATCGAGCCGCTCAAGATGCAAGGGATCGATAGCATGGGTGACTCCGGTCTGATCCTGCGAATGAAGTTCAAGACGGTGCCAGGCGAGCAATTCACGCTCAAGCGTCGCGCGTTGCTGATGATCAACAAGGCCTTCCACGACAACAATATCAAACCGGCGTTTCCAACGGTACAGGTCGCAGGCGGCGACAAAGACGGGGACGTCGCCGCCGCGGCCCAACAGGCGCTGGCGAAACACAACGAGGCGATAGCTGCCGCGTCTGCCTGAGGGCACGCCTTTCGATGTAATCGCAACGGTAACCAGCGCCATCCTGCGCAACGCAACGGCCGAATGCTGTGCGGATGATCCTGACGCCTGCCACAGCCGGGCGATTTTCACCGATTCGGCAGGTGAAAGGCGTCAATGATGCCAACTGGGCCTCGGCCGAGATGAACGCCGATGCCGGATGCAGCACCGCCTGCATCCGCAGAATCGGCCGCTATTGGCGCAATCAAGCCGTCCAGCCCTGTCGCTGGCGACGTCTGCTTTCGGGCAGCGGCCAAGTTGGTCTCTACGGCCGCCATGAGGGCGCAAAGCGGTCATGCATGCGGTGATGCGTCAGGCAGCGCCTATGGTCCCGATAGCGGAAATAATTGCCGCTATACCCCTCCGGTTGACTGAGGCCCAAACCCAGGGCACAAAGGTGGCATCCACGGTCGCTCGCGATGGAAAAACAGAGGAAATTTCAAGGCGATTTCTCTAAGCCTTTGAAATCATGTGAGAATCCAGGTTCCCCAGCCAATTCTTGCTAAAACCCCTTATTTCCTTGATTTTCCAGTCGTGCCGGATCCCGTTTTGGCATCATTGGCGACCTGATGCCCAGAACTGTAGCCACACGTGATGCCCACGGTCTTAAAACCGGAATCATCAGTGGCCCAGCGAAGGCCGTCAATCTCATGGCGATCCGCCACGAAGTCGAGAATCTCATCCGCCGCGGAAACATCTTCTCTGGCGGGCGCGTGTCCCCAAGTGCTTCATCAACTGCAAGTCCGGAAGCCGCTTTCACTCAGTCTTCAGTGTTCCGATCATAAGAAGGCGAAGATCATTGCCCGGCAGCTCAACATGCGGCTGGCCGAACTGAAATTGAAACCGAAGGACGTCATGGCTGACAAGGAACAGCTTCAGAGACTGTTCGAGCATATCCGCGACGAGATGCTGGCGAAGCTCGATGAGATCAGCACGATGGCCAAGCGGAATGGTCGCGCGAGTGATGTCGTCGAGATGGAACTCGACCTGGAAGCTGGCTGGGCCTACCAGCTATTGGCCAAATTCGGCACGCGCAGGGATCTTACCCTCGAAGGCGATTGCGGCGGCTTGTCCTATCTGATCCGAAACGGAGTGCCCGTCTCCCATGTCGATGCCCTCCGGGCAAGCTATCTCGCCGAACTAGAGGTGGCGCGCGCGCCTGCCGTCGAGGATGGTATCCGGCGGCTGATGTTCTATTTCGACATTCCGGACACGGCGCTCAATCGTGAGAAGGCGATGTCGAAAATGTTCGAAGCCGGGCCGCGGCACTTCTCGACATCGACGAACGCCATGAGTTGGTGGACAGGAGTCTGAGTGAATTCACGGGCGGCGGTCGGATGGATACTGGGATCAAAGAACCTGAATCGACGATGCCTACATCTCAGATCGGGGCCCCATTGGTCCAGATACAAGGGGTCAAAGCGGAGGCCTCGCCAGAATGATGCCGCAAGAGCTCGAAGTCGCCTACCTGGACCTAACACCCCGAACGAAGCCGTCGGTAGACGACGCCTCACCTCCCACCGCCAAACCCGTACAGAGGGTGGTCTCGGTCTCAGACTTCGAACAAGCATTGACTGCTGGTATGAAGACTGCCCAGGCGCGTTCGCGTTCGCTCCAGCGGAGTTCGCCGCGCTTCATCTTCTCCGGGAAGTCTGACGATGAAATCGGAGGCCGAAGTCGACCAGGAAAGCTCGCTGACGTTCAAGATCGGGCACTTGATAGCAACTAGGCTATCTCGCGTACTGTAATCATGCTTGCCTCCATTTGGATACGCCGCGCGCCGCGTTCTCTATAAAAGGCTTGCGTGGTCTTTCCAGCATTCAAGCGGATCGAGCGCATGCAGTTGCTTATACTTGCCGCTGAAAAACAGGAGTGGCCGGCCGTCTGCTTCTTCGAGTCGCTCGACTTCTGCTGTATAGATCAGGTGGTCACCGCCGGGGAACACGTTGTGTACCTTGGCGACGATCTGCACCAGCGCATTGGCGATGACCGGCACAGCCAGATCGAGACGGAACGGCGACGCCAACTGTAGATCAGGCTGGCCGCCGAAGTGCCGGCTCAGCATCTCTTGCTCCTCGCGCAAAAAGCTGATCCCGATACGTTGGCCAGCCCCTACCGCGCCGGCAAAGCGCGAAGGGTTACGCGCAGCAACCAGCACCATCGGAGGATCCATTGACAACGACATGAAGGCGTTGGCCGTCATCGCCGCTGGCCGGGCTTCATTTACGTAGGACACGATGGTGACGCCGGTCGCGAATTTGCCCATGGCCCGGCGGAACTGGCGGGATTCGATAGCGCCGCTATTCATAATGTCGCTCCGGCTTGCATTAGATCAGCGGCGTGTTGGGTGGCAGGCCGCAGACCACGCGGCCGTACAGCTCAAAGTTCGTCGTCTGGCTGACGATGCCATGCAGGGATGCTACGCGGGCGTCCTGCCACAGCTTGGTAAACGGATTATGAGTGGCAGCCAGCGAGCCGCCGGCGGCAGTGGCCAGCAGATCCACGCCCTCCCAGATCAGCTTTTCAGCGAAGCCGATGTCGCGACGCACCTTGGCGCGGTCGAGAAAGGCCATGTAAACGCCCGATTCAGCGCTCTCGTCCATCAGACGCGCGTGCTTTTCAATGATGGCGCGCGCGGCATCGAATTTGGCCGATGCCTCGCCAACCTGCAAATGGGTGAGCGGTGCTTCGCTTTGCTTGGTGTACCAGGTGTACTGGATGCCACGACGCGGCAACTGCTCCAGGAACACTTCCAGCGCGGCCGAGGCCACCCCGAGCGCGGGGAACGTGAGGATCAGGGCGAGCATCGGCACCAGCGCCACGCGGTACAGCGCCTCGCCTGCCAGATGGGTTGCCTGATAATCGCCCTGCACCGCCCGACTCATGGAAGCGACTCGCTCGTCCGGAACGAACAGATTTTTGACGCTGACACTCGAGCTGCCGGTACCGCGCAGCGCAATGACGTCCCAGTCCCCAAGAATTTCTACGTCTGAGGCGCGCACTAGCGCCGCTCCTTGATCAATCACATTACCTGCAGCGTCGACAATCGGAATGCCTAATAGGTCCCAATTGGCGTGGTAAATCCCCGAATTGAAACCCCATAGGCCCTCTTCGATCAGATAGCCGCCCTCGACCTTCTTCACTACCGCCTTGCGCGGCGACAGCACACCGACGACCCGGGCCGGCTGCTCGCCACCAAACAGTTCGTCAGCAACCTTCTCGCCGTACAGCACCGCCGCCGCCCAGGTCGTGACATTGATCAACGCCGCGCTCCACGCGACCGCTGCGTCGCCGCGTCCAAGTTCCGCGATAACGTCAAGGTAAGTGCTGACAGAAACCTGTAGGCCACCATATTTGCGGGGCGTAGTCATGCTCAGCAGTCCACCCGCGTTAAGATCGCTGATGGTTTCGTCCGGCAGCTTGCCCAGTTTGCTCGTGGAAACGGCGCGGTCCTTGAGCGCTGGAACCAGTGTGCGTGCATAGGCCAGCAAGTTCTCCGGCGAAGTTACGACCGGTTGTGGTGCTTTATCGAAGGCATTCATGAGTGTCCCCTCCCAAGAAAACGGCTCTGGAGCCGTGAATCTAGCGGTGCGCGCCGCTATGTTTGAGACCCTAATCATATTTGAGGTTGATATCAATAAT
This sequence comes from Rhizobium sp. 007, assembly GCF_015353075.1. Lineage (NCBI taxonomy): Bacteria > Pseudomonadati > Pseudomonadota > Alphaproteobacteria > Hyphomicrobiales > Rhizobiaceae > Rhizobium > Rhizobium sp. 007. Next base: position 481,726 of record NZ_CP064187.1, on the reverse strand, counting down.
ATTTCTGAGGAACAGCTCAAAAAATTGACTCCAGTACGACGCTGGAGTAATCATATTGCGACGCAACATGCTAAAATTCGCTGGATTGCTACCCGATGACTCACTATGCGCCGCACCACTTATCCAGCCGCCCAGCGGCCCGCCATGTCTGAAAGCGAACCACGGGTTCCGCGCCGCAACGAAAAAGCGCGCAACCGAACGCGCGGCAAGCTACTTGCTGCTGCGCGTGTCGTACTTGGACGTGACGGCATAGCGGCGGCCAAGATCAATGACATCACTGATGAGGCCGGTCTGGCCTTCGGCTCCTTCTACAATTACTTTTCGAGCAAGGAAGAGTTGGCGCGCGCAGTTTTCGTTGAAGAAACCACAGCGCTCGCCGAGATGTTGGATAAGGCGACGCCACCTGATGCCGATATCGCCCAGGTTCTCGCCATCAACCTGAGCAAGACGCTACGCCACGGGCTGTCCGATCCGATTTGGGGTTGGTTCATGGTGCAGAGCGCCCACACGCTCCACGACCTAGTTGATGAAGTCTTGGGCGGTAAACTGGCGCGCGACCTCCACGCGGGCGCCGCCGCCGGCCGCTTTTTGCTAGGGGACATCGACACGACCGTCGACAGCATCGTCGGTGGCTGCATCTACCATCTACGGCAGATTCTCGCCGGCCGGCGCCAAGCTGACACCGTTAACGATTTGGTCGAATTCGTCCTTTGCGGCCTCGGCCTGGAACGCAGCGAAGCAGCCCATCTTGCGCGGCTGACGAGTTGAGGCATCGAGCTGACTACGAAATCGGCTTACTATGCCAAAGAACTGACATCGTTCAGCGGTATTGCAGTACTTCATTGCACTCGTCTGTTCCTAATTGCGCGTACTGGAGCACTTCGTAGGGCTGCTTTGAGTCGCGAAATCGGTACTTCCGGAAGCGCCGATTGTGTTGAAAAACTCCAAAATTGGGGCTTAGCGAAAAGTCGGCCCATTCGCGATCTAAGCGAATGTTGCTGCTCGATGCCGCCTCAATTCCGCTACACGGCTCACACGCTGCTTGATGGCAGAATAGGCAGGTCCCCACGTCAATTTTCTGTGTTGGCCTCTACGGCCCTCCAAAAAATCAGACGTTGTAGAAAACGGACTTTTTCAACAGTATCGGCCGAAAGCGGAAATAATTGCCGCTTGTCCCCTCTGTTGACTGTGGCCCAAAGCCAGGGCACAAAGGTGGCATCCACGGTCGCTCGCGACGGGAAAACACAGGGAATTTCAAGGCGATTCCGATAAGCCATTGAAATCATGTGAGAATCCAGGTTCACCAGCCAATCACATCCACATCATGAACCGACTCGTACGTCAACGACGTAGCTTTATCTTCGCCTCTTGGATGTGCCGCTTGCGATGCGAAGCCGATCGAAGAACACCACACGGATTACTTCCTGACTTCAGCGCATCTTTCTCGTCTTCGCTAGACGATCAGCAGCACGGAACCGGTGCCAAGCAGTACCAGCGTCCATACGAGATCTACGTTGAGCCAGGCGCTGCGCAATATCTCGAGCCCGATCCAGCGATAGACCGCCAGGGCAACGAGGCTTGTAACCGCCAACATCGCAAGTGTATGGACGCCGACCGCGGCGATCGCGATCGCGGCAGACCCATCCCCACCGATTTCGCGCAATGGTGAATCCGCGAGACAAAGTGGTATCAACGCTGGCAGGATCATCAGTCCGGCCCCATGGGCCGTCGCCATCAGGAACGACCAGAACGCCAGGCCGGCAAGCCCCGTGCGCATGCCGATACGAACGCGACGCCCGTGCCCGACGAAATGATGCCACACAGCCCAGCCTATGAGGCCGGCTCCAGCAACCGTGCGCACGGCAGCCTGGTCCACGAAGAGGCCGGCCGCGACCAGGGCTCCAGCCACCAGTGCTATCGATACGGCGTGTCCGACGGCGATGGCGGGCACTGCCTGAACCACGGCGGCAGAACTCTGCCGGTGAACGCCAAGCGCCACGGCAAACAGCCATCCCATCGCCGGGTTGAGACCATGAAAGGCTCCTAGTCCTGCCAGCAATATCCATGGCCAGAGTTCGTTCATAGGCGCCTCATTCGGCTAACCTTCGCTCCTTACGGATAACAATATGAATCTGACGAGCAATCCCCACCCTGGAGGCGGACCTGGTGCGGGCGATGCGATTTTGGCCATTCGACGAAGAATTTCTCGTCGAATGCAATGCCGCCGTCAGGCTCCGCGTCAAGCTTCACCATCCAGCCAGAGACACCATCGGGATAGAACTGCTCGTCGATCGCACCGTAGAGAGAGTTGGTGAAATAGACACGGCGACCATCGCGGCTGATCTCAACCATCTGCGGGCCGCCATTCAGCGCGCCATTCTTCGATCCTGGATGTGAAGCACGCGAAACGATGCCGCCGATCCGAACCTTGCCTATCAGCTTCGGCTTGAACGGATCGGAAACATCGTACTGATGCAGGTCGCCGGTTCCCCAGCAGGACACGTAGAGAAATCTGTCATCCATCGAAAGGTCGATGTCGGTGACGAGTGGTGGCACGGCATTGAAACCCTTCAGCATCGGCGGCAACAGGTCTGGATCGGCGGGCTCCGCCGGAATGTCGATCACCTTTGTCACCGCCCACTGGGTGCCGTCACGGTGCCAGACCCATATCGAGGAGGAGAGGTCCTCAAGACTGAGAACGCAGTTGACAAAACCATAGGCCTTGGTCGGGTCATGCGCGGGTCTAAGTTCGAATACGAGCTGATACTTGTCACCGAAATCGATCGTCTGCAGGTGCTTGCGCTTATGCAGATCCCAGAAGTGCAGACGGCGGCCGTATTTCGCGCCGAGCAGGATTTCCGGGATCAGGCCGTTTTCGAACGTATCCGGCGTGCCCCACTCGCTGGTGACGAGTGTGTCGTGGCCCAGATGCCACCAGACGTCATAGGAAAGCTGTTGCGGTCCGCGATCCATTTCCCACTGGCCGCGCACCTCGAATGTCTCGTGATCCATGAGGAACACGCCGCCCGGTCCCTTACCCTCGGCATTGCCAAGTGCTGCGACATAGATCCCTTCTGGTCCGCAGTGAACGGTATGAGGCCTGGAGTAGCCGGCCCGGTCGGCGACGTCGCCGGGTTCGATGACCTTGACGATCGATGGCCTGCGGCCATCGGGCTTGGTGTCGATGATATGGATACGCGAGGATTTCAATCCGGGCACCACCAGATAGCGGCGCTCTGCATGCGGATGCGGCGCATTCGGGCAAAGGCAGGATGAACAGGCGTTCCAGCCGAAATGATGCAGCTCGTCACCGACATTAGGCATCGCGAGCGATGTGATGATCTGACTATAGGAGGCTGATTGAGGATCGACATCGACGACCGTGAGCTCGTCGGGAACCGCTCGCGTCGGATCGAAGGCGACGACATAGGCAAGTGTCTCCGGCGCAGCCTTCATGGCCATTCGCGGTGATGGATAAAAACTTGGATCGGGTTTCCACGTTACCATGTGAAGTGCTCCTGGCTCGCGTTTGCTGAACAATGAAAGATGTTCGCTAGATGCTTGCCGACAGCCGACTCATCGCTGCGGACGGGGCAGGATCCAAGGATGTTTCGGGATATAGATTCGAAACCGCCCTCTGCGGCTGAGCGAGCTGTAGAGGTAATCCTCCCCGCCTAATTGTCTCAGATAATGGCGGGTTTTGGCAGTCCCTTTTTCGCCGCCTCCTTCATCGCGGCTTCCACTTCATCGCTTCATGCAAGTGCCCACCATACGACAGACGTCGCGAAATTCGGCAGTTCCGCTCGGCAAGCCCCGCTGCCGGCCCGCTTTGCGACGGGCCGCTCATGTGCTCGCCATGAACGTGCCCTGCTCAGCGCCATCGACACCAAAGGCCATATCACTCCTCAGCGCCGCATGGTATATTTTGAGGCATGGCGACTAGGCGCCGCTGGAACAGCAGATTGCTGATCGCGGCGGGTCGCAAGTGCCACATCATGACAGAGGCGCCCCGCTGCGCAGTTGCGGTACCGCTCTCGTGCACAAGATTGGTATCAAGGCGGAAGGCTGTTTCATGCACCGAATCGCCGTCGCAGTTTTCGCGCTTGCAGCCGTGGTCAGTTATTCCGCGCACGCTGAGGTACTAATCGGCGTTTCAGCCGCGATGACCGGACGGCTGGCGTGGATCGGCGAACAGGGGCAGCGTGGCGCAGAGATGGCCGTGGCCGATATCAATGCGGCGGGCGGCGTTCTGGGCCAGCGGGTGCGGCTCATCGCGGTCGACGACTTCTGCGATCCAGAGCAAGCGGTGGCCGTCGCCAAAAAACTCGTGGCTGACGGTGTGGTTCTCGTCGTCGGGCACTACTGCTCTGGAGCCTCGATCCCGGCATCAAAGGTGTATGAGGCGGCGGGAGTTCTGCAGATTTCACCGGGGTCGACCAATCCGCTGCTGACCGAGCAAGGCCGTGCCAACGTGTTTCGCGTCATTGGTCGCGACGATGCGCAAGGCGTCGTCGCCGGCAACTATCTGGCTGATCATTGGGGCAACAAGAAAATTGCGATCCTTCATGATGGCACCACCTATGGCAGGGGCCTTGCCGATGAGACCAAAAAGCAGTTGAACAAGCGGGGCGTGACCGACACGATCCACGAGGCGTACAGTCCTGCGAAGACCGACTATTCGGTTGAAATCGCTGCACTAAAGGCTGCAAAAGTCGCCGTGGTATATGTCGGCGGTTATCATGCTGAAGTTGCGTTGATGGTTCGCGCTGCACACGATCAAGGCTACGCGGTTCAGTTCATCTCAGGCGATGCCCTGGCGACCGAGGAATTTGCGCTGATCGCCGGTCCAGCCGCTGAGGGAACCCTCTTCACGTTCTCCGCGGACGCCCGGCGAACCCCCGAAGCGGCCCCGGTGGTGGAGCGGTTCCGTGCAGAAAACTTCGAACCCGCAGGCTATACGCTGCTGAGCTACGGCGCCGTTCAGGCCTGGGCGCAGGCGCTCAAGGAAGCCGGTTCGCTGGAGGTGCGCGAGGTGATTGCTTCATTGCGCGGCCGCTCGTTTGATACTGTATTGGGCCGTATCGACTTTGACGACAAGGGCGACCTCACGGTTCAGAGCTGGGTATGGTATATCTGGAAGGGTGGCGAATACGTGCCATTGGAATAACGCAACGCTGATCACTGCGGATCGCGTTCGAGAAAAAGCTGTGCGGGCCATGTTGACCACATCAGCCGGATCGATGGGTCGCCGCGATGTTTGAACGTCTCGGCATACGTGGCCGCTTACTCTTCGCTTTCTTTGGTATCAGCACCTTCGCGGTGCTCGCAACCGCTGCAGCCGTGTATGCCTTCCTGCAAGTGGGCGGGGTCGTCGAGAGGATCACGGAGCGACGGGTCCCGTCGGCGCTTGCATCGCTCGAGCTCTCCCGCCAAGCTGAGCGGGTCGCCGCCACTACGCCGGCCGTACTTGCTACGACCAGCACGGTTCAGCACAACGAGGTCTCGGCTGCGATCGGCGTGGAGATGTCGCGCCTCGAAGAGTTGCTCGCCGCGCTCAAAGGCACCGCGGCAAGCACGGCGGCGGTGGCTGAGATCGAAGCCGCAGTGATTGGCCTGAGGCGCAATCTCAACGCTCTCAACGATCTTGTCGCCGCTCGCCTCGGTGTGGTTGCACGCAAAGAGGAACTGCTGGGCCGTTTGTCGGCTACGACAATCGCAAGCGAGCGTCTTGTGGCACCCGGCATCCTCGTGATGAACTCCAAGGTCCCCCAGTGGCGTGTAACCGTGGCGGATGCCGCCGTACCACCCGAAGCACGCGCGGCGGCTACGACAGAGCTTGCGCAGGCAATTTCCGCCTACATCCCGCAACAAAAGGCCCAACGGGAGATTTCCGCGATCAACGAAGCGCTGCTCAAAACGGCGGTTGCGCCGACGCCCGGCGACCTAGCGGTGATGTCGTTTCCGCTGCGCCGCTCGGTCGCGTCGCTTGCGGCGGTAACATCGGAGATCGATGAGAAGCTGCGGACGCGGTTCCGCCAGCGCGTTGACGAGTTCGAGGGGCTGATCGACGGCCCGAAGAGCATTGTACAAGCGCGTGAGGATGAGCTTGCATTACTCGCAAACGGCGGGAAGCTATTGGTCGAGAACGCTCAGCTCTCGCGGAATTTGACCCTTGCCGTGGATCGCCTGGTAGCTGCCGCTAACCGTGACATCACCGAGGCTGGTCGCGAAGCTGCGACCGTCCAGCGATACGGTACCGGTGTTGTTCTTGGCTCAGCCGTTCTCAGCCTCCTGAGTTCGGTTCTGATCGTATGGTTGTATGTCGACCGCAATCTTCTTGCCCGCTTGTCGGGGCTGAGCCAAAGCATGCTTGCCATCGCCGGCGGCAATCTTCGGGCACCACTGCCTGCCACCGGCCGCGACGAGATCGGCCGCATGGCCAAGGCGCTTCTGTTGTTCCGTGACACTGCGGTCGAGGTCGAGGAAAAAAACCTGCGTGAGGTCGCCGAAGCGCGCCAGCGACTCGTCGATGCAATCGAGAGCATCTCCGAGGGCTTCGCCCTTTACGATGCTGAGGACCGACTTGTTCTGTGCAACAGCCGCTATAGGGAAATCCTCTATCCCGGCATAGCCGATGCCGTCGTGCCGGGTGCGCAGTTTGAGACGATTGTCCGCAAGGCGGTGGAACAGGGCCTCGTCGAAGATGCGAAAGGTCGGGAGGAGGAATGGCTCGCCGCGCGGCTTGAGGCGCACTGCAACCCTAAGCAGACGCTGGTTCAACATCGCAGCCATGACCACTGGGTTCAAGTAAACGAGCGGCGCATTACCGGCGGCGGCACGGTCGCGGTCTACACCGATATCAGCAAGCTTAAGAGGCATGAAACGGAGCTCGAGATTGCCCGCGACGCGGCCATGGCGGCGACCCAGGCCAAGAGCAAGTTCCTTGCCAGCATGAGCCACGAGTTGCGCACGCCGCTGAACGCCATCCTGGGCATTACCGAAATGCTGCAGGAAGATGCGAGCGAAGCCGGCCAGGACGAACTGATCGAACCGCTTCAGCGGGTCTCGCGCGCCGGCAAGCATCTGCTCAAGCTCATTAATGAGGTCCTCGATCTGTCAAAGATCGAGGCCGGCCGCCTGGAATTGCATATCGAGGAGTTCGATATCGCAGGAATGGTTCAAGATGCCGCCACAACCGCGCAGCCCCTTGCGCAGAAAAACCACAACCGGATCATCATCCACTGCCCGGATGACATTGGCAGCATGCGCGCCGATCAGCTTCGGGTGCGCCAGATCCTCCTCAACCTGTTGAGTAACGCCTGCAAGTTCACGGAGAACGGCCAAGTGACGATTGGGGCGACCTGCGCGAAGCATGATGGAGGCGGTGGCGTGATATTCACCGTCGCCGACACTGGCATCGGTATGACGCCGCAGCAGATGACGAACCTGTTCCAGGAGTTTAGTCAGGCCGACAGTTCCACCACCCGCAAGTACGGCGGCACTGGGCTAGGGCTTGCCATCAGCCAACGCCTGTGCCGCGCGATGGATGGCCAGATCACTGTGGACAGCACTCCCGGCGCCGGTACCAAGTTCACGGTGTGGCTGCCGTCGGCAATCGACGCAGGCCCCACGCTGGAAGAAAAGCCGGCCCCTGGCACCGGGGTCGCCGCTGACGATCACCTTCGCCTCGTCTCGAATGTGGTCCTCGTCGTTGATGACGATAAGGCGGTGCGGGACCAGATGCGCCGCTTTCTTGCCCGCGAGGGTTGCGATGTAGTGACGGCCAGGGACGGTGCCGAAGGCCTTAATCTGGCTCGGCAGGTGAAGCCAGCGCTCATCACCCTTGACGTGCTCATGCCGGGTTGCGACGGCTGGAGCGTCCTGCAGGAACTGAAGGCGGATCCTGAGCTCGCGAGTATCCCCGTGGTGATGCTCACCATGGCCGATAAGAGGAATCGAGGGTACGCACTCGGTGCCGCCGATTACTTGATGAAGCCGATCGACCGCGACGCGCTCCGGAAACTGATCGCCAAATTCTGGTCGGGCGCGCCCAGCCCAGCGCTTCGTGTTCTGATCGTCGAAGATGATGGGAACACGCGCCAGCAATGGCGTCGCATATTGAGTACCGAGGGTTGCGATGTGGACGAGGCCGAGAATGGCCGGGTCGCGCTGGAACGGCTCATCCGCGCGCCTCCGGACCTGATCATTCTCGACCTCATCATGCCGGAAATGGACGGCTTCGAGTTCCTTGTCGAACTGCGAAAGCAGCCTGCCTTCAAGGCGATGCCGGTCGTGGTTGTAACGGCGGCGACCCTTGGCAAGGAAGACCACCGGCGTCTGAACGGTGGCGTCGAGCGCGTGCTCGCCAAGACCGCCTTCAGCCGCAACGAGCTTCTGGAGGAATTGCGCAAGATGGTTGCTCGATACATTGTAAAACGAAGCTCACCTGACAAGGATCGCCGTGATGGTTAGGATCCTCTATGTCGAGGACAATGAGGACAACATCTACATGCTGTCCGCACGGCTAAGACGCAAAGGCTACGAGGTAGTCGTCGCCACCAATGGCGATCAGGGCGTGGCGCGTGCACGATCGGACGCCCCGGCGCTCATCCTGATGGACTTAAGCCTTCCCGTCCTCGACGGCTGGGAGGCGACAAGACGTCTCAAGGCATTGGCTGAGACGCGGGGTATTCCCGTGATCGCACTCTCGTCGCACGCGATGGCTGGCGACCGCGAAGCAGCACTGGCGGCCGGGTGCGATGACTTCGATACCAAGCCCGTCGATTTCGCGCGCCTGCTTGGAAAGATCAAGGCCCTGCTCCCAAAGGAGTCGATGCCATGAGTGAGGTTGGACCTGCCCTGCTTGTCGTCGATGATAACGAAGACAATCGCTTTACGCTGACCGAGCGGTTGAAGCGAGAAGGCTACCGGAATGTTGCATGCGCCAGCAACGGACGGGAGGCGCTCGAAATGCTGGCAACGAGACCGTTCGACCTCGTGCTACTCGACATTACGATGCCGGAAATGGACGGCTACCAGGTGCTCGAGCACCTGAAAGCCGACACAACGCTGCGCAACATTCCGGTTGTCATGATATCGGCGGTCGATGAGATCGACAATGTGGCGCGCTGCATCAGCCTCGGCGCCGAGGATTATCTGGCAAAACCGTTCAACGCGGTTCTGCTGCGTGCCCGCGTGGCCGCGTGCCTGGAAAAGAAGAGGCTGCGCGACCAAGAGGCGGTATATACGCAGCAAATCGAAAACGAAAAGCGCCGAGCCGACGAGCTTCTGTACGCCATCCTACCCGCCGGCGCGGTGCGCGAGCTCAAAGCGACCAATGAGGTCCGACCCCGCCGATACAATGAAGTCGCGGTGCTATTCTGTGATATCGTTGGCTTCACAGCCTATTGCGATGAGAATCCGCCGGAGAAAGTGGTGGAGGATCTTCAGGCGCTGATCGGCGAATACGAACGGATCGTCCGTCAGCATGGAATGGAGAAGATCAAGACTATCGGCGACGCCTTTATGGCTACGGCCGGCCTGTTTGATCGCATGCCAGATCCGGTTTTTGCCAGCTTGCAATGCGGACTCGACATGGTGACGGCATCACGCCGCATCGAGCCCAAATGGGAAGTCCGAGTCGGCGTTCAATTCGGTCCGGTTGTGGCGGGAATCATCGGGCAACGGCAATACGTGTTCGACCTGTGGGGCGACACGGTAAATATGGCCTCCCGGATCGCAGCCCATGCTAACCCTGGGACCGTAGCGACCAGCGGGGTCACGTGGCATCGCATACGCGAGCGGGGTCGCGGGCGCTCACTGGGCTTCGTAGAAATCAAGGGCAAGGGTCGGATTGAACTGATCGAATGCCAGGAACTTCGTTGAGGGGACCGGAACAACCCTTCGCCATGCCGCTCGTGCTGAGACGTTCCTGAGCAACGGCAAAGGCATGCTGCTTTCGCGGCAGATATAAAACCGCTGAAGGTCTGGATTAGGATTAGGCCCCGGAAGCGAAGATTAGTGCCGTTTTGCGTAGCTGGTGACTGTAACCCAAAGCCAAGGTGCAACGTGGCATCCACGGTAGCTCACGATCGGAAAAACAGACGAATTGCGAGTGCCTCTGGCTAAGCATTTGACATCATGTGAGAATCCAGATTTCAAGCCAGTTCTCGCTAAATCATCTTAAATCCTTGTGTTTCTGGGTGTTTGGGTCGCGTTTTTGACGCGATATGTTTGTCGTCCGTGAGGTCGGTTCGATCACTCGTCGGGTTAGTCAGCATATGTCCCCGGCACCGCGGCGCGTCTCACCTCGGCCGGCGGATGGCCCGCACTTTACCGCTGCTTCCGCCGCCGCAGAAGAGCTGATCGCCGCCATCGGATTCGAGCCCGGAGACGCCCACACCGGCCGGCATAGCGAGCACTTCCAGGACCTCTCCCGTTTCAGGGTCGATTTGCCTGACCTCGCTCTCGTCACTTTCCCAGGTGGCGTGCCAGAGTTCGCCGTCGACCCAGGTGACCCCCGTGACGAAGCGGCTGGACTCGATGGTGCGGAGAATCGCTCCTGTCTCGGGATCAATCTGATGGATCTTGCGGTCCCGGTATTGCCCCACCCAGAGCGTGCCCTCGGCCCAGGCAAGACCAGAGTCGCCGCCGCCGGGCGCCGGGATCGTGGCGAGCACACGGCCGGTCTTCGGGTCGATCTTCTGGATGCGGTCCTCGGCAATCTGAAACAGGTGCTCGCCGTCGAAGGCGGTCCCTGCGTGCGCGGCAACATCAATGGAGCGCACTGTCTCTCCGCTCGCGGGGTCGAGGGCGTTCAGTTTGTCTCCGGACGCAAACCAGACGTGCCGGCCGTCGAAGGTGACGCCGTGCACCTGCTCGGCACCCGGAAAAGGTCCATATTCACGGAGAATTTCGGCTGCGGATCTTTTCATGATTCCACCCTGTCGTTTCAGGTTTTCAACTCAGCTCAGGCACCGACCTTAATCACCCGGCAACGGTCCGGGGAGTAACAAGATTGTCGGGAATCCCGGCACGGGCGGGGTCATCCAGCGACGCGCCCGCCCGCGACCATAAGACTGCACCTTGCCTGCTGCGGCAAGCTGCTCGAGCGCCCGCTGTACCGTGCGCGGGCTGGCTCCGAGCGCAATCGCAAGTGCTGAGCTCGACCATGACTCGCCGTCGGCGAGAAAGGCGAGCACTGCCGGATGCTGCTCTTCGACGGGCGGCACCAGCACAGCGATCTCGCAAGCCCGGCGCGGCGCCAACGCAAAGCCTCGCTTCGTCGCCTTCACATCTGCAAGCGTCCGGATTTCCGCGCGCAGCCGCCCGATCTCGACCCGAAGCCGCGCGCGATGGGATTCATCGGCATGTTTTCCCCGGAATGCGCGTGCGATGAGCGTGCCCCTCGGAACGTCTCCAGGCCAGGCTTCGCCCAGCGCACGGGCAAGCGCGAACAATACCGGCCGCGTCGCGAGCGGGACGGCCAGCCGCTCGTCCCGCACGATATTCCGGCACGCGTCCACAACAAGCGCACCGGACGCCGGGAGCGCTTCGATCTCCTCGAGCAGGAGCGGGCGTTCCTCACCACGCGCAATCAGGCGCGCTGCGGGCGTTATCAGGAGGAGGGATGCTCGTTCTACCTCCGCCGTGAGCGCAGGGATGTCTGCCTCGCTCGCAGCGTGTCTGGCCCGCGTGAGAGCCTCCCGCGCCGCTTTCGTCTGGAGACGCCGAATGGCGATCCCCGCAACAACCAACTCATGGGCGGCCCTGGACGCGGGCGGAAGCGGTGCTTGGTCGAGCGTAGCCAGCATACGCTCGGCCTCGTCAAGGCGGCCGATCAGGAGCAGGCGCCGGACCTCCACATTTCGTGCATGCGCGGCATTGATGCGGTCGCCGTGGGCTTCGAGGGTCGCCCGCGCTGCGTCGAGCGCCTTCGCGGGCCAGGTGAGATCGCGCGAGACGAGTGCGATCTCGGCCTCGGCGACGACACACCTTGCGCGCGCCACCTCCTCCTTGCGGCCGAACGCACGCGCCGCACTCTTGAGGAGAGCCGTGGCCCGGACGAGATCGCCGAGCTGCGCCATCGCAATACCCCTGAGCGCAAGTGCTGGCGCGTCGTCGCGCAGGGCGACCCGCTTCAATGCGCCGAGGGGATCGCCTGCGGCGAGGGCGCGTGCCGCGGCAGTGATCAGCGAGTCCATCGGAATCCCGTCACACTTGTAACTCCCACCATTCGATATCCGGCCCTAGTCTATTCACGACCAGCAAGCAACACGCCGCACCGAAATTGAGACAGCGACACAGCCATTGGAGAAGAACGATGACGGCACACGTAACCGGAACACGCAAAGAGTGGTTGTCGGCACGGCTCGACCTGCTCAAGGATGAAAAGGAGCTGACACGGCGCAGCGACGCATTGGCGTTGCGGCGTCAGGAATTGCCCTGGGTTCGGATTGACAAGGAATACCGGTTCGAGACCGAAGAAGGGAGCGCCAAGCTGGCGGATCTTTTCAGGGGCCGCTCGCAGCTTCTCGTCTATCACTTCATGTTCGGTCCCGACTATACGGCCGGCTGCCCGTCCTGCTCTTCGATCGCCGACGGATTCAACGGCATCGTCGTCCATCTCGAGAACCACGATGTCGCCTTCTCGGCGGTCTCGCGCGCACCGCTCGCAAAGCTGCAGGGGTTCAAGCGGCGGATGGGCTGGACTTTTCCCTGGGCGTCGTCGAACGGCGGCGACTTCAACCGTGACTTCGGCGTCTGGTTCACTGAAGAGCAGCAGCGCGAGGGCAGCATAGAATACAATTTCCACCGCGAGCCGCCGGCACCTGAGCCGCTCGCAGGAAAAACCGTTCAGGAATGGCAGGTGCGTGGCAGCGAGGGGCCGGTCGCGCAGATCGCAGCCATGACCGGAACCGACGTTGCCACATATACGCGCGACAGGCCGGGCCTCAGTGCCTTCGTGCTCGACGATGGCATCGTCTACCATACCTATTCCAGCTATGCGCGCGGTCTGGACGGCCTGTGGGGTATGTACCAATGGCTCGACCGTGTTCCTATGGGGCGCAACGAGCACGGCGTCTGGTGGCGCCACCACGACAAGTACGACAAGCAATTTCGCCGGGGGGGTCACAACGATGATTGCTGCTCGGCGTGAAACTTTGGGCTCCTCCGGCGAAAGCGGCAACCTGGCAGCCCTCGGTGCCGCCGATTGGCTATCCCTTGCGGCGGCCCCGACCTTCGCGGTCATGGCGCTGTTGACTAACGTCTTTGGCGGTACGGAGATGATCTGCTCTGCCGCGTCTCATACGTCGCCGCTGACCGGAATGGTCCCGATGTACTTGCTGATGAGCGCCTTCCATTTGGCGCCCTGGCTGAAGCTGATCTCCAGCCTGCGAAGCGGAACCTGTCGTCCCGATCCGGCTTTCGCCCCGCAAAGCACCAACGAACAGGAACCATCGCGACGTGACATTCACGTCGGTCTCGCGTGCTCCACTGGCCAAGATTGAAGCCTACAAGAAGCGCATGGGCTGGAGTTTCCCATGGGTGTCGTCCCACGGCAGCGATTTCAATTTCGACTATCATGTTTCGTTCACCCCGGAAGAGATCGCCAAGGGCGAGGCGTACTACAACTACCAACCGGGCCGCGCGATTGCTGGCTCAGAAGAGGAAGGGATCAGCGTCTTCTACAAGGACGAGCGAGGCCAGGTGTTCCACACCTATTCCTGCTATGAGCGGGGCATCGACATGGTCAATGGCGCCTACCGGTACCTCGACCTCGTGCCGAAAGGCCGTGATGAGGACGGTTTAAACTACCCGATGGAGTGGCTACGCCGGCACGATCAGTATTGATCCGACGCAAAAGATGCGGCGCCCGGTGGCATAACCAGCAATCATTTGGCAGTGCGATCGCAAGCGGTGGCCGGTGCCCTTGTTGCGGGTGAGCGTTTGCCTACATGCTGTCTCACGCCAACCGGAGATCCCCCGTCCATTCTGCGCCTCAAACGGGGCAGGCAATAGCAACCACAGGAGAGACCAATGCAAGAGGCCCTTGTCGTTCGTCGCGAGACGCATATCCCGGCGCCGCCCTCGGCGGTGTTTGCCCTGTTGACAGATCCAGAGAAAATCCTGCGCTGGATGGGTACTGAGGCGGAGATCGAGCCGCAGCCTGGGGGGATCTATCTGGTCAACGTCACCGGCGCTCGCTTCGCCCGCGGTTCCTTTCGCGAGGTGGTGCCGGTGCACCGTCTGGCCTACAGTTTCGGCTGGGACGGCAGCGAAATCGTGCCGCCGGGGTCGAGCCTGGTCGAGATCGACCTGATCGAGCAGCCGGACGGGACGCTGCTGCGGCTGACCCACACTGGCCTGCCCAATGCCGAACAATGCGCCGGCCATGCGGAAGGCTGGGCTCACTACCTCGGCCGGCTGGTCGAGGTAGCAGCCGGACGTGACCCGGGCCCGGATCCGATGCATGGCAGATATGACTGAACTCCGCTCCCTAAACGCCCGCCTTGAGGCGATCGCCAGGCAACGGTCAGCCGGGATGTCCTCCGACATAAGGCAGGCGGACATGCCCTCGCCACGGCGTGGATGACAGCCTCCGGCCCCCGTGGCATGATCGCGGCATGGATCTGCCCGCCCCCCTCGCCTGGCTGGTCGACGAGGCTGGCGCCTCATCCGACCCCGAATTGTTCCTGGCCGAGCTCGGCGGCCGGTTGCTCGCCGACGGCCTGCCGCTGGCCGGCGCAGCCCTGACGCTTGCCGTGCCGCATCCGATCATCGCCCGCCGCACCTGGTTATGGCGGGCCGAAACCGGAGTAGTGATCGAGGCGCTCGGCTTTGCCGGGGGGCCGCCCGGTCAGGCCGGACACGGCTGGCTTGCCGGACTTGGCCCCGTGCTGGAGGAGACAGTCGGCCCGGCTCCGGACAGCCCGGTGCTGGGTTGGGCTGGGTGCCGACCATTCGATCCCGCCGAGGCCTACCGGCTGCGACAGGCCGCGCGCTTTGCCGCCGCTCCCTTGGCCGCGCTGGCCGCACGGGCGGCGCTGGCAACGCTGCTCGAGGCCTATCTCGGCCGGCGCAGCGCCGCGCAGGTGCAGGCCGGCGCGCTCTGCCGGGGTGCCGGCGAGACCATCCGCGCCGCATTGCTCTGCGCCGATCTGCGCGATTTCACAGCGCTGTCCGAAGCGACAGAGCCCACCGTCATGATCGCCGCCCTCGACGCCTGGTTCGACCGCGTCACGGGGGCGGTACATGCTTTCGGGGGCGAAGTGCTGAAGTTCATCGGCGACGGCGTGCTGGCCATCTTCCCGGCCGCCGGCGCGCCGGGCGAGGCATGCGACGCGGCGCTGCGCGCGGTCGCCGCTGCCCGCGCCGGCATGGCTCATCTCGATGCGACGCGGCAGGCGCAGGGCCTGCCATCGCTGCCCTTCGGCATGGCACTGCATTTCGGAGAGATGTTATGGGGCAATATCGGCGCGGCCGACCGGCTGGACTTTACCGCCATCGGCCCCGCGGTCAACCTGGTCAGCCGGCTCGAAGGGCTCTGCAAGCCCCTTGGTCACAACGTGCTCATCTCGGGCGCTGTCGCCAAGGAGACGGCAACGGCCTTGATCCCCTTGGGCGAACACGCATTGCGCGGCATCGCCGATCCCTGCGCGGTCTTCACCCTGCCGGAGGATTAAGCTCTGCTGTCCGGGCCTAGTAAAGGACATTGGGTACGCGACAATACATGAGAGGTCGATACGTCTGCAGTCAATCGACTTTGGCAGCGGCCGGCATACGCCACCTGCGCCGGTCATTTCCAGAGGCTGCGCTCAGCTGCGACTCGGGCTCCGCTCAACCTCCACTTACCAGTGGTGGTGTCGGCCAATGAAGGTCCTGATTGAGGTCAAGAGATTCCCCCAACAAGCCATTTCTCCTCGCAATTCCCTTTCCAAGAACAGCGGTGAAACCCGCTCAATCCTCGGTCACGGCCCAATTGTCGTTCGGATTTGAACCGCTCGATGCCAGGCGCCAGCTTATCCGTGCCTTCTCCGAGATCCGCCTGATAGACGATGCCGTTGCGGTTGACCACGAAGATGTGGATGCCGGTTTCGCCGTATGTCACCGGCCAGGCGACGAGGCCGAAACCGGCGATCAGGTTTCCGTTGATGGTATAGTCATAGGCGCCGCCGGCGATGTTGGCACCCTGCCGCTTGAGTATCTTAAAGCGGTAGCCGTAATAGCCCCTGTCCTCCGTTGCCTTCTGAAGTTCCGACTGATCGTCAATACTCGCCATACGAAGCCTGCCTGCGCCGCTGACACGGGCGCGAGGCAAAAAAGGCCTTCACCGCAACGCGGATGAAGGTTACAGCAGTCCATCGCTGACGATCATGCACTGGACTTGAGCCTATGACCGATACTGTTACCGATCGCTTCCTTCGATATGTCGTTATTGATACGCAATCGGATCCTACGTCGTCGACGCAGCCTTCCACCGATAAGCAGAAGAATCTCGGCCGTATGCTGGTCGAGGAACTGCTGGCAATCGGTCTTTCGGATGCGCATCTCGACGAACACGGCTATGTCTATGCGACCATTCCGTCCAATGTGGACAAGCCAGTGCCGGTCATCTGCTTCTGTTCGCATATGGATACGGCACCGGACTTCACCGGAACGAATGTCAAGCCGCAAATCGTGCCGAACTACAGCGGCGGCGACATTAGGCTTTCAGGCGATCCGCAGCAGATCATTCGCGTTGGCGACAATCCGGCGCTCAACGACCAGATCGGCAACGACATCATCACCACCGACGGTACGACGCTGCTCGGGGCCGACGACAAGGCCGGCATTGCCGAGATCATGACGGCAGCGCAAATCCTGGTCGACAATCCGGATATCAAGCACGGGACGATCAAGATCCTCTTCACGCCGGACGAGGAGATCGGCCGTGGCGTCGACAAGGTCGACCTTGAAAAGCTTGGCGCCCGGTTCGCATACACCATGGATGGCGAGACGGCAGGGCATATCGAAGACGAGACCTTCTCCGCCGATGGCGTCGAGATCACTATTCAAGGTGTGGCCATCCATCCCGGCTTCGCCAAGGGAAAGATGGAAAACGCCATTAAGATCGCCGGCGCGATCATCAGCCGGCTGCCGAAGAACGTGGCACCGGAGACGACCGAAGGCAGAGAGGGATTTGTTCACCCAACGGGCGTCACAGGCTCGATGGAAAAAGCAGCCCTCAACCTTATCGTTCGTGACTTCAATGACGGTGGCCTCGCAGCCAAGGAAGCCATGCTGGAGAGGATCATAAAGGAGGTCATGGTGGACTATCCCGGCTCCTCTTACGGCTTCAAAGTCAAGCCGCAATACCGCAACATGAAGGCCATCCTCGACCGCCATCCGGAAATCATCGAGAACGCCGTCGAGGCAATCCGGCGCGCCGGAATGGAGCCGGTGCGCGGCAGCATCCGGGGCGGGACCGATGGTTCGCGCCTTTCGTTCATGAGCCTACCCTGCCCCAATATCTTCGCAGGCGGCCACGCCTTCCACTCGCCGCTCGAATGGGTCAGCCGACAAGATATGGAGAAAGCGGTCAAGACAATCGTCGAACTGGCGAAAATCTGGGAAGAGCGCGCTTAAGAGCGCGCCCTTATTGCTCTCCACTCAACTGCGCAGGCCAGGCGCCTCATGACCGGTGCGCGCCACATATTCCGTGTAGCCGCCGCTATACTGGTGAATGCCGTCGGGGGTGAGTTCCAGCACCCGATTGGACAAAGCGCCCAGGAAGTGCCGGTCGTGCGAAACGAACAGCATCGTGCCTTCGTACTCGGACAACGCCTTGATGAGCATTTCCTTGGTGTCCAGATCCAGGTGGTTTGTCGGCTCGTCCAGCACGAGAAGGTTCGGCGGATCGAAGAGCATCATTGCCATGACGAGCCGCGCCTTCTCGCCGCCCGAGAGCACCCGGCATTTCTTCTCGACGTCGTCGCCGGAAAATCCGAAGCAGCCCGCCAGCGCGCGCAATGAGCCCTGCCCCGCTTGCGGGAACTTATCTTCCAGTGACTGGAGTACGGTGCGGTCGCCGTTCAAGAGATCCATGGCGTGCTGCGCGAAATATCCCATCTTCACGCTGGCACCGAGAGCGACGTTGCCTTCATCCGGCTCCGCCGAACCCGCAACAAGCTTCAGAAGCGTAGACTTTCCGGCGCCGTTGATGCCCATGATGCACCAGCGCTCGCGCCGCCGCACCATGAAATCCAGCCCTTCGTAGATGGTTCGGCTGCCGTATTTCTTGTGCACGTTCTTCAGGCTGATGACATCGTCGCCCGAGCGCGGTGCCGGCAGAAACTCGAATGAGACGACCTGGCGGCGCTTGGGCGGTTCCACCCGGTCGATCTTCTCCAGCTTCTTCACGCGGCTCTGTACCTGCGAAGCATGCGAGGCGCGGGCCTTGAAGCGCTCGATAAACTTGATTTCCTTGGCGAGCATCGCCTGCTGGCGGTCGAACTGGGCCTGCTGCTGCTTCTCGTTCTGGGCCCGCTGCTGCTCGTAAAAGGCATAGTCGCCGGAGTAGCTGTTCAAGTTGCCGCCATCGATCTCGATAATCTTGGTGACGATGCGATTCATGAACTCGCGGTCGTGCGAGGTCATCAGCAGCGCGCCGTCATAACCTTTCAGGAACTCCTCCAGCCAGATAAGGCTTTCCAGATCCAGATGGTTGCTCGGCTCATCAAGCAGCATAACGTCAGGACGCATCAGGAGAATTCGGGCAAGGGCTACACGCATCTTCCAGCCGCCGGACAGTGCGCCCACGTCGCCGTCCATCATTTCCTGGCTGAAGCTGAGACCGGCCAGAACTTCGCGCGCGCGTCCTTCCAGGGCATAGCCGTCGAGCTCCTCATAGCGCGCCTGGACCTCGCCGTAGCGATCGATGATCCTGTCCATGTCGTCGGCCTGTTCGGGGTCCGACATGGCAGCCTCGAGCTCCCGCAATTCGGCAGCAACGATGCTCACGGGGCCGGCGCCGTCCATCACCTCGGATACGGCGCTGCGGCCCTCCATCTCGCCGACATCCTGATTGAAATAGCCGATGGTGATGCCCTTATCGACCGATACCTGCCCCTCGTCGGGGTGCTCCGCCTGTGTGATCATCCGGAAAAGGGTCGTCTTGCCGGCACCGTTCGGACCGACGAGGCCGACCTTGTCGCCTCTGTTGAGCGCTGCGGTCGCCTCGATGAAGAGGATGCGGTGGCTGTTCTGCTTGCTGATGTTTTCGATACGAATCATATGCGATAAGGACCCAGAAAAGTTTTCGGAGGCCTTATGCCACGGGGCGGCGAGGCTGTCGCAAGTTTTTCCGCATTAAGATCTGTTTCGGGTCGCGGCTGATGCCGGATGACATCGCCCTATCGACGCAAAAAACCCGGCGCCACAACGCCGGGTTTTTCAAACATCTCATTTCGTCGCACTATTCGCGGCGCATCAGGCGCATGACGAGCGATACGACGAACAGCACCAGGAATATGAAGAAAAGAACCTGTGCTATGGAAGCCGAAGCGCCTGCGATGCCGCCAAATCCGAGGACGCCGGCGATCAGGGCTACGACGAGAAATACCAAAGCGTAGTACAGCATGGTGAACTCCTCTTTCGATTCTGATCTATCAACGGCTACCCTTGGCAATTGGTTCCAGAACGCCTGATTTCAGGGCATCAGCCGAACTGGAGGATGCCCTGTTGCGTGCGGTCGCCTTCGTCGGGGGCGGGTGGCTCTGCTGCTTCGAGATAGAACTTCACGGGCGCAGTCAGCACGAACCAGATGCATGCGCCAGCCATGAACGCCGATCCGATGGGATCATCAATGCGCGTCACGAATGGCAGCCCGGCCGAGGCGAAGAGAACGGTCATCCGCAGAGACCACTCCGCCTCACGCTTGTTGACCGCTCGGGCTCGGAGCGATTTGTAACGCCGGGCGTCATAGCCGCCCCTTCCCACTCTTGCGGAGGAAGCCAGCTTCCAGATGGACGGCAGAGCCAGCATGAACAATGCCGCAAGGCTGAGGACAAGAGGCTGTCCGGAGAGATTGTACCGGCTTGTGAGTGCCAGGAACGAAAGCGCCGCCAGGTTCCACACCGGCTCCAAACGCTCCGGATGCTGGGCCGTGTAGACATGCCAAACCCGCAGCGTACGCGCCGCGCCGGAAAGCAGCGGGTCGTCGATATAACGATTGATCCAATCCATGCTGAAATGCCGGTCCCTGTCTAATCGAGATGATCGGCAACACCATGCAATCTGGTCATCATGATGGCGGGACGGCAATCATGCCGTCAATTTTGACCTGAGGCTATCGACGATTTCCTGCATCCGGTCTGCCGGGGCATGGCCGATCAACATGAAGGCATGGCTCCGGCTGGACCAGTAGATGACGTTCATGCCCTCGCGGCCTTCGATGTCCGGCGCCTTTTCACCCTTGTCCGAGCGGATGATGCAGAGCGCCATCGGGCCGGTCTCGGGATCAAGGTAGGCGATCTGGGCAAGCGGTCTTTCGTCATATTCCAGGAGCAGCACGCGCTTAAAGTCTACTCCCGGCAACGCAACCATCCTGGGGGAAAGTGCAAGCCCGAGTTTTCGGTCGATCTGGGCAAGCTGAACGCTCTGCACATCGGCAGGCGGAACGGGCCCTGCCAGCGTGTCCGACGTGTAGAGCGAGATATATTCGGCGACGACAGCGCGCCATTCGGCGCCCTCGTCCTTCGAAAGGCTGCGGCTGATGCCGAGATAGGCGCGGTCTGCAATGACACCCACGACCACCGAAGCGGCAAGCGCGCCGAGAAAGCCGCGGCGGCTCGCAAAGCTTGAGCCTCTATTTTCCCGCTGTGTGGGGATTGCGGCAAGCATCGATTCGAGGCTCGCCCGCGGCGCGGCGGCGAGAAGCGGGGTGAAGGCCTCCTTGAACGGCAGGTTGCTGTGGCACAGGAATTCCAGCCTGGCGGCTACGCGTTCGTCGGCATTGACGAGCGCTTCGATGCGCGCAGCGTCCTGCGACGGCAGTTCGCCGTCGATGAAGGCCGTCAGTTCTTCGTCAGAGGGTATGTTGATATCGTTGCTCATTGCCGTCCCTCGTCCGAAATGGCTCCGCAAAGCGTCGCGCGTGCTGCCGCCAGCCGGCTCATCACGGTTCCGATCGGTATGGCCAATACATCCGCCACCTCGCGATAGGAGAGCCCTTCCACGTAGGCGAGGAAGACGGCACTGCGCTGTGCTTCCGGCAGCGCGTCCACCTGCAGCAGCACCTGATTTGCCATGACATGCGTTTCGGTGTCGCGGGCTCCGTCGAAGACCAGTGCTTCCTCCGGATCAGCCAAGCCCTTGCCCTGGCGGACCTTGCGGGAACGGACCTCGTTCAGCCAGATCGAATGCAGGATCGAAAACAGCCAGCGATCGAGCCGCGTCCCCTGTTCGAATTGCCCGCCGCGTTCCAGCGCCCGGACACAGGTCTGCTGGACGAGGTCATCGGCCACATCGCGCTGCCGCGAGAGCACGAGACCATAACGCCAGAGCCTGGCAAGGTTCTCTGTCAGGCCTTTCCTGATGTCCGCTTCGCTCGCGATGGCCGCCTCCGCCCCAGTTCGTCTTCCGGGGATCGCCAGCCGAAGCGGCAATCCCGTTTCCAGGCGACTATAGGCAGGAAATGTGGCGCGCGCGACCGGCATTCGATCATCCCTCCTTGCCGCCACGCGCCGCCTCTTTTCACATCTTCGATGGATCGAGGATTACGGCGTTGAGGTCCTGGTATTCCTCGCAACCCGTGCCGCAGATCGCCTTGATCATGTTCAACTGCTCCTTGGCGAGATCGATGCGGCCTTTGACGACGTAGGCTTCGCCGAGATATTCACGAACCTTCGCATATTGGGGATCGAGCTTGACCGACTGAAGATAATAGGAGATGCCTTCGTCCGTGCGACCGAGCTTACGGGTGGCGTAGCCGCGATAATTCAGCACTTCCGCATTGTTCTGGTCCTTGACGGTGTCGAGTATCGCCAGCGCTTCTTCGTAGCGGCCGTCCTTTGCCAGCGAATAGGCATAGTCGGTACGGTTCTCATCCGTCACATTGGCGCTCTGCTGCTTCACGCATTGCTTCGACCTCTTGTCATAGATCTGACCCTTTTTGCAGGTGGGCGTGTTCGCGCCGCCGCCACCACCGCCGCCGACTGCCAAGACGGGAGTGGAAAGCATGGAGGCGGCGATGCAGCCGCCGAGGACGAGAGAAGCGATACGGACAATCGTGGTCGTCATGGGATATCTCCGGGAAAATGACGTTGCCGCGAAAGAACACGCCTGCCCGGCATTTTATTCGGACGGCGCAGGGCATTTTTTCATCACCTTTTCGTGACGAAACCGGTACGAATAAATCGCCGTCAGAGGTGTTCTCCGCTTTACCGCCGGGGGGCAAAAGGAGCATGCCGTGAACGATACGGTCAAATTTCTGAGCCTCGCCATTGCCGTGCCCGAACACATCATCACGCAGGCAGAAGCAGCCGAGGCGTCGGCCCGCCTCTTTGCCGGCCGCTTCCAGGACTTTCGGCATCTTGCGAGCGTCTTCGACAATGCGGGCATTACCAAGCGACATGCGGCGCGACCGCTCTCATGGTTCGACGAGCCGCATGGCTGGCAGGACCGGATGGACGCTTATGCCGAGGTCGCAAGCAGCCTCTTCATCGAAGCGGCGACCAAGGCACTGCGGCAGGCCGATCTGCAGGCAAGCGATATCGATTGCGTCGTCACCGTCTCCTCCACCGGGTTTACGACGCCGAGCCTCGATGCGCAGCTTGCCGGAAAGATGGGGTTCCGGGCGGATATAGAGCGCGTCCCCGTATTCGGGCTTGGCTGTGCTGCTGGCGTCTCGGGCTTCGGCATCGCGTCGCGTCTGGCGAAGGGCAAACCGGGCAAGACCGTGCTCTTCGTGACGATCGAACTCTGCACCCTTGCCTTCCGGTTGGACGAGCTGACGCGGCCCAATATCATCGCAACCGCACTCTTCGGCGATGGTGCTGCAGCTTGCGTGCTTCGCAATGGTGGGTACGGCATCGCCGAAGTGGAATCGAGCGGCGAACATCTGTTTGCCGACACGCTCGACATTATGGGTTGGAAGATCGACGACGCAGGCTTCGGCATCGTGCTTGCGCAGTCGCTGCCACCCTTCGCGGAGACGAAGCTTGGTCCCGCTGTCGACGCGATCCTTGCCCGCAATGGCCTGTCGCGTCAGGATATCGGCCGTTTCATATGCCACCCGGGCGGGACCAAGGTGCTGGCGGCAATGGAAAGTGCGCTTTCGCTCGCGCCCGGTTCGCTGGATCATGAGCGCGCGGTGATTTCCGACTATGGCAACATGTCCTCGCCAACCATCCTCTTCGTGCTGGAACGCGCAATCCGCGCCGGTCTGCCCGAGCGCGCTGCGATGATCGCCATGGGACCGGGATTTTCCGCAAGCTGCGTTACGCTGCGGAGGACGGCATGATGCTTGCGTCCATCGCGCTTCTGACCTTCGTCACGATCCAGCGGCTCGGCGAACTTGTTCTCTCCAGGCGCAACACGGCCGCGCTTCTTGCAAAAGGCGCACGCGAGACCGGGGCGGAACATTACCCCTACATGGTCGCCCTGCATGCCGCCTGGATCGGCGGGTTGTGGCTGCTCGCCTCGGACAGGCCGGTGAACCTTGTTTGGTTCGGCATCTTCATGCTGCTGCAAATCCTCCGCCTCTGGGTGCTCGCCACCCTCAAGGAGCGGTGGACGACGCGGATCATCGTTCTGCCGGAGGCGCCGCTCGTCCGTAGCGGACCCTATCGCTTCATCCGGCATCCGAATTATGCGGTCGTTGCGGGGGAAATCGCGGTCCTGCCGCTTGCCTTCGGCATGCCGCTCTACGCGGCCGCCTTCACCATCCTGAATGCGCTCATGCTCGCCATCCGCATCCGTGCCGAAAATGCCGCACTCAAAACGGCAATGATTTTGAAATAAAATGCGATTTTTCAATTGCGCCATTGCAATCCTAAGGGCATTTTCCACCCTTGGAATTCAGTGGACTGCAAGGAAAAATGACCAAGAACGCAATCGTGCTCGGTGCCGGCATCGTCGGTGTTTCGACGGCAATTCATCTGCAACGGCGCGGATGGCAGGTGACGCTGATCGACCGCAAGGATCCCGGCAGCGAGACCTCGTACGGCAATGCGGGACTGATCCAGCGTGAAGGTGTCGTGCCTTACGGCTTTCCCCAACAGATCGGACTGCTGCTGCGCTACGCGTTGAACAACCGCATCGACGCGCACTATCACCTGAAGGCACTCCCGAGCCAGCTCGCCTTCCTCGCCCGATACTGGTGGAACTCCAATGCACGGCGCCATGAGATGATCACCCGTGCCTATGCGCCGCTGATCGAGAACTCGATCCTGGAGCACAAGGACCTGATCGAGGCGTCGCATGCAGAACAGCTGATCCGCAAGGATGGCTGGATGAAGATCTTTCGGACCGAGGTAAAGCGCGACGAAGAGCTTGCTGAGGCCGAAAGCTGGCAGAATGAATTCGGCGTCAGCTACGAAACGCTGTCTTCCGCGGACATTGCCCGCATGGAGCCGAGCCTCATGCAGACCTTCGCCGGCGGCATCCGCTGGCGCGATCCCTGGTCGGTCCTTGATCCGCAAGCGCTGACTGCCGCCTACCGCAGCTATTTCGAAAGCCTTGGCGGCCGCTTTGTTGTCGGCGATGCCGTTTCGCTCGGCCAGTCGGGTTCCGGCTGGAAAATCATGACGTCCGAAGGCTCGATCGAGGCAGACGACGCGGTGATGGCGCTCGGTCCTTGGGCTGCGGTTGCGACGAAGCGGCTCGGCTATTCCTTTCCGCTTGGCGTCAAGCGCGGCTACCACATGCACTATGCGGCGGAAGGCAATGCCGTCCTCAACAACTGGACGCTCGATGCCGAGCGCGGCTATTTCCTCGCGCCAATGAACCGCGGCATCCGGCTGACCACCGGTGCGGAATTCGCAGCACTCGACGCGCCGAAAACACCGGTTCAGCTCGACCGCGCAGAAAAAGTCGCCCGTACCGTCTTCCCGCTCGGACGCAGGCTCGATCCCGAGCCGTGGATGGGCGCGCGCCCCTGCACGCCGGACATGATGCCGATCATCGGCAAGGCGCCGCGGCACAATGGCCTGTGGTTCGCCTTCGGGCATGCGCACCACGGCCTGACGCTCGGTCCGGTGACCGGCCGCGTGCTGGCGGAACTGATCACCGGCGGGACGCCGTTCATCAATATTTCCGCCTATTCGCCGCAGCGCTTCAATCCCTAGCGGCACGACAAGACGTGGCGGCTTTCATCAGAGCTGTGCTTCGATGGCCGCCTTGTCGATGATCGACCATACCTCATCGATCTTTTCCCGATCGAAGCGATAGAAGACGTTTTCGGTGAAAAAGACTCTCTTTCCGTTGACTGGAAGGCCGAGGAACGTTCCCTCCGGCGTGCAATCGAAAGCCAGCCGGCATGCAATAAGGGGTGGATCGGACGTCAGCAACTGGACGTCAAAACGAAGGTCGGGAATCTCCTCGAAATCCCGCTCCAGCATCGCCCGATAGCCTGCCAGGCCAAGCCGCCGGCCATTGTGGCGCACATCGTCGCCGACAAAGCGCCCCAGCCGCTGCCAGCCCCGCGCGTTCAGGCAGGCGATGTAATCGCGATAAATCGCTGAAAGTTCAGCCCTGCTCAAGGCAAGTCCTCCGGGCACTGGATTTCTCTGAGCACTCAAAGATGGCCGCCTCTAAGCGGCCGTCAATAGATCGTGGTCAGGCAACGCCGAGCACCGCTAGCTTCTTTCGAGCTTCCTCGGCAATGTCTTCGATCGTGTGGTCGATATCCACCGTTACGACCCCTGGCTCGCCGGTCGGCACTTCCAACGTTTCGAGCTGACTTTCAAGCAGGGACGTCGGCATGAAGTGACCCGAGCGATGCCCCATCCGCTCGCTCAGCAGCCCCTTGGAACCTTCGAGATAGACGAAGAAGAGATTGCCGCCGGCCGCGACGCGCAGCCGCTCGCGATAGATGCGCTTCAGCGCCGAGCAGGAGACTATGACGCCATTGTCTTTTGCAAGAGCCGCCTTCATGGCTTCACCGATGAGGTCGAGCCAGGGCATGCGGTCCGCATCGGTCAGTGGAATGCCTTTCGACATCTTCTCGACATTGCATGCCGGATGAAGCTGGTCGCCTTCAATGAAGCGAAGGCTCAGCGCCTCCGCCAGTTTCTCGCCGATTGAGGATTTTCCGGAGCCGCTGACGCCCATGACGATGATTGCATGGACCTTGTTCGTCCGCTTCGGCATTCGGTCCTCCGTCGTCGCCTGCGTCCGTTCAGTCGAGCGGAAAATGACAGGCGTATTTTTGTTCGCCCTCTCCACTTAGTTCAGGCTCCACCCGGCGGCAATAGTCCTGCGCCTTCCAGCAACGCGGGTTGAAATGACAGCCGCTCGGCGGCTTCAGCGGCGAGGGAAGCTCGCCGTGCAGACGGATGCGGCTCTTGGCGCGATCGGGATCGGCGATCGGCGTCGCCGACAGAAGTGCCGCCGTATAGGGATGACGCGGGTGCGCAAAGACTTCGGCCGCCGGCCCCGTCTCGACCGGGCGGCCGAGATACATGACCATCACATCGTCGGCGATATGGCGAACGACCGAAAGACCATGCGAGATGAAGAGATAGGCAAGCCCCATTTCCTTCTGCAGATCCATCAACAGGTTCAGCACCTGCGCCTGGATCGACAGGTCGAGCGCCGAAACCGGCTCGTCGAGCACCAGCACCTTCGGTCGCAGCATGAGCGCGCGGGCAATGGCGATACGCTGGCGCTGGCCACCGGAGAACATGTGCGGATAGCGATCGTAATGCTCCGGCCGCAGCCCGACGCGCGCCATCATTTCCTCTGCCTTGCGGCGGCGGCGGGCGGCATCGAGATCGGTGTTGATCTTCAGCGGCTCTTCCAGGATCGCACCGACCTTCTGGCGCGGATTGAGCGATCCGTAAGGATTTTGGAAAACGATCTGCACCTGGCTGCGGAGACTCCGGTCGCCGACGCGAGCAGGCTTGCCGTCGATCAGCACCTCGCCTGCCGTCGGGTCTTCGATCATGGTGACCAGGCGCGCGAGCGTCGACTTGCCGCAACCGGATTCGCCGACAACGGCGAGCGTCTTGCCGGAATAGAGACTGAAGCTCACGCCGTTCAGCGCCTTGACGGTCGCCTCCGGTTTGAACATGCCGCGATTGACAGTGTAGAAACGGGCAAGATCCTTGCCCTCGAGAACGGCGCCGGTCATACGAAGTCTCCAGCAGATTGCTTCGGCATCACGCCGGGATGACCGAGCGGCTTGCCGTCCTTCAAAGGATAGTTGCAGAGCGCGAGGCCGAGTTCCGGCCCCTGGCGGACAACGCCACGATCGCATTCGATCGTCGCATAGCCGCAGCGCGGCGCAAAGAGACAGCCGCGCGGGCGGTCATGCTGGCCGGGAACGACACCGGCGATCGACGGCAGATGCTGGCCGGCCTGGGCACGCTCCGGCAGGGCAGAAAGCAATGCGGCGGTATAGGGATGATGCGGGTCGCGGAAGAGTGCCTTGACCGGCTGCTCCTCGACCTTTTGTCCGGCATACTGGACCTGCACGCGCTCTGCAGTTTCGGCGACGACGCCCATGTCGTGGGTAATCAATACCAGCGCCATGCCCTGCTCCTTCTGCAGGCGCACGAGCAGATCGAGGATCTGCGCCTGGATCGTCACGTCGAGCGCGGTCGTCGGCTCGTCAGCGATCAAGAGCTTCGGATTGCAGGAGAGCGCCATGGCGATCATCACGCGCTGGCTCATGCCGCCGGACATCTGGTGCGGGAAGTTCGACAGGCGATCTTCCGGCGCCGGGATGCCGACAAGGTTCAGGAGCTCGATCGAGCGCTCGCGGCGCTCCTTGCGGTTCAGACCCATGTGCACCCGCAGGCTCTCGCCAAGCTGGAAGCCGACCGTGAAGCACGGGTTCAGGCTCGACATCGGCTCCTGGAAGATCATCGCCATGTCCTTGCCGATGATCCTGCGGCGCTGTCGGCCGGAAATGCCGATGAGTTCCTTGCCGTCGAAAGTCATGCGGTCAGCGGTGATCTTCGCCGTCCAGGGCAGAAGCCCCATCATGGCGAGCATCGCAACGGACTTGCCGGAGCCGGATTCACCAACGATCGAGAGGATCTCGCCCTTGTCGCAGCTGAGCGATACGCCGTCGACGGCGCGGAAGAGACCGGAAGACGTCTGGAATTCGACGGTCAGATTCTGAATATCGAGAAGCGGCATCATGACCTCTTCAGCTTGGGATCGAGCGCATCGCGCAACCCGTCGCCCATCAGGTTTATGGCGAGAACGGTGACGAGGATGGCAAGACCCGGGAATGTTACGACCCACCAGGCGCGCTGGATGAATTCTCGCGCTTCGGCGAGCATCGTGCCCCATTCGGGTGTCGGAGGCTGGGCCCCCATGCCAAGAAAGCCGAGGGCGGCAGCATCGAGGATCGCCGCCGAGAAGGCGAGCGTCGCCTGGACGATCAGCGGCCCGAGACAGTTCGGCAGGATGGTCTTGAACATCAGCCGCAAGGTGCCGGCACCGGCGACGCGGGAGGCGATGACATACTCCTTCTCACGCTCGGCCATGACCGAGGCACGCGTCAGGCGCACGAAATGCGGCTGGTTGACGATGGAGATCGCAATCATCGCATTGACGAGGCCGGGGCCAAGGACCGCAACCAGCACGAGAGCCAAAAGCAGCGACGGGAAGGCGAGGATGATATCCATCAGGCGCATGATGGCGATATCGATGCGGCCGCGGAAATAGCCGGCCACGAGGCCGATCAGAACGCCAGCGATCACCGAGATCGTCACGACGACAACGCCGATGAAGAGCGAGAAGCGCGCGCCATAGATGAGGCGCGAGAGAATGTCGCGTCCGACAGCGTCCGTCCCGAGCGGGAAGGACGAGCTGCCGCCTTCCATCCAGAACGGAGCAAGAAGAAGCATCTGCCGGTTCTGCTCGTTTGGCGTATGCGGCGCAACGAGCGGCGCAAATATCGCCACGACGAGAATGAAGATGAAAACGGCGAGGCCGATGACGGCGCCCTTGTTTCGCGAGAAATAATACCAGAATTCCGCAAGAGCCGATGGGTGGGCGGTTTTTGCAGCGACCGTGCCGGTTTGCATGTTTGTCGTACTCACGGGACCGCTCCTAGTGCCGAATACGTGGGTTGATGAAGCCGTAGGTGATGTCGACGATCAGATTGACCAGCATGATGATGCCGGCGATCAGCAGAAGACCACCCTGGACGACCGCATAGTCCCGCTTGAACACCGAATCGACCATCCACTTGCCGATGCCGGGCCAGGAAAAGATCGTCTCGGTCAGGATCGCGCCCGCGAGCAGGACGCCGATTTGCAGACCGATGGTCGTCACAACCGGTATCATGGCATTGCGCAGCGCATGCACGCCAACGACCCGAAGTGGCTTCAAACCCTTGGAGCGGGCAGTACGCACATAGTCTTCGCCAAGCACTTCGAGCATCGCCGAGCGCGTCTGGCGCGCGATGACGGCAAGCGGAATGGTAGCAAGCACGATCGTCGGCAGAATGAGATAGCTGACGGCGGAGCGGAAGGCGCCCGCCTGCCCCGACAGCAGGCTGTCGATCAGCATGAAGCCGGTGACCGGCTTGAAGAAATACATGAGCGAGATGCGGCCCGAAACGGGCGTCCAGCCGAGATAGCCGGAGAAAAAGATGATGAGCAGCAGGCCCCACCAGAAGATCGGCATCGAATAGCCGACAAGGGCGACCCCCATCACACTTTGGTCGAACCACGTGCCTCGCTTGACGGCGGCAAACACGCCGGCGGGCACGCCAAGACAGACCGCGAGAAGAATGGCACAAAGCGAGAGCTCGAGCGTTGCCGGGAAGAGCGCGCCAAAATCACCGAGAACCGGGCGCTTCGTGACGATCGACGTTCCAAAGTCGCCCTGCAGCACCTTGCCGAGGTAATCGAAGTACTGAATGTACATGGGCCGGTCGAAACCGAGATCGTGCATGATCTGGGCGTGACGCTCAGGCGCCATCACGCGTTCACCCGACAGAAGCATGACGGGATCGCCGGGAAGCATGCGGATGAACGAGAAGGCAATGAGCGTGACGCCGAGGAATGTTGGGATCAGGACCGCGAGGCGCCCGATGAGAAATCGCAACATGGCAGATGTTCCAATAGTTTCCGGCGGTCAGGGAGCCTGACCGCCGGCCAGCCCGGCGTTAGCCGGGCATTCTTGCATAATTCTTGTTATTCGGAAATGTCGACGCCGTCGAAGCGGTGGTAGCCGAGCGGATCCTGGACGAAGCCGGAAACCTTCTTGCTGACCGGAATGAAGACGAGCGAATGGTCGAGCGTTGCCCAGGGAGCTTCCTTCTTGAAGATCAGCTGAGCCTGCTCGTAGGCCTTGGTGCGCTCGGCAACATCTGCCGTCGTCTTGGCCTTGGTCATCAGGTCGTCGAATTCCTTGTTGCACCATTGCGCGCGGTTGTTGCCGCCGACAGCGTCGCAGCCGAGGAGCGTGTCCATGAAGTTGTCCGGATCGCCATTGTCGCCGGTCCAGCCGAGGATGACGGCACCGTCACGGTCCTTGGCGGAGGAGAGCTTCAGGTACTCGGCCCATTCATGGGTCACGATCTCGACTTCGACGCCGATTTTTGCGAGGTCGGCCTGCATCAGTTCAGCTGCGCGGCGAGCATTCAGCATGTACGGACGCGAGACGGGCATCGCCCAGAGCTTCATCTTGAGATCCTTGACGCCGGCATCGGCAAGCATCTTCTTTGCCGCATCCGGATCATATTTGTCGTCTTCGACGGCATCGTTATACGACCACATCGTCGGCGGGATCGGGTTCTTGGCAATCGCTGCAGCGCCCTGGAAGACGGCATCGATAATCGCCTGCTTGTTGATCGCCATGTTGAGAGCCTTGCGGACTTCAACCTTGTCGAACGGCGGGATCAGCGTGTTGTAGGCAACGTAGGAAACGTTGAGGCCGGCCTGTTCCATAACGGTCAGGTTCTCGTCCTTCTTCAATTCGGCTACGTCGGCAGCATTCGGGTACGGCATGATGTGGCATTCGCCGGCCTTCAGCTTCTGCGCGCGGACGGCAGCGTCGGAGGTGATCGCGAAAACGAGATCGTCAATCTTTTCCTTGCCCTTGAAGTAGCTCTCGTTGGCCTTGTAGCGGATGACGGCATCCGGCTGGTAGGCGACGAAGGTGAACGGACCGGTGCCGAGCGGCATCTGGTTCATCTGGTTCATCTTGCCGTCAGCCGCGAGCTTGTCGGCATATTCCTTCGACAGGATCGAAGCAAAGTCCATGGCGAGGTCGGCCATGAAGGGCGCTTCAGGATGCGCCAGGGTGAACTTGACCGTCAGGTCGTCGACCTTCTCGATCGACTTGATGAGCTCCGGGAAGCCCATGCCGGCGGCGTATTCGTAAGAACCGCCTTCGACATACTTGTTCCACGGATTGTCGGCCTTCAGCTGGCGCTCGAAGGAGAAGATGACGTCGTCGGCGTTGAGATCGCGCGTCGGCGTGAAGAACTCGGTCGTCTGGAACTTGACGCCCGACCGCAGCTTGAAGGTATAGACCGTGCCGTCGTCGGAAACGGTCCAGCTTTCAGCAAGACCCGGCTCGATCTCGGTGCTGCCGTGCTTGAATTCGACGAGGCGGTTGTAGACCGTGCGCGAGGTCGCGTCGAAGGTCGTGCCTGCGGTGTAGAGGCCCGGATCGAAGCCTTCCGGCGAACCTTCAGAGCAATAGACAAGGGTTTTTGACCAGGCCGACGTCGCCATGACCGAAGCCAGGGCCGTCGCTGCCAGCAGGACGGAGAGCTTTTTCATAATTTTGTTTCCCAGGTTTGTTCTTTTTTGATCTTTGGAGATCGAGCACAAATATTCCCGATCAGCGGGCCGATGGAACGATATTTATTTGCTGAAAGCAACGGTATCCGCAGAAAATTTTTCCAGTTGGACAACTTTAGAAATTTTCCGTCAAAAATCGGCCTCATTTGGAAATAATCGGACGTAAGAAGCTGAGTTTTTGTCGCTTTTGGTATAATTTCGCGCTTTTTGGATACGCGAAATTGCCTCTCGGCATTCAATCTGGAGGAGCTAAACGCAAAAACCGCAGCTGCATGCTGCAGCTGCGGTCAATGAGCATATTCGACTATTACGTGTCAGGCGTCAGGCAGCCGGAGCGCTGATGGCGGGTTTGCGGTAACCTTCGCCAGTCAGGCCGAGAAGGAAGTTGATCTGCGGGCGCGCCCTCACGAGATCGTCGATCGAATATTCGGCCAGCACGTCGAAGAAGGCGTTGAGCGCCTTGCGCAGCGCCGTGTTCAGACCGCAGCTGTCGACCAGCGGGCATTCGACCGCGCCGTCTTCGAAGCACTCGGCCATCGCAAAGCTGTCTTCGGTCACTTTGACGACGTCGAAGAGGCTGATCTCCTTCGCCGGTTTGCCGAGCCGGACGCCACCGTTGCGGCCCCGGACGGTTTCGACCAGGCCCGCCTTATTCAGCGGCTGCAGAATCTTGAATAGAAAGAGTTCAGAAACCCCGTATGCCTTGGCAATTTCGGGAATCCGGCTCAGATGTCCTTCATTGGCAGCGCAATACATCAACATGCGAACCGCATAGTTGGTCTGCTTCGTCAATCGCATGCCGTTCTCCTGAATCGCGTGGGCTGGATACCCGGATGGATGCTATATAGTGGCTTTCGTAGTTTTGAACAATTCCAAAATATGAAATTTACATTCACGTTTGCACCGCCAGCCACGGCCGCGCCATTTCAGTCGGCGTTTCCGGCGTATTTCAGGATGGCCTCTTTCCTCTCTGGCGTACCGGGATGGGTGGAGAGCATGCTGGTTTCGGAGTGGTCGCCGAGCTTCGTCTCGATCATATCGAAAAAGCGCACGATCGCGGCCGGGTCCATACCGGACCTTCTCATGAGGTCGACGGACCTGCGATCGGCTGGGCGAAAACTAGCCACTCTTCCTCATGTTGAGAAGCGCGTATGCAAATTTAACAACTTAAAATCGCAAAATTGGGGGCCGCGGCCCCCAATCGGTATTCACTTGCTTTTCGATACTACTTCATCGTCGGCATGACGAATTCAGCGCCGTCCTTGATGCCTGACGGCCAGCGGGCGGTGACGGTCTTGGTCTTGGTCCAGAACTTGATCGAGTCCGTACCGTGCTGGTTGAGGTCGCCGAAGCTGGAGGCCTTCCAGCCGCCGAAGGAGTGGTAGGCGAGCGGAACCGGGATCGGGACGTTGATGCCGATCATGCCAATATTGATGCGCGAGGCGAAGTCGCGGGCGGCATCGCCGTCGCGGGTATAGATGGCGACGCCGTTGCCATATTCGTGCTTCATCGGCAGATCGAGGGCCTCTTCGTAGTTCTTGGCGCGAACGACTGAAAGCACAGGTCCGAAGATTTCGGTCTTGTAGATATCCATGTCAGGCGTGACGTGATCGAAGAGCGAACCGCCGACGAAATAGCCGTCTTCATAACCCTGCAGCTTGAAGCCACGGCCGTCGACGACGAGTTTCGCGCCCTGCTCGACGCCGCGATCGATCAGGCTATTGACGCGGGCATAGGCTTCCTTGGTGACGAGCGGTCCCATGTCGGCCTTCTCATCGGTATAAGGGCCGATGCGAAGCGACTCGATCTTCGGGGTCAGCTTCTCGACGAGGCGGTTTGCGGTTTCCTCACCGACGGGAACCGCAACCGAGATCGCCATGCAGCGTTCGCCAGCCGAACCGTAGCCTGCGCCCATCAGCGCGTTGACGGCCTGGTCCAAGTCGGCATCCGGCATGATGATCATGTGGTTCTTCGCGCCGCCGAAGCACTGGGCACGCTTGCCGTTCATGGCGGCGGTGCCATAGACGTAACGGGCGATCGGCGTGGAACCGACGAAGGTGACGGCGCCGATATCCGGGTCCGTCAGGATCGCATCGACGGCGGCCTTGTCGCCGTTGACGACGTTCAGGATGCCGGCCGGAAGTCCGGCTTCGATCATCAGTTCGGCCAGACGCAGAGGAACGGACGGGTCGCGCTCGGAGGGCTTGAGGATGAAGGCGTTGCCGCAGGCGATTGCCGGCGCAAACATCCACATCGGGATCATGGCTGGGAAGTTGAATGGCGTGATGCCAGCGCCAATGCCAACGGCCTGGCGCAGGGAATACATGTCGATCGCCGGACCTGCGCCTTCGGTGAATTCGCCCTTTTGCAGATGCGGGATACCGCAGACGAACTCGCAGACTTCAAGACCGCGGACGATATCGCCCTTGGAGTCTTCAACGGTCTTGCCGTGCTCCCTGGAGAGCAGCTCGGCAAGCTCGTCCATATGCTTGTTCAAGAGTTCCACGAACTTGAAGAAGACGCGGGCGCGGCGCTGCGGATTGGTTGCGGCCCACTTTGGCTGCGCCGCCTTGGCGTTTTCGACCGCGGCACGGATTTCCTCGACGCTTGCGAGCGCCACCGTCGCCTGAACCTCACCGGTTGCCGGGTTGTAGACGTTGCTGCTGCGGCCGCTTTTGCCCCCAACATGCTTGCCGCCAATAAAATGACCGATCTCACGCATGGATGTGCCTCCTCTTGATTTCCGTTGATAGCGCATCATCGCACTTCAATTTGCACAAATCAATGCAATGCGATAAGCAACCGTTGTGCAAAAATCGAAGCCCTAACGTGCGTGCACTCCTCCAGCGGGCCTTCTCCAAGGCGCAACCCTGGACAGCCGCGCGCGCAAGAGGCCGAACGCAAGAGGAGGTCGTCCATCGATGAGCGGCAAACGTGTCGTGAGAATGGCGGAACTGGAGATAGACCCTGCGGAGCTCCATGCCTATCGTGCGCTCCTGGCTGAAGAAATCGAGGCGTCGATCACGTCCGAACGAGGCGTGCTGACCCTATACGCGGTCTCGATCAAGGATCGTCCGGAAAAAATCTGCATCTTCGAAGTCTATGCCAGCCAGGAGGACTACGAAGCGCATCTCCAGACGGCGCATTTCCTCAAGTACAAGACGTCAACCGCCCGCATGGTCAGGTCGCTGTCACTCATTGATGTCGATCCCGTCATTCTGCGCGCAAAGACCGGCGATCACTTGGCGACGGAGGTTCGGGACCTAGGCAAGGACTTAAGGACATGAACTGGGACGACGTCCGCATCTTCCTCGCCGTAGCGAGAACGGGGCAGATCCTTGCCGCCTCCAAGCGGCTGGGGCTTAACCACGCCACCCTCTCGCGGCGCGTGACGTCGCTCGAGGAGGCACTAAAGACTCGCCTCTTCACTCGCCGCACCAATGGCTGCGAACTGACTGCCGAAGGCGAAGTGTTCCTCGCCTCGGCAGAGCGGATGGAGACGGAAATGCTCGCCGCGCAGGCCAACCTCGGCCGCACAGACACGGCTATCGCTGGCACGGTCCGCGTCGGGGCGCCGGACGGCTTCGGCGTTTCCTTTTTGGCCCCGCGTATCGGACGGCTGATCGAGCGTCATCCGGAGCTGAAAATCCAGTTGGTGCCAGTGCCGCGCTCCTTTTCACTCTCGCAACGCGAGGCGGACATCGCCATCACGCTGGAACGGCCCGAACAGGGTCGGCTCGTATCTTCGAAGCTGACCGACTATACGCTGGGGCTCTACGCCTCGCGCGGTTACGCCGAACAAAACGGCCTACCCGACAACAACGAGGCGCTCAAGCAGCATCGCCGCATCGGTTATGTCGAGGACCTGCTTTTCTCTCAATCGCTGAATTTCACCGGCGAGGTCATGCGCAACTGGAGCGCTGGCTTTGAGATCTCCTCGGCGACCGGTCAGACCGAAGCGGTGCGTTCCGGCGCCGGTATCGGAATCTTGCACGACTACATCGCCCGGCAGTATGACGAACTGGTTCGTATACTGCCCGATGTCTCGATCCGGCGTGCCTACTGGACGACCTATCACGAGAGCGCCCGCGATCTGGTGCGCGTACGCACCGTCGCCGACTTTCTTCAGGAACTGGTCGGTGCGGAACGGCAGATATTTCTCTAACCGCCGGCCTGCTTTGGAGGCTCGTCGTTTTCGTCCGGATTGGGATTGGGCGTCTCATCCGGCAGGCGATCGGGATCCGGCTCCTTGACGGGCGGCTCCGGTTTCCAGCCAGGCCCGGGCATCGGCGGCTGATCGGGGATAGGTTCGTTGGGAACGGACATCCTGCTCCTTCCGTCTTCGATTTGCTCACTTGTCGGGTTTGAGGGCTTCGGCCGCACGCATCGGCATGCTGTCGATGATGGCAAAGAGTTCGCCGTTGCTCACCGGCTCGCTCACCTTGAGCTTCACCGTCCCATCCTTGCCGACAAGGGCGGCTCCGAATTCACCAGTCTCGGGAGCCCCAAGCTCCTTTCGAAGCGCCGCTTCATTCAGATTGCCGCCTGCGCCGAAGATCGGCTTGACCGTGCTGCCGGAAATCTTGAAAACGACCATGTCGCGCTCGCCCAAGCCGGTGCGATCGGCAAGCAGCTGGTTTTCCTGGCGCGCAGCGCGACTATTGTCCCTGTCGGCGAAAATGACCAGAACCCGGCTCTTCCACCGGAACTCTTCGAGACTTGCGACCGGCGCCTGAGCGCCGTCCGTCTCCTCGACCTTGGTTGCACCGTAAAGAAGCGTTTTTGACATTCTCATTTTCTCCCGTCACCTGTAAAACGGCGGGAGGATGGGCAGGTTCCATCATTTCGGACGGCATGGCGCAAAGCCGAAAAAAAGCCGGTCAAAATTTGACCGGCTTTTTAGTTCGTTCACAGTGTAGCCTTACAGAGGAACGAAATCGGACGGCGGAACCTGCAAGGCGGCAGCAATGCGCCGCAATTTTGCAGGATCTGCATTTTCCCCATTTTCGATTTCGATGATTTCATTGGTGACGAGGCCACAGGTGACCGCCAGATCATCTACGCTGTACCCAACGGCCTCACGCGCTTTCCTGACCTCGGCGGCAACGTTCATCGCGGAAACCACCATCGCTTTGGATTCATCCAGATTCTTGAGAGAAATGGACATTAAAGTCTCCTTCTAAAAGCACTCTGATGTAACCCCCGGCACAAAATGACATTCCGGCTCACATTTTGCAACGCAATATAACACAAAGTTTACCTGCGCTGCGGTGGCTAAATAGGGAGCCGGTGCCAGAGGGCAATAGTTCAGCAGATAACAAGCCGGACGGCCGAAGTGGATCTGCCGAGTTTCGGTTTTTTGAGAGGAATGGTACGGTTGGGTGGTCTCGAACCACCGACCTCAGGTGCCACAAACCTGCGCTCTAACCAACTGAGCTACAACCGCACAAATCGCGCCCGGCGCGACGGGGGTCACATACGAGGACTTGGAAA
Organism: Rhizobium sp. 007; assembly: GCF_015353075.1. Classification (NCBI taxonomy): domain Bacteria; kingdom Pseudomonadati; phylum Pseudomonadota; class Alphaproteobacteria; order Hyphomicrobiales; family Rhizobiaceae; genus Rhizobium; species Rhizobium sp. 007. The sequence continues at coordinate 444,257 of NZ_CP064187.1, read as the reverse complement.
TTAATTCAAGTCCTATCTCCCCTCAATGTACAAAAAGGCCGGACATACGGTCCAGCCTTTTGTTTGATTGCACCCGTATGGGATCAGGCAGCCTTAAAGGAGGCCATGACCTTTTCGGCGGCTTCCTTGCTGGGCTTTGCGAGCTTCTCGGCAACCTGCTTGGAGGTTTCCTGCATCGACTTCGCTTGCTCGACGGTCAGTTCCGCCTGCTTGCGCAGGAAAGCGGTCTGAAGTTCGACGAGTTCTGCAATCGACTTCACACCGAGCAGAGCTTCCATGTGCGAGAGGGAATTTTCAGCGTTCGTGCGGAGTGCGTCGATCGCCTTCAGGCCGATTTCGACCGTGCCGGCCTGCGCGGTCTGAACCGTGGCTTCGAGGGTCTTGCCGGCATCTTCGCCGGCGGCCTTCATCTTTGCATAGGCCTCACGCGACTGCTGGGCGCCTTTTTCCGCGAAGTCGCGGAAGGATTCGGCGAACTTGGACGGGTCGAAGGAGGACATTGAAAAAACGTCGTCGATCTTTATGTTAGCCATCGAATTAAGCTCCTTGGGTTCAGGCGGATAACGCCTGCATAGTTTGGATATATCTTATATAAGGCATTCCATTGTGCATTGCAACATAATTGTGCGTCGCACAACGAATTAACCTTTCCACCCGAAACCCGACCCCCACGCTGGACCCATTTCCGGCGCGTCGTTATTAATAGACTGTTAATTTTTCAAGAGGCCGAAAGGGACAAGGTTCCGACATGCCCGCAGTCCAATACCCGTTCATCGACATTGCCGTGCATCAACGGGTGCGGGAACGCTTTTCGCGTGGCGAAGCAATGGTGCTTTTCTCGGCCGACCTTTCCCGCCTGCTCTGGGCCAATGGCGCCGGCGCGGAACTCTTCAGCCAGACCGCCGTCTATGATCTTCTCGATCAGGGCGTGAATCGCAGCGACATCACCTTCCGCCAGATCGAGACGACCGCTCGCCAGCTCGCCGCGATCGGCGACACCAGAAGCCTAGTGATCCGGATCGCCAAAGGCTTCCAGCGGGCTCCGGCCCAAGCAACGGCCGAAATGATCGGGCTTTCGTCCGGCGAGCGCGGCATTTTGTTCTCGGTTCCTGTTTCTTCACAACCGCTTCCTGCCGCAGAAACCGCAGCGAGAATGCTACAGGGGCTCGACGATCCCGATACGCATATGGCCGTGATCGGCACGGAAGGCGACGTCATTGCGTCCTCGCCCGGCTTTGCGTCGCTCGGCATCACCCAGCAGACCGCCAAGACGCTGACGAACCTTGCAGGCGCCCATCCCGACCGGCTCGTCAAGCGGCCGGTCGCAACCGGCAAGGGTTACCTGCCAGCTGCCGTCGGCAAGCTCAGCGACGAACCGGCGCTCAATCTTCTCTTTGCCGTCGAAACCGTGCTTGGCAATCTCGACCCGATCGACGCGGCAGCGCCGGAAGAGCCATTATCCACAGCCGCCGTTAACCATATCGACGAGCCGAAGGGCGCGAAATTCGACGACGCGCTCAATGCAGTTGCGCATATCGAGGACGTCGAAGAAGGGCTGGAAATTGTCGACGGCGAGGAAACCAAGCCCGTAGCGGAAGCCGCAGATGAGCCGCTCATCGACCACGAAGAACCCGAAGAGCTTATCCTGTCCGAACCCGAGATGCCGCTTACCGACCGCGCTGAGCCGGCCGGGGACGATACGGTAGACGCGGAGACCGGCACAGAGCCTGCCGATGCCGAGGTGCGGCGCGAGATCGAACCTGCCGGTAGCAATCCGGGGCACGAAACCGAAGATGACGGCCAAGACAAGGTCGCCGCCCCGCCGACAGCAAACGGCTTTGCGTTCAAGCCAAACAGCCGCGCGACGCGCTTTGTGTGGAAGATCGACGCCGACGGCCACTTCAGCGAAGTGTCGGGTGAATTCGCCGACGCCGTTGGTCCACACGCAGCCAATATCATCGGCGTTGCCTTTACCGACATTGCGGCACTCTTCAACCTCGATCCCGAAGGCAAGATCGCCGAAGCACTCGAGCGCCGGGACACATGGTCAGGCAAGACGATCCATTGGCCGATCGAGGGGACGAGCCTGACCGTTCCCGTCGATCTCGCCGCGCTGCCGACCTATACGCGCAGCCGGGAGTTCGACGGCTTCCGCGGCTTCGGCGTTGTCCGGCTTTCCGATGCCACCGAGGATCCGCTGGCGCTCGGTCTGACGCTCGGCGCCGATGCCTTCGGCCGCGACACGGCCAGCCTCGAACAGCCGCCGGAAGAGGCTGCTCCGGAGGCATCCGACGTGCAGCCCCAGCCGGAAGTGCCGGAAGCCGCACCTGAGCCCGAGGCAGCCTCCGAAACCGTGCCTCGCGAAGAGCCGCCAGTCCTGCGCGTGGTGGAAACGCCGAGCCGCCGGCTGACGGACAAGATCGTTCAACTCCATGGTGCAGGCCCGACGCTGAGCGCGGCCGAGCAGGCAAACTTCCGCGAGATCGCCAAACGCCTGGAGGCTTTCGGCGTTCGCGACGATGAGCCGGCTCCCGCCGAGCCCGATGCTGCAGAGAGCCCGGCTACCACAGAGCCGGCAGGAGCTGCATCCGAAGGCGAGCCGAACGAGGCAATCTTCGAGAGCGCGAGCACGGCCGCCGAAGAACCGGCCGATGCAGCGGAGCGAGCGGAAGAGCACGTCGAAACGCCCGAGCCGAGTGAGGACGACGCCACCGAGGGCCTGCACGAAACCTTCAGCCCGATCGAAGTGCTGCACAGTGCCATCCCGCCGCGGGTGAAGATGACGGACGGGCTATCGGCCAACACCGTCGACCAGTTGCCGGTTGCCGTGCTCGTCCATGCCGGCGATGCGCTGATCCACGCCAATCCCGAATTCATGCGTCTGACCGGCTATGCTTCGCTTGAGGATCTCAGCGATGTGGGTGGGATTGACGCGCTGCTTCAACGCCGCGACTTGGATGAAAAAGCGGGACGCCCGGGCGCAATGGTGCTCGTGACGGCCGACGACTCGCTCGTACCGGTCACCGCCCGCCTGCAATCGATCCGCTGGGAAGAATCCAGCGCGCTCATGCTGGCGCTGATGCCTGTCTTGGGAAGCGACGTCGCGCCGGCTCAGAACGAAGAAACCCGTCCGGACATCCGTTCCGACCGCATGGTCGAAAAGGTCGCCAAGCTGCAGGTCGAGGTGGAAGAACTTCGCTCCATCCTGGAAACGGCGACGGACGGCGTGGTCGTCATCGGCGCAGAAGGCGACATCCGATCGATGAACCGCTCGGCAAGCGCGCTTTTCAACTATGATGAGGAAGAGACCCGCGGCAAACCCTTCGTGATGCTCTTTGCGCATGAGAGCCAGAAGGCGGTGCTCGACTATCTGAACGGCCTTTCTGGCCATGGCGTCGCAAGCGTTCTGAACGACGGGCGTGAGGTGATCGGCCGCGAGTCATCTGGCGGCTTTGTTCCGCTGTTCATGACCATGGGCCGGCTCACCTCCTCGAGCGGCTATTGCGCCGTCATCCGCGACATCACCCAGTGGAAGCGCACCGAGGACGAGCTTCGCAATGCGAAGGGCGCTGCCGAAACGGCGAATGCCCACAAAACGGATTTCCTGGCGCGCATCAGCCATGAAATCCGCACGCCGCTCAACGCCATCATCGGCTTCTCGGACATGATGGCGAGCGAGCGCTTCGGACCGATCGGCCATCCGCGCTACATCGAATATGCGAACGACATCGGCCGCTCGGGCCGCCATGTTCTCGATATTGTCAACGATCTGCTCGATATCTCGAAGATCGAAGCGGGCGAGATGGATCTCGATTTCGTATCCGTCGGCCTCAACGAGGCGATTTCGGAGGCCGTGGCTCTGGTCCAGCCGCAGGCAAACGGACAACGCGTCATAATCCGCACGGCGCTGTCGCAGTCGGTGCCGAATGTCGTTGCCGATCTCCGCTCCGTCAAGCAGATCGCCCTCAACATCCTTTCCAACGCCATCCGCTTCACGCCGTCAGGCGGTCAGATCGTGGTTTCAACGTCATATGAAGCGAATGGCAGCGTCGTGCTGCGTGTGCGCGATACCGGCATCGGCATGACGCGCAGCGAACTCGACCAAGCGATGAAGCCGTTCCGGCAGGTTTCCGCCCAGTCGCGCCACCGCGGCGACGGTACGGGTCTCGGCTTGCCGCTGACCAAGGCGATGGTGGATGCAAACCGGGCAATCTTCTCGATCAATTCGGCCCCGAACGAGGGCACGCTGGTTGAGGTCACCTTCCCGTCACAGCGCGTGCTGGCAGGCTGAATCAAAAAAAGGCAGCCACGAATGGCTGCCTGGAATTTGGTGCTGTTCAACAAGAGCTTAGTCGATCAACATCATGTTTCGGGAGCCCGCAGGCAAGCTGCTTCGTTCATGCGCAGCCCCAACTTCTTTTACCTTTGACCAACCTTTCTTAACGAAAGGTTTCCAGGCGACGGAAACTATCAAACGATAACCTATAGTTTGCGGTGCATTTGATTGAAATCAGACGCGCAATTCCTCGAGCCCGACGAAAAGGTCGAGCGCCTCGGGATTGGCGAGCGCCTCCTTGTTTTTCACCGGCCGCCCATGCACGACCTCGCGCACCGCAAGCTCGACGATCTTGCCGGATTTGGTGCGCGGAATATCGCGGACCGCGATGATCTTCGCCGGCACATGGCGCGGCGAGGCCCCGGTGCGGATGCGGGTCTTGATGGCCTTGACGAGGTCGTCCGTCAATGCGGCGCCCGGCGCGAGGCGAACGAAAAGCACCACCCGGACGTCGTCTTCCCAATCCTGGCCGATGCAGAGCGCTTCGGCCACCTCTTCCATCTGCTCGACCTGATTGTAGATCTCGGCGGTGCCGATGCGCACACCGCCGGGGTTGAGCGTCGCGTCGGAGCGGCCATGAATGACAAGGCCGCCATGCTCCGTCCATTCGGCGAAATCGCCATGGCACCAGATATTTTCGAAGCGCTCGAAATAGGCCGCTTTGTATTTCGCGCCGTCCGGATCGTTCCAGAAGCCGACCGGCATCGACGGGAAGGCCTTGGTGCAGACCAGTTCGCCCTTCTGCTGGCGCACAGGCTTGCCTTCATCGTCCCATACGTCGACGGCAAGGCCGAGGCCCGCCCCCTGGATTTCGCCGCGCCAGACCGGCTGCAGCGGATTGCCCAGCACGAAGCACGAGACGATATCCGTGCCGCCCGAGATGGAGGCTAGCTGGATGTCTTCCTTGATGCCTTCATAGACGAAAGTGAAGCCTTCGGGCGAAAGCGGCGATCCCGTGGATGTCATGAGACGCAGGCTCGAAAGATCATGGGTGGTGCGCGGCGTCAGTCCGCCCTTACGCACCGCGTCGATATATTTCGCGGAAGTGCCGAAGACCGCGAAGTCTTCAGCCTGCGCATAGTCGAAGAGCACATTGCCGTCCGGCGCGAAGGGCGAGCCGTCGAACAGGCAAAGCGTGACACCCACCGCAAGGCCGCTCACAAGCCAGTTCCACATCATCCAGCCGCATGTGGTGAAATAGAAGAGCCTCTCGCCACGCTTCAGGCCGCAATGCAGCACATGCTCCTTCAGATGCTGCAATAGCGTGCCGCCAGCGGAATGAACGATGCATTTCGGCACGCCGGTGGTGCCGGAGGAGAAGAGAATATAAAGCGGATGCGCGAAGGGAAGCCTCACGAACTCGACGGCTTTTGGCTGGTAAGGTTTGATGAATTCTTCCAGCGTCTTGGCCTTCGGGGTCTCGCTCGCAACCGCTGCGGCATCGCCGGCATAGTGGACAATCACGACCGGCGCACCGAGGCTCCTTGCGACCGAAGCCACCTTCGCCTTCACATCCTGCAGCTTGCCGCCATACCAATAGGCGTCGCAGGCAATGAAGAGCTTGGGGCCGATCTGGCCGAAGCGGTCGAGCACGCCCTGTTCGCCGAAATCCGGTGAACAGGACGACCATATGGCACCGATCGAGGCGGCGGCCAGCATGCAGGCGACCGTCTCCGGCATGTTGGGCATCATCGCGGCGATGCGATCCCCCTCGCCAATGCCGAGCGCGCGGTAGGCTTGCTGCAGCTGGGATACGAGAGCATGCAGCCGGTCCCACGACCAGCGATATTCCACCTTGTCCTCGCCGCGGAAGACGATCGCGTCAGCCGGCCCTTCGCTCGAGAGCAGGTTCTCGGCGAAGTTCAGCTTCGCATCAGGAAAGAAACGAGCCTTGAGCATGAGATCACCGTCGGCGAGCGCGCGTGCGCCCTGCTCCCCCTTCACACCGCAAAACGCCCAAACCGAGGTCCAGAACTTTTCGGGCTCATCGATCGACCAGGCATGAAGGTCCAGATAGGTCTCGAACTCTTGACCAAACTCGGCGTTGCAGCGCTGCGCGAAGGCATGCATCGGGCTTGCCTCAATCGACTCTTTCGAAGGCACCCAAAGCGGCACGGTGTCACTCATTTAATCTCCTCCCCTATTATCCGCTATATACCATGCTGCACCGCATTATAAAGTGTGCATCGCTTTCGGACGCAGGCTCACCGAGATTTGCATATATCTTTCGTTTCATATATCCGGCGAAATCGATAGCTAACGGATAAGCAGCTGAAAATACTGGCGGAGCTTATGGGTACGTCAAGACAACCAAAATGGCGACGCAAGATGATACCCGTTTCCCGCTGGCTGCCGGGTTTCGCTCGAATTGCAACCAGCCTGATCCTTTTCGTCGCCATCATTTTCGTGGCGCTTCGTGTTGCCGCCCCTTACCTCGTTTCGAGCGCACTGGTGCGCTCCGGCATCGAGGACGTATTGTCGAAATGGACCGGCTATCAGGCCGAAATCAAGGGCACGCCGGTTCTCGAATTCTGGCCGACACCGCGCATTACGCTGAACCAGATCACCATCCGCCAGCCCGAGAGCCGCGGCAACAAGCTGCTCGGCACGATCGAGAGCCTTTCGGCCGATTTCAGCCTCCTCGACGCCATCCGCGGCAGCGCCCGCTTTCATGAATTCCACCTGCTGCGCCCCAATCTTTCCCTCACGCGCGACCAACAGGGGCTGATCGACTGGACCTATGCCGGGCAGCTTGCGAAGGCGATCACCAGCGCGCGCCAGGAAGGTGGAGCCGAAGTCCTCGATCAAAGGCTTGATGCGACGATCGGTGCGATCACCGTCGAAGACGGCACGCTCAATGTCGCCGATCTTGCAAGCGGAAAGACCTATCATTTCGAAGGCGTGACTGCCGATATCACCTGGCCGCGGCTTTCAAGCCCGATGACGGCGGTGCTGATTGCGAGAACGAGCGGGCAAGATTTGAAGCTCGACTTCTCGTCCGGTAGCCCGCTGCTGATCTTCGGCGGCAAGGTTGCTCAGATCAAAACCGCACTCACCTCCAGGCTCGTGACGGCAGAATTCACCGGTATCGGCGGCATCTCAGGTCTTGTCGGACTATCCGGCAACATGTCGGTCAATATTCCCGACCTGCCGGCGCTTTTGGCCTGGTCCGGCAAATCCATTCCGGACGTTGAGACGCTGAGATCGTTTTCGATCGAGAGCGACATATTTTCGGCCGCCAACGGCCTGCGCTTCAACGAAGTCGCGCTTGGGCTCAACGATGCGAATGCAACCGGCGTCATGGACATCTCCATTGGCACAAACGCGCGGGCAAGACTTGGCGGCACGCTGGCCTTCGACCGTATGAACCTCAAGCCCTTCTTCGACGCCTTTACTCTGCGCCTGGCCGCCGGCGAAGCGGGCGCGCCGGAAGATGGCGGTCTGCTGCAGAAGCTTGATGTCGACCTCAGGCTCTCCGCCAAGGAAATGCAGCTTCCGCCCTTCCAGCTCTCTGATGTCGGGGCAAGCATCATCGTTTCCAGCAACGAAGCCAAATTCGATATCGGCGACAGCCAGTTCGAAGGCGGAGAGATGACGGCGCATCTGGAGGCAACGCGCGGGAACTTCGACGGCGGCGGCAAGCTGCAGGTCTCGATCCGCGGTGCCGATTTTGCTGGGCTGATCGAACGGCTGCAGTTGAAGGGCCCATTACCGCTCGCGAATGGATCGCTCGACATTTCGCTGAAAACCAACAAGCCGATCTGGACGGCAGGTGCTGCCGACGTGAGCGGACAGCTGGCATTCCACGGCAATGCGGGCTCGATCGCCGGCCTTGACATCGAAGCCATCCGAAGCCAGGCCGCTCAACAGAAATTTTTCCCGCTGAGCGCCGTTTCGGGCCGCGCGTTCGAATTCAATCGGATCGATGTGGCTGCCACTCTCGCGGATGGCTCGGCTGAGCTTCGCGGCGTCAGCGTTCAAGGTGCAGACGAGACGCTGACCCTTTCAGGCATCATCCCGTACGAATCCAAAGGACTGGCCCTTTCCGGATCGCTGCAGGCGACGGATGACGCCAAGAAGGCAGTGTTGCCGGTTCTGCCGTTCTTCGTCGGCGGCTCTTGGCCGAACCCGGTGATTTCGCCGGTTCCGCTGATCAATCAGCAGCCACCCGGCGTCCAGTGATTTTCAAGGCGCGTTGGCTGCCGCACGCTCATCGCGTTCCCGCTGTATCTCGCGGCGCTTGGAGACGATCGAGGCACAGATGACCCCAACCGTCACGATACCGATCAAAATCGTGCAGACCGCATTGATTTCCGGGGTCACGCCGAGGCGCACCTGGCTATAGATTCGCATCGGCAGGGTCGTGGCGCCCGGGCCTGACGTGAAGCTCGCAATCACGAGGTCGTCGAGCGACAAGGTGAATGCCAGGATCCAGCCCGAAAAGACGGCAGGCGCAATGATCGGCAGCGTCACCTCGAAGAAGGTCCGGACCGGCGGAGCGCCGAGGTCCTGCGCCGCTTCTTCGATCGAATGATCGAAGCTCACCAGACGCGACTGCACGACAACCGCGACAAAACACATCGTCAGCGTCGTATGCGCCAGCGTGATCGTCCAGAAGCCGCGGTCAAATCCGATCGCCACAAAGAGCAGCAGCAACGAAAGGCCGGTGATCACCTCGGGCATGACGAGCGGGGCATAGACCATCCCGGAGAAAAGCATGCGGCCGCGAAACCGCGTGTAGCGCACGAGCGTGAGCGCTGCGAGCGTGCCGAGGATGGTAGCCAACGTGGCGGAGAGCAAGCCCACGCGCACCGTCACCCAAGCAGCGTCGAGCAAAGCCTGATTGTACAGCAGCTGTGCGTACCATTTCGTCGAGAAGCCGCCCCAGACGGTGACCAGCTTCGATTCGTTGAACGAGAAGATTACGAGCAGGACGATCGGCAGATAGAGGAAGGCGAAGCCGAGCGTGACCGAGACGATATTGAAGCGGGTCCATTGCAGCATGGCTTACCTTCCCTGCTCGTCGGCTTTGGCTTGCGCGTTCTGGAAAAAGACGATCGGGATCACCAGGATCAACAGCAGGATCGTCGCGACTGCGGAGGAGACCGGCCAATCGCGGTTCGAATTGAACTCGCTCCAGAGCGTCTTGCCGATCATCAGCGTCTGCGATCCGCCGAGCAGGTCGGGGATGACGAATTCGCCGACGGCCGGGATGAAAACCAGCATGCAGCCGGCGATAACGCCCGGGAGCGAAAGCGGGAACGTCACACGCCAAAAGGCCGTGATCGGCGTGCAGCCGAGATCCAGCGCCGCCTCGATCAGCGTCCCGTCCATCTTTTCCAGCGATGAATAGAGCGGCAGAACCATGAACGGCAGGTAGGAGTAGACGATGCCGATATAGACCGCGATGTTGGTGTTCAGGATGATGAGGGGACTGTCGATGATCCCGGTGGCCAGCAGCACCTGATTGAGCAAGCCTTCCGGCTTCAGGATCGCGATCCAGGCGTAGACGCGGATCAGAAAGCTCGTCCAGAACGGCAGGATGACGAGCATGAGCAGTGTCGGACGGATGCTGCGAGGGGCCTGCGCCATGCCATAGGCGATCGGATAAGCGATGAGTAGCGTCAGGAATGTCGAGATCGCGGCGATAACGACGCTCGAGACATAGGCGTTGAAATACAGCGGATCGTCGATGAGGTAACTGTAATTTTCGAAAGAGAAGGTCGATACCTTGTCCCAGAAGCCGGTCCAGCCATCGCCGAGCGAAAAGACGGGCGTATAGGGCGGCATCGCGATCGCCGTTGCCGACATCGAGATGCGGAAGACGATGAAGAACGGCGCGAGGAAAAAGATGAGCAACCAAGCATAGGGAACGATGATCACGAGGCGGCTGTAGATCGCGGAACCGAGCTTGCCCATGGTCAATCCCTCAGCAGCACGCCGGCATCTTCGGCGAAGGAGATCCAGACTTCCTGATCGTATGTGAAAGGATCATCGACCGCACGCTGCGCATTGAGCGAGGAAGCCTTCACGACCTTTCCGCTCTTCAGCTTGACATGGAAAACCGTCATATCGCCGAGATAGCCGATATCCCAAAGCTCGCCGGAGGCCGCATTAACCGAAGAGTTCGGCGGCGGATGACGAAGCACCTTCAGTTTTTCAGGGCGGATCGCAAAGCCGGCATTGCTGCCCTTCGCAGGCTTATCGGATGTCGCGACTTTGATGGTGAGGCCGCTGTCGACCGCAATCTCGACCGTGCCGGCCCCGGCGGAAGCAACCTGGCCGTCGAAGATGTTCACATCGCCGATGAAATCCGCAACGAAACGCGAGTTCGGGGCCTCGTAGATTTCCGCCGGCGTCGCCACTTGGATGACCTTGCCGTGGCTCATGACGGCGATGCGATCCGCCATCGTCATCGCCTCTTCCTGGTCGTGGGTCACGACGACGAAGGTGAGGCCGAGATTCTGCTGCAGGTCCATGAGCTCGAACTGCGTTTCCTCGCGCAGCTTCTTGTCGAGTGCACCAAGCGGTTCGTCGAGCAGCAATACTTTGGGGCGCTTGGCAAGCGAGCGGGCGAGCGCCACGCGCTGACGCTGACCGCCGGAAAGCTGGTTCGGCTTTCGGGAGGCAAACTGCTCCAGCTTCACCATCTTCAGCATCTGCATAACGCGCTCGATAATCTCGTCCTTCGGCATCCCGTCCTGGCGAAGGCCGAAAGCGATGTTCTTCTCGACCGTCATGTGGGGGAAGAGCGCATAGGACTGGAACATCATGTTGACCGGCCGCCTGTGGGGCGGAGTACCTGCCAGGTTCGTGCCGTCGAGGACCACTTCGCCGGAGGTCGGCTGCTCGAAGCCCGCAAGCATGCGCAACAATGTCGACTTGCCGCAGCCCGATGCGCCGAGCAATGCAAAGAATTCGCGATGGTAGATATTCAGCGACAGGTCATTCACGGCGGCAAAGTCGCCGAACTTCTTCGTCACGTTCTTGAAGGAGATAAACGGCTTGGAAGCCGGATCGGCCCAAGGCGCGAAGGTGCGGCGAATATTGCCAAGTGACTTCATTTTGTTCCCCGAGACATGATTTGAGAACCGGCCCTCCCCACGGCCGGCAGTCGTCAAGAAAAGGCCCGGGCGTTTCCGTCCGGGCCGGAGTCTCGACTACTGGCCGGTAACGACCTTGGTCCAGATTCGTGTCACGAGACGCTGCGTCTTCGGATCGAGCGGCGGCACCGTAAAGAGCTTAGCCATGACCTCCGGCGTCGGATAGATCGCCGTATCATCAATCACCGCCTTGTCCAGCAGCGGCTGCGACGCCTTGTTACCGTTGGCATAGAATACAAAATTCGATGCCTTGGCGGCAACTTCCGGCCTCATCATGTAATTGATGAATTCATGCGCCTCTTCGACATGCGGCGCATCCTTCGGGATGCCGAAGACGTCGAAGAAGATCTGCGCGCCTTGGGCAGGAACGGAATAGTCGACATTCACGCCAGCCTTTGCCTCGGTCGCGCGATCGCGCGCCTGGAACACGTCGCCCGAATAGCCGAGCGCAATGCAGATATCGCCATTGGCGAGCGCGCTGATATATTCGGAGGAGTGGAACTTGCGCACGAAGGGACGGACGGCGAGCAGGACATCCTGTGCCTTCTCCAGCTCTTCCGGCTTCTTGCTGTTCGGATCGAGGCCGAGATAGGCAAGAACGGACGGAATGACGTCCGTCGGCGAGTCCAGCATATAGATGCCGCAATCCTTGAGCTTAGCGGCCTTGGCCGGATCGAAAAGCGCATCCCAGTTCGGCTTTTCGTCAGTGCCGAGCGCGGCCTTCACCTTGTCCATGTTATAGCCGATGCCGGTCGTGCCCCACATGTAGTCGACGCTGTACTCGTTGCCCGGATCGAAGGTGGCGACGCCCTGCATCACCACGTCCCACATGTTCTTCAGGTTCGGCAACTTCGACTTGTCGAGCTTCTGATAAACGCCCGCAGCAATCTGGCGCTGCATGAAGGAAACGGTCGGAACGACGACGTCGTAGCCGGTCCCGCCTGCAAGAAGCTTGGTTTCAAGCGTCTCATTGGAATCGAAGGTGTCGTAGACGACCTTGATGCCGGTTTCCTTGGTGAAATCCTCGAGGATGGAACTGTCGATATAATCCGACCAGTTATAGACGTTGACGACACGCTCCTGCGCAAAGCCCGGCGCTGCAGCGAAAACGGCAACGACGGCCGTGGCCGCAAGTCTTGCGATTCTTGACCTCATATTATCTCCTGTCCGTTCTTATTATAAGCGTTTGCAGGCATCACCCCGGACACCGTTTCCCTCTGGATTTTCGGGTAGACTAGAAAGGATTTTGTGAGGCGACAAGCGCAAAATCCTGCACTCTCAATGATTTCACCGGTCACTGGAAATCGAAGGCACTGAGCCCTGCTACCATCTCATCTAACCCAAGCGGGCGAGTGACAGGCGGTTCGGCGCGCGCAAGACAGCCCTTCCTTTCGCAGAGGCGACAGGCAGGCCCGATTGCAACCGGATGCAGGGTCGCAGAGAGGGCCTGGCCATAGGCAGTGCTGTCTTTGAGCGCGATATCGCAGCCGAGCAGAAGTGCTGTACGCCGGACCCGTTCGCCAAAGGGCGCATGCGGCCCTTCAAGCGTCCGCGCTATGGTAAGATACGCGGAGCCATCCGGCATCTCGGCAGCCTCGGCCAGAACTTGGCCCGGCTGGAGAAAGGCGGCGTGGATGTTGAGCTTCGGACAGCCGCCGCCGAAGCGCGCGTGAGGAAAACCTGCCGCTCCTCCCCGCCGCAGCCGATGGCCTGCGGCATCGGCCTCCATGACAAAAAACGGAACGCCGGCATTCGCTGGCCGCTGCAGCATCGTCAGCCGTGTCGCAGCCTGGCCGAACGAACAGCCGAAGCGCGCGCAAAGAATATCGATGTCATAACGCGATGCTTTTGCTGCGGAAAGGAACGCATCGTAAGGCATCATCAGCGCAAGTGCTGCATAACGCGCGAGCTCGAAGCGGACAATGCGCCTCGCCTCCTGCGTCGAGAGGCTGAGTGTTTCCAGTTCTCGCGCAATGGCGTCGCGAAGCGCGAGCGTTGAGACCTCGACGGCGATTTCCTGGAGCTGATCGGAAGCCGCAAGGCGCTCCGAAATAAAAAGCCGCATGGAATGCCGGTCGAAGCGGCGACGCAAACCGGGCATAACGTGCACCGGCAGGATGCGGACGCCGATGCCACGCTCCTTCTGCAGCCAGTCCTTTAGAACCTGCGCGCGCTCACCCGCTGGCAGAGTGACGAAGAAAGCCTCCGCAGCCTCTTCAAGCGCGCCGAAATAGGCAGAACGGCGCTCCAGCACGTCGCGCACTTCATCTGCCGGCAGCCGCGTGCCAGCGGCCGGCGCCTGCCCCTCTCCCGCCATCAGGACCGCAAAATCGGAAAGCCGCATAGCCTGCTCGCGATAGGCGCGATAGAGTTTCACGACACCGCTTGCCGCATTGGGCGCGGCTTCTGCGACTTCGATGAGTTCCTGGTCTCCGGGCAGTTCGCCCGAAAGCAAGGGATCGGCAAAAACCTCGCGCAATTGCGCAAGATTGTTTCCAGGCTCACTCTGCAGCTCCTCAAGGTCGACCTTGTAAACCGACGCCAGCTTCAAGAGGAGCTGCACCGTCAATGGCCGCTGATTGCGCTCGATCAGATTGAGGTAGGATGGCGAAATTCCCAATGCCTCGGCCATCGCCGTCTGCGTGACCGCCAGGCCGTTGCGAATCCGGCGAACTTTCGGACCAGCAAATATCTTCCGCTCGACCATTCGACACCTCCCGTATCGAAACGAATTTACAAACTTTCACAAATTTACAAGATAACGTTGTAAATGCTCTCGCAACCTAACCTCATTTCCTTCCTAGAAATCAAGCTTTTCCTGGCATCTCGAGTGTTTTTGTAAATTATGTCACATAGCTGATGAGGCCATGATTATCGCGAAGGAGGAAATCGTGACAGAATTTGACAAGCTTATCCGCAATGCTCCGGCAGGCCGTTTTGACGGTATCGAGCGGCCCTATTCGCCCGAGGACGTGAAGAGATTGCGGGGCTCCGTCGAACTTCGTTATTCGCTTGCCGAGATGGGGGCGAACCGGCTGTGGCAACTGCTGCATCACGATGATTTCGTCAATGCGCTCGGAGCGCTTTCCGGCAATCAGGCAATGCAGATGGTCCGTGCCGGACTGAAGGCGATCTACCTGTCCGGCTGGCAGGTCGCGGCCGATGCGAACACAGCTTCGGCGATGTATCCCGACCAGTCGCTTTATCCCGCCAATGCCGGACCAGAACTCGCCAAGCGGATCAACCGCACGCTTCAGCGCGCCGACCAGATCGAGACATCGGAGGATCGGGGACTTTCCGTCGAAACATGGTTTGCGCCGATCGTTGCCGATGCCGAAGCCGGCTTTGGCGGACCGCTCAATGCCTTCGAGATCATGAAGGCCTATATCGAAGCTGGCGCTGCCGGTGTCCACTTCGAGGACCAGTTGGCATCGGAAAAGAAGTGCGGGCATCTCGGCGGCAAGGTGCTGATTCCGACCGCGGCCCACATCCGCAATCTGAACGCGGCGCGGCTTGCCGCAGACGTCATGGGGGTTCCCACGCTCGTCATCGCCCGTACGGATGCGGAAGCGGCAAAGCTTCTGACCTCGGACATCGACGAGCGCGATCGGCCCTTCGTCGACTACGATGCCGGGCGCACGGTCGAAGGCTTCTATCAGGTGCGCAATGGCCTCGAGCCCTGCATTGCCCGTGCCGTTGCCTATGCGCCGCATTGCGATCTCATCTGGTGCGAAACCTCCAAGCCGGATCTGGAGCAGGCGCGGCGCTTTGCCGAGGGCGTGCACAAGGTCCATCCCGGCAAGCTGCTTGCCTACAACTGCTCACCGTCGTTCAACTGGAAGAAAAACCTCGATGACGCGACGATCGCCAAGTTCCAGCGGGAACTCGGCGCGATGGGCTACAAATTCCAGTTCATCACGCTCGCTGGTTTCCACCAGCTGAACTTCGGCATGTACGAACTGGCGCGCGGCTACAAGGACCGGCAGATGGCCGCCTATTCGCAATTGCAGCAGGCCGAGTTCGCCGCCGAGGCACAGGGCTACACAGCGACCAAGCACCAGCGCGAAGTTGGGACCGGCTACTTCGATGCCGTCTCGCTCGCCATCACCGGCGGCAAGTCCTCGACGACCGCAATGAAGGAATCGACCGAACATGCCCAGTTCAAACCCGCAGCCGAGTAGCCACACCAAAGGAGAAAAGGCCATGGCTTCCATCGCACGTGTCCGCGAAAGAGCGGAAGAACAATCCTCCAGCATGAGCGCCGATCAGCAGGCTACGATCCGCATGCTCGCAAACGACCTACACCGGCTGAATCAGTCCGTGATGAAGGCCGTAGAGGCCGGGGTCTCGGTCGAACTCGTGCGCTCCGCCCGCCACCATGGCGGAGACGGCAATTGGGGCGATCTCCTGATCCCCGTCGTCGTCGCCAACAGGATGTAGGATCAGAGATGGCGGCGCCGCTCCGGCGCCGCCATCTGCGTTATTCGACGTAATTGTCACTGTCACGAAAGGCGGGCATAATAAGCATCCGCTCATACGAGACGCCGGATGCCCGCCACGACGCACGCCAATCTTGAATCTCTTACTGACCTCGTCTATGGCGCATTGTTTGGCGAAACGGACTGGCAGGACTTTCTCGACACCCTCAGCACGAGAATGCCCGATGCGAAGACGACGCTCTTCTACCATGACAGCGTGGCGGGCGCCGGTGCCTTTTCGCTCTGCTCAGGCTTGGACGATACCGGCCTGGAAGGCTACAACCGGTATTATTGCACCATAAACCCGTGGATGCCGAAGGCAGCCGTCCGGCCGGTCGGCCTCGGCGTCATCGCCGACCAGATGCTGCCGCATGTCGAACTCGTCAAAACGGAATTCTACAATGACTTTCTGCGCAGTATCGGCTGCCGCAGCAGCGTTGGCGTGACGATCCTTCGCGAGAACAACCGGTCCTTCAATCTATCGACGCTGACATCGAGCACCGACACCGGGTTCAACCGGATCAATGCCGATCTCCTGACGCGGCTTGCGCCGCATTTGCAGCGGGCCTTCGATTTCATGCGCCGGGACAAAGCAGGCAATGAGATGGGCCGTTCGCTGTTCGACGCGATCGGCGTCGGGCTCATCTATGTCAGCGAAGGCCGCCAGATCCGATCGATGAATCTTGCCGCGGAACAGATGCTCGCCACAGATGTCGGGATCAGCGTCACGCCAACAGGACGTCTGAGCTCCAGCGATCGGGATTTCCTCGAGCATCTCGCCTCTTTTTCACGCTACCGCCCCCCCGCCGCGGCAGGGCCGTTCACCGCGAGGTTCAGTTCTGCCTGCGCCTCGTTCAAATGCACGCTCGTGCGCCTCACCTCCGATTTCATGACCGAGTTCCTGCAGGGGCCGACCGCAGCAGTCGTCATCGAGCGAATACCCGTTGCGTGCCCCGAATTGAACGATCGTTTGCCTGCAAAGCGGCAACTGACTGCTGCCGAATTGCGGATCGCCTCCTCCATCGCCGCGGGTCTCTCGCCGCGCGAGACGGCCAAGCTGCATGGCATCAGCTACGAGACGGCCCGGACGCATCTGAAGAACATCTATTCCAAGCTCGGCGTGAACAGCCAGGTCGCGCTTGTGCGACGTCTGATGCCGTAGAATTCAGCTGCGGCTGGCGCGCTTGCCGGCAAAAAGATCGGCATAGCTTTTCAGCAGCTTCGTCATACGATCTGCGACCGTGCGGATTTCCAGCCGATGGCGATCCTCGTTGTTCAACACGATCCATTGCCGGTGGCGCAGCTCCGCGAGCTCGCCGCCGAGCCGTTGCAGTTCCGGATCGAGATCACCCACGAAGCAGGGGAGCACCGCCTTTCCCGCACCGGCACGGACGAGGTCCGGCAGTGACCGGGGCCGGTTGACCGTCGCCACGATCGGCTCCGGCGTCTGGCGGTACGGCCAGCGGAGATAGGCAGAAATGGCCTCATCCTCAGCGACCGCAATCCATCGGTTTTCCAACTCGCCGGCATTGCGCCGGACATAGACGGCATAAGCGACTTCGCCCAAAAGCCGAGCGGCGAGATTGGCTTCGTCCGGCTCGAAAGCGCGGATGCCGATATCGCTCTCGCGGTAGGCGAGATTGGCCCGCGCCTCTCCGATCGTCAGCACAATGTTGAAAGCGTCGGCAGGCATGCGGATTGCGGAGAAGTTTTCTGTCAGCAGCCAGGCCACCCAGGTCCCGGCTGCGATCTTTACCGTTGCGCCGCCCTCGCCGGCCTGGCGCCAGGCATCGACTTTCCGGGCCGCCGCTTCCATCTCCTGGAGATGGTCGAGGAGCGTCTGACCGTCGGCCGTCAAGCGGTAGCCGGTCTGGCTGCGGGCAAAGAGCGTCCGTCCCGTTTCCTGCTCCAATTCAAGCATACGCCGGCCGACCGTGGCCGGGCTCAAGCCGCTCGCGACACTCGCACCGGTCAGCCCGCCGCGGCGCGCGACCTGCAGGAAAAGCTGATAGGAGTCCCATGGGGTATTTTTCATTGATGAAAAACATAGCCGGATCTTCGATGTTTATGAAGCGATTTTTGATGTGTATTTGAAGGGATGTCTTTAACGGAGGACATCACCAATGATCGAGCAGATCATGATTGCCAATTTCCTCGGCCTTTCGCAGAACTGCCAGCCAATCCAAAAGCGTAAGAGGACTGAGGATGACTTCTACAGGGATTTTGGAAGCTCGCCTTTTATAAGCTTCACCGCGTGGCTTACAAGCATCAGCCTCAAAAGGCAGAAGGACCGCGCCTTTCCGGCGCGATCCTCCTCCATACCTTCAAGCTGCAAGCCCGATCAGGCTGCCTGCCTTGCCCGGCCATGAGACTGCGCCGACGCTTCGATGCGGAACTGCTGCAGCAGGCTCATCAGCGTGTCGGCCTCGTCGGCGAGCTGGCGGCTTGCTTGTGTGGTTTCCTCGACCATCGAAGCGTTCTTCTGGGTCATCTGGTCCATGGCATTGACCGAACCGTTGACCTCCTGCAGCGCCGCCGACTGATCCTGGCTCGCCGTGGCAATGGTTTCGACATGCTTGCTGATCGCAATAATCTCCTCGCTGATCGAGGCGAGCACGCTGCCGGTTTTCTGCACCAGCGCAGAGCCTGCCGTCACTTCTTGGCTGGACTTCTCGATCAGACTCTTGATCTCGCGGGCGGCATCGGCCGAGCGCTGTGCCAATTCGCGGACTTCCTGCGCGACAACCGCGAAGCCCTTGCCCGCCTCGCCGGCGCGCGCCGCTTCGATACCGGCATTGAGGGCGAGAAGGTTCGTCTGGAAAGCGATGTCGTCGATGACTTCGATGATCTGTTCGATCTGCTGCGAAGCCTGCTCGATTCGCCCCATGGCGGCCACGGCCTCGCTGACGACGACCCCGGAGCTGTCGGCGGTCTTCTTCGTGGCGGTGACCGCGTTGTTTGCTTCGCGAGCGCGCCCTGCAGACGAGCGCACGGTCACAGTAATTTCTTCGACGGCAGCTGCTGTTTCCTCCAAGCTGGCGGCCTGCGCTTCGGTTCGCTTGGAAAGCTCGCCGGCTGATGTCAGCATCGCGCCGCTATTGCGCTGGATGGCATTGGCGTTCTCGCGAATCTGCACGAGGGTATCCTGCAGGCGGACAAGCGATGCGTTGAAATCGACGCGCAACTGCTCCAGCCGGCCGACAAACGGCGTCTCGATCGTCTGTGAGACATCGCCCTTAGCGAGGCGTCCGAGGCCGGCCGCAAGCTGGTTCACGGCAAAGTCGATCTGACCATCGAGCGAACGCTTATCGGCGTCGTTGCGGGCACGCTCGGCTTCGCTCAACGCCCGCTGTTCCGCAGCCTGCGCCTCGAGATCCTGCTGGGCGCGTGCGCTGTCGCGGAAGGCGGCCAAAGCACGTCCAATCTCCCCGAATTCGTTCTTCGTCTCGAGGCAGGGGATTGTGCCGTCAAGATTGCCGGCGGAGATCGAATGAACGGTCTGCGTCAGCGCAAACAACGGCTTCACGCAGGCGCGGATCGCAAAAAAGGCAAGCACGCCGACAAGCAGCATGACGGCAGCGCCGACGCCGAGAACCATAGTCTGCAGGTGATTGATGCGGGCGAAATAGACTTCCATCGGAATGCCGATGAAGAGGATGCCGACATTGGCGCCGGCGGCACTCTTGACCGGGAAGTAGCCGGTCATGAAATTCCGGCCGAAGAGCTGCGCCGGACCGTAGTAGGCCTTGCCGTTCGCGAGAACCGGTTGCGCGGGATGATCGGCTGCAAGCTTGGTGCCGACAGCGCGGCTGCCATCTTCCTTCTTCACGTTGGTCGAAACGCGGACATAGTCATTGCCCTGCTTCTGAAAGACCGTCGCGACACCGGCGATCGACTGGGCCGTGCGATCGACGAGGGCATGGTCCTTGAATTCGGGAATGCCATCTTCCGTCACGGAGAGAAGCTCATCCCCCGTCACGCCGACAGCCGCGTTCGCGTCCGCCGCACCATAGAGTACCGCCATCGTGCGGCTTGCGCCCTTTGCGTCCGAAACGGCGCTTTCCATCACGTATCGGCCGAGATTGTGGTATGTGACAGCGACGATCGCCGCGGTGCTGATGGCGAGCAGAGCAAGCGTGATCGCAACCACCTGACGCACGATGGACGTCGAAAAGAATCGCGGCATGAAGACCTCCGGTGAGTACAACCAAAGTAAGAATAAGACAAAAGCGTTAAGGATTTTTCTCGCAGCCGGCTTGCCTTCTAAGAAGTTGCCACTGGCCCGTTGACAGCTGCTTTCATGCCTTCCGGGTTAGCCGCACCGGGATGGCCAGGTTGCAACCATAGGAAAAGCGGCTCCGGAGACCGAAGCCGCTTTGAGAATGGCAAGATGGCGCAAAGTCTATGCCGCGCGATAGAACGCTGCGTCGGAGCCTTCGCCGTCGATCTTGAACTGCTGGACGAGACCGAGAAGCGCATCCGCCTGACCGGCAAGTTCGCGGCTCGCGGCTGTCGTCTCTTCCACCATCGCGGCATTTTGCTGGGTCATCTGGTCCATCTGATTGACGGTCGCGTTGACTTCCTGCAGCGCACTCGACTGGTCATGGCTTGCACGGGCGATCATCTCGACATGCTGGCTGATCGTCACGATCTGCGCGCTGATCCTTGCAAGCACGGTACCAGTCTCCTGCACGAACTGCGAGCCTGAGCTGACCTCCGTCGTCGACTTGTTGATCAGGCCCTTGATTTCCTGCGCGGCAGCGGCGGAACGCTGCGCCAGTTCGCGAACTTCCATGGCAACGACTGCAAACCCCTTGCCTGCATCGCCCGCCCGTGCGGCTTCGATACCGGCGTTCAGCGCCAAGAGGTTGGTCTGGAAGGCGATCTCGTCGATGACGCCGATGATCTGTTCGATCTGGCGCGATGCGTCCTCGATGCGGGTCATCGCGTCGATGGCGTTGCTGACGACGGTTGCCGAATCGTCGGCGCTGCGCTTGGCCTCGCGAACGACCTGATCGGCATCCTTGGCACGCGCCGCCGAGGAACGGACGGTGACGGTGATCTCATCGACAGCAGCCGCCGTTTCCTCGAGAGAAGCGGCCTGATGCTCCGTGCGCTTTGCGAGATCTTCGGCGGACTGAGCCATCTGATTGCCGTTGCCCTGGATCATTTCGACATTGTCGCGGATCTGGCTCATCGTTGCCTGGAGGCGTAGCATCGAGCCGTTGAAATCCTGGCGCAGCTGCTCGAGGCGGCCGATGAACGGCGTTTCGATCGTGGTCGAAATGTCGCCCTGCGCCATACGTTCGAGGCCGGCGGCAAGCTCGTTGACGGCGAACTCGATCTGGCGATCCATCTCGCGCTTTTCGGCGTCGTTGCGCTGGCGCTCCTGTTCGGCGGCTGCGCGCTCTTCTTCGCTTTCTTCCTCGATGCGGATCTTCGAGATCGCATTTTCCTTGAAGATGCCGAGGGCGCGGGCCATGTCGCCGATCTCGTCGGACCGTTTCTCACCGGAAATGCTGGTATCCAGCGCACCGTCGGCAATGCGGCGCATGGCGGCAGTGATCTGGCCGATCGGACGCTGCAGCGTCAGCACCAGGGCGAAGCCGCCGACGATCGAGACGAGGATGCCGAGGCCGGTCGTCAGAACGGAGATGCTGTTTGCCTGCGTGCGCTCGGTTCCTGCCGACTGCTTCTGCAGCTCGGCGAAGGTGGTCAGTTGGCCCCAGACGCTATCGAGCTGCTGACGGGCGGCTGCATAGTCAGTGGTACGCTGGCCGATTGTCGCGACCAGCTTTTCGCCGTCGCTGTCCATGGAAGCCAGTGCGGGCGACATGGCGGCAACGATGTCTTCCGCGAAGTCCATGCCCTTGGCGCTCGCAAGCAGCGTATTCAGGTTGGTGCCAAGCGTCGTGATTTCCTGATGCAGGCGAACGCGGTTGTCCGGGTTCGGCTTGGCGGTGAATTCGCCGAGCACCAGCTGTAGCGAATAGATCGAGGTCTCAAGACGGCGAGTGTCTTCGAGAACGGAGTTCGTCTGAGCGATGCGGCCGTCGAGCTCGACGAACGTCGTCGTCGCTTCCCGCATCATCTGCGTAGCCGTCAACTGCGTATAGGTCGACATCTGGCGGAAGCGGGAAACAAGGCGGCCAAGGTTGGCAATCGCTTCATCGGTCGCTGCATCAGGAGCTGCCGCCTGCGTCTTCAGGTCGTTGATCGTCTGGGCAATCGACTGCGTCATGCTCTTCTGGTTTTGCGGCACGGAGATTTCGATGAGGCGCTGCGCCTTTGCGATCTGCGGGATCGCGTCGGTGACGACCTTCAGCTTGTCGGCAGGCACCTGCGCCTTGTTGAAGGCAGTCATGACGGAGGCAAGCGTATCGCCACCCTTCAACAGCCGATCGGCGGCGCGGAGCGTCGCGGTGGCATTGCCTTCGTCGTTGCGGATATTTTCTTGGAGCTGCTGTGCGTCGAAATTGACATTGAAACGGCTGCTGATCAGCGTCTTCTGTGCGTCATCGATCGACTTGCGAAGCGC
The DNA here is from genome assembly GCF_015353075.1 of Rhizobium sp. 007. NCBI lineage: Bacteria > Pseudomonadati > Pseudomonadota > Alphaproteobacteria > Hyphomicrobiales > Rhizobiaceae > Rhizobium > Rhizobium sp. 007. Next base: position 421,802 of record NZ_CP064187.1, on the reverse strand, counting down.
CAGCTCCTGTTCATGAAGAGACCATAGCTTGCCGACGGTATCCGCAATCGAAGCCGTGCCGTCCGACGCGGCTTGCAGGTTCTCGCGGCCATCATTGTCGCCGATCTGGTTCAGGGTGGCTTTCAGCGTATCCCGCTGCGTCTTGATGTCGGTGTAGAGCTTGTCGCGCGCTTCCTGGTTGGTGATCTGCAGGAAATCGCCCATCGAGCCATACAGATCCTTGAAGCCACTTAGGGACTGGAGGACGCTGTTTGAAATCTCCATGCGGCCCTGCAGCAGGCCGGAGGCATAGAGGCCTGTCAGGCCGACGGCGGAAATGGTGATCACGAAAGGCAGGACGAAGATCAGAACCTTGGTCTTGATCTTGAAGCGCGAAAGGATCTTGTCAATAAACATGGCGATACCGGCCTTCCATACACCACTCCTCCCACCGGCTGAAATCGGCGCCGGCCGAGTGCATCGAGCTGATTGTGGGACACTGGGGAACCCGAGGGTCAGGCGGCAATCATTGCCAAATCATCTCCGGCACAAAAGCGGCGATGCCCAAACATTCGCGGTGAATGTGACAGAAGATATCTTAATATTCAGATAAGCTGAACCGATTTGAAAATCGTGTCTTCTCGCATCAGCGTGTCCGCCCAGCAGTTTGCCGCGCAAGGACAAAGCGCAAAAAGTATGACGAAAGGGATGTGTCAGAAGCCCTGAACGATCAGGAGCGTCACAAGTGCCGCCGTTGCACCGGTCGCGAGCATGAGGAAGCGGGAGGCCGCAAGCTTCGTATCAGGCTTTGCCTGAGCGAGTGCGATGGCGCGGGCGCGTCGAGCGTTCCTGTTCATGCGAAGATCCTCACTTCTTTCAAGACTCAACAATCCATCAAAACGGCTTGCCGGTAAAGCGCAATTTAGGAAGCTCTTTCCTAACGGCCATTGGGACACAATGGCGCAACCTTCTTAACGAGTCTTGAATCTCCTGCTCCAGATTCCTGCCTACAAGGATTCACCTGCGGCAAAACCCGAGGCCCAGGCCCACTGGAAATTATAGCCGCCGAGCCATCCCGTCACATCGACGCATTCGCCGATGAAATAGAGGCCGGGTACGCTTTTCGCCTGCATCGTGCGGGAGTCGAGCCCAGCGGTATCTATGCCTCCAAGCGTCACTTCGGCGGTGCGATAGCCTTCCGAGCCGGACGGCTTGATCTTCCAGTTCTGCACTGCATCGCAGAGACGGATAAGCCCCTTGTCCGAGAGATCGGCCATGTGGCCGGAAATGGCTTCGCGTTCCGTCAGATATTGCGCCAGCCGCTTCGGCAGGATTTCACCGAGCGCCGTCTGGGCCGACTGGCGGCCGTTCGCCTGCTTGGCTTTTTTCAGATGCAGCAGAAGGTCGACATCCGGCTCGATATCGATGGCGATCTCATCCCCTTCCCGCCAATAGGAGGATATCTGCAGGATTGCCGGGCCGCTGAGGCCGCGGTGGGTAAAGAGCAGGGCCTCGCGGAAGCCGGTTTTTCCATGCCTGATTTCGGACGGCGCCGAGATCCCCGAAAGCGGCGCAATGCTTTCCAGCAGGACGGGATCGAGCGTCAGCGGCACGAGACCCGGGCGCGTTTCGACGAGCGCGAGACCGAACAGTTCGGCGATGCGGTAAGCAAAACCCGTCGCACCCATTTTCGGTATCGACTTGCCGCCGGTCGCCACGACGAGCGAGGCGCACTCGTATTCGCCTTCGGACGTCCTGACGCGAAAGCCGTCGCTGTCTTTTTCAACGGCCAGCATTTCGGTCTGCATCCGAAGTTGCACACCTGCCGCCCGCATCTCGTCGAGCAGCATCCGGATGATGTCCTTGGCACTGTAGTCGCAGAAGAGCTGGCCGAGCGACTTTTCGTGCCAGGCAATTCCGTGCCGGTCGACCATGGCGATGAAATCGGCAGGCGTAAAGCGTGCAAGGGCGGATTTGCAGAAGTGCGGATTGGCGGACAGGAAGTTCTTCGGGCCAGCATGGATATTGGTGAAGTTGCAACGGCCGCCGCCCGAGATGCGGATTTTCTCCCCCGGCGCTTTCGCGTGATCGAGCACGACCACTGAGCGGCCGCGCTGCCCGGCGCGGATGGCGCACATCATTCCGGCGGCGCCCGCGCCTATGACGATCACGTCGCTCTTCAGTCTCAAGCCCATTTCCCTTCTGTGAATGGCGCCTTCTTTTTCTATCAAATGGCGAAAGTCAACGCTCCCGCCCCTCGCCAATTGCCAAACTCCAGTTATGATGACCTTCCGATCAACCGCGAACATGTGTGTCATGTCACCCAAGAAGACGACGCTGAAGCCTGCCAGAAACGTGCCTGCCTCTACGAAAATTCCCCCAGATCCCGGATCTTCGCGCGGTGTGGCAAACTGGAAGGAAGCGGCGCAGTGGCTTCGCGCACGCGGCATCGAGGACATCGAGTGCATCACCCCGGACCTCGCCGGCGTTCCGCGCGGCAAGATGATGCCGACATCGAAATTCACGTCCAATACGTCGCTGGCCCTGCCCTCGGCGATCTATCGCCACACGATTTCCGGCGAATATCCCGAGGAGACCGAGAGCTTCCGCTACGAGCCCCGTGACAGCGACCTCAAGCTGATGCCCGATCTTTCGACGCTTTCCGTCGTTCCTTGGGAGACTGATCCGACGGCGCAGGTGATCTGCGATATCGTCAATTCGGAAGGCGAGGAGGTTCCCTATACACCGCGCAACCTCCTCAAGCGCATCATGGGACTTTACGCCGAACGCGGTTGGAAACCGGTCGTCGCGCCGGAGATCGAATTCTATCTCGTCGCCAACAACGACGACCCGGATTATCCGTTGCGCCCGCCGAAGGGACGCTCGGGCCGCTCGATCCTCGGCGGCCAGGGTTACTCGATCGCCGGCATCAACGAGTTCGACGAACTGATCGACGATATCTATCATTTCTCCGAGAAACAGGGCCTCGAGATCGACACGCTGATCCATGAGGAGGGTCCAGCGCAGCTCGAGATCAATCTGCGCCATGGCGACCCGATCGAGCTTGCCGACCAGGTCTTCATGTTCAAGCGCACCATCCGCGAGGCTGCGCTGAAGCACGATATCTATGCGACGTTCATGGCGAAGCCGATGCAGGGTCAGCCGGGCTCGGCGATGCATATCCATCAGTCGGTCGTCAACATCGGGTCCGGCAAGAACGTCTTTTCCAATTCCGACGGATCGGCGTCGAAGGAGTTCTTCCACTTCATCGGCGGCATGCAGAAATATGTGCCGAGCGCACTTGTGATGCTGGCGCCCTACGTCAACTCCTACCGGCGCCTTGCGCCGGACATGTCCTGCCCAGTCAACAACGCCTGGGGTTACGACAACCGCACCACCGCATTCCGCGTGCCGGTTTCTGACCCGCAGGCACGGCGCGTCGAAAACCGGCTGCCGAGTTCCGATGCCAACCCCTATCTGGCCCTGGCTGCTTCGCTGGCATCGGGCCTTCTCGGCATCATCAAGGAGATCGAGCCGACGGCACCGACCGAGGACGCAGCCAATGAAGGGTCGATCGACCTTCCGCGCGGCCTGCTCGAAGCCGTGGCACTCTTGGAAGACGAACCGGCATTCGAGGAGGTGTTCGGCAAGGAATTCATCGGCCTTTATGCAGGCGTGAAGCGGGGAGAGTTCGAAACCTTCATGCAGGTGATCAGCCCCTGGGAGCGCGAATTCCTGCTGCTCAACGTGTGAGGAGGCCGCCGCATGACGGTGCAAGAAAACTGGCAGAGCCCCATCGCGCCGGGCGTTTCGTGGTACCAGGCGACGGTGGGCGAGCGGCCGACCTATCCGGAGCTTGACGGATCGAAGACATGCGACGTCGCCATCGTGGGCGGCGGCTATACCGGCTTGCAGGCGGCATACAATCTGGCGAAAGCTGGCGTCTCGGTCGTGCTGATCGATGCCTGCCGTTTCGGCGACGGGGCATCTGGCCGCAACGGCGGGCAGCTCGGCACCGGCCAGCGCTGGTGGCCGGAGGAACTCGAGGAGAAGATCGGCTACGAGCGTTCCAAAGCGCTCTTCGATCTTGCGGAGGCTTCCAAGGAACACCTGCTCGATTTTGCGACCGAACATCAGATCGACATCGAATTCATGCCCGGGCAGATGAACGTCTCGCACAAGGAAAGCTACAAGCGCTTCTACTACGAAAATGCCGAGATCGCAGCCCTTCGTTATGATTATCCGCATGTGCGGTTCATGGACAGCGAAGAGACGCACGAACGCCTCGGCTCCAAACGCTACTACTGCGGCGTGCGCGACACCGGCACCGGCCACATTCATCCGCTGAAGCTGCTGATTGGGCTGGCGCGCGTTGCGGCCAATGCCGGGGCGCAGATTTTCGAGATGACCAAGGCGACCGCAATCGGCCAGGGCGGCGGCAAGGTGACGATCGAAACGCCGAAGGGCACAATTGCCGCGTCCCGCGCGCTGATTGCCTGCAACGGCTATATCGGCAATCTGGAGCCGGTGACGGCAAGCCATGTCATGCCGATCCGCTCCTTCATCGGCGCAACCGTGCCGCTCGACAAATATCCTGCCGTGCTTCCCGGCGGGGAAGCCGTCGCCGACTCGCGTTTCGTCGTGCGTTATTTCCGCAAGTCCAAGGATGGACGACTGCTTTTCGGCGGGCGGGAAGCCTATACCGCCGACAATCCGCGCGACATCAGCGAACATATCCGCCGCCAGATCGCCGAAATCTATCCGGCACTCAGGGACATCGAGATCACGCACGCCTGGGGCGGCAGCGTCGGCATAACGATGCCGCGCCAGCCCTTCGTGCGCGAAGTGATGCCGGGCGTCACCTCAATCGGCGGATATTCGGGCCATGGAGTGATGCTGTCAAATTACTGCGGCAAACTTTATGCAGAAACGGTGCTTGGAACATCAGCCGATCTCGAGCTCTTCAAGGCGCTCGATATTCCGGCATTTCCCGGTGGTGCGGCAATGCGCGCGCCGCTGCTTTTCCTCGCCTTGTCGTGGTTCGCGCTGCGCGACAAGTTTTAAGGGCGATTGCGGGATTTCCTCCCGGGGCAATTCGCTTTAAAACCGAGACCCGACAGATTCATTGCATCGCACACTGGCTTTTTTAAATCGATTAGATTAAAACGGCCGCAACCAGCCTGATTGAGAGAAGAGCTCATGAGCAGCCAGATCATTCCCGTCGAACCCTTTGATTATGTCGTCTTCGGCGGCAGCGGCGATCTTGCCGAGCGCAAGCTCCTTCCCGCCCTTTATCACCGCCAGATCGAGGGCCAGTTCACCGAGCCGACGCGCATTATCGGCGCTTCGCGCAGCCCGCTTTCCGATGACGAATACCGCAAGTTCGCGCAGGATGCCCTCAAGGAGCATCTGAAGAAGGGCGAGTATGACGAGGCGGAAGTCGAGAAATTCTGCAAGCGCCTCTTTTACGTCTCCGTCGACGCGCGTTCTGACGGCGGCTGGGATCAGCTGAAGAAGCTGCTGGACGAGGGCAAGGACCGCGTCCGCGCCTTCTACCTCGCCGTCGCACCCGGCATCTTCGGTGACATCTCGCAGAAGATCGCCGAACACAAGCTGATCACCAAGTCGACGCGCATCGTCGTCGAAAAGCCGATCGGCCGCGACCTTTCCTCGGCGCTGTCACTGAACGATACGATCGGCCGTGTCTTCAAGGAAGAGCAGATCTTCCGTATCGACCACTATCTCGGCAAAGAAACGGTGCAGAACCTGATGGCGCTGCGCTTTGCGAACGCCCTCTACGAGCCGCTGTGGAACGCCAATTACATCGATCACGTGCAGATCACGGTTGCCGAAGCCGTCGGCCTCGAAGGCCGCGCCGGCTATTACGACACCGCCGGCGCATTGCGCGACATGGTGCAGAACCACATTCTGCAGCTCCTCTGCCTGACCGCCATGGAAGTACCGTCATCGATGGATTCCGAGGCGGTCCGCGACGAAAAGCTGAAGGTCCTGCGCGCCCTGAAGCCGATCGATGCTTCCAACGTCGAGCAGGTCACCGTGCGCGGCCAGTATCGCGCCGGCGCCTCCGGCAGCGGCCCGGTCAAGGGCTACCTCGAAGAGCTCGAAGGCGGCGTTTCGAACACCGAAACCTTCGTTGCCATCAAGGCCGAGATCAACAATTGGCGCTGGGCGGGTGTTCCGTTCTTCATCCGCACCGGCAAGCGTCTTACCGGCCGCATGTCGGAAATCGTCATTACCTTCAAGCCAATCCCGCACGCAATCTTCGACCAGGCGGCCGGCCGCATCAACCAGAACCAGCTCATCATCCGCCTGCAGCCGGACGAAGGCGTCAAGCAGTCGCTGATGATCAAGGATCCCGGCCCGGGCGGCATGCGCCTGCGCAACGTCTCGCTCGACATGAGCTTTGCGTCAGCCTTCAATGTGCGCAATCCGGACGCCTATGAGCGCCTGCTGATGGACGTCATCCGCTCCAATCAGACGCTCTTCATGCGCCGCGACGAAGTTGAAGCCGCTTGGCAGTGGGTCGATCCGATGCTCAAGGGTTGGGAAACAACCGGCCAGCTCGTTCAAGGCTATACCGCCGGCACTTGGGGCCCAAGCCAGGCCATCGCGCTCATCGAGCGTGAAGGCCGCACCTGGCACGACAACATCTAGGATCGCGAGCGATGGCAGCAACCTTGCATGCTTTTACCAATGCAGCGGAACTTGCAAGCGGCCTTGCGGACAAGGTGACGGAGCGGCTTTCTGCCGCGATCACAGCCCGCGCAGCGGCCAGCATCGCCGTTTCCGGCGGCTCGACCCCGAAAGCCTTCTTCCAAGAGCTCTCCGTCCGCGACCTCGACTGGAGCAAGGTGACCGTCACGCTTGTTGACGAGCGCTTCGTTCCCGCGGACAATGAGCGTTCGAACCATCTGCTGGTCGCGAACAATCTGCTGCAGAACAAGGCGAAGGCGGCGCGCTTTTTGCCGCTCTATCAGAAATCAGGCTCTGCCGAAGATGCGGCAAAGCTTGCGACTGCCGAGACGAAAGCGATTGGCAACCCGTTCGATGTGGTGATCCTCGGCATGGGCGGCGACGGCCACACGGCATCGTTCTTTCCCGGCGGCAGCAACCTTGCTGCCGCGCTCGATCCGGCGACGCCGCGCGGCATCATCACGATGGAAGCGGAAGGCGCCGGCGAGCCGCGCCTGACCTTCACCTTCTCCAGCCTTCAGGATGCCGGGCTCCTGGTGCTTCACATCGAAGGCGCGGGTAAGAAAGATACGCTGTCGAAAGCGGAAGATGCCGGAGAAGAGGCCGAGATGCCGATCCGGGCCGTTCTGCGCCGGGCGGCTTCCCCGGTCGAAATCTACTGGGCGCCGTAAGACCAAGCCTTCGGGCAGAGCCGCCGAACGTAAAACTTGAGAGCAACCAAGGCAGGATACCTCCCATGTCCGCTAACGCACGCATTTCCGCGATCACATCCCGCATCGTCGAACGATCAAAACCGACGCGCGAGCGATATCTGGAACGCCTGCAGGCCGCGACTTCCAACGGCGTGAACCGCTCGATACTCGGCTGCGCCAACCTCGCCCACGGCTTTGCGATCTGTTCCCCCTCCGAAAAGGATGCACTGGCGGGCGACCGCGTGCCCAATCTCGGCATCATCACCGCCTACAACGATATGCTCTCGGCCCATCAGCCGTTCGAGACCTATCCGGCGATCATCCGCGAAGCTGCGGCGGAAGCTGGGGGCATTGCCCAGGTCGCCGGCGGCGTTCCGGCCATGTGCGACGGCGTCACGCAGGGCCAGCCGGGCATGGAGCTGTCGCTCTTTTCCCGCGACCTGATTGCCATGTCTGCCGGCATCGGTCTGTCGCACAACATGTTCGATGCGGCGCTCTTCCTCGGCGTCTGCGACAAGATCGTGCCGGGCCTCGTGATCGCGGCCCTCTCCTTCGGCCACCTGCCCTCGATCTTCGTGCCGGCGGGGCCGATGACCAGCGGGCTGCCCAACGACGAGAAGTCTCGTGTCCGCCAACTCTATGCGGAAGGCAAGGTCGGCCGCGCCGAGCTGCTCGAGGCCGAGTCCAAGTCCTATCACGGCCCGGGAACCTGCACCTTCTACGGCACGGCAAACTCCAACCAAATGCTGATGGAGATCATGGGCTTCCATCTGCCCGGCTCTTCCTTCATCAACCCGGGCACGCCGCTGCGCGAAGCGCTGACGCGCGAGGCGGCAAAGCGCGCTCTGGCGATCACTGCGCTCGGCAACGAATTCACGCCCGCCGGCGAAATGATCGACGAGCGCTCCATCGTCAACGGCGTCGTCGGCCTGCACGCAACCGGCGGCTCCACGAACCACACGCTGCATCTCGTCGCCATGGCGCGCGCTGCCGGCATCCAGCTCACCTGGCAGGATATTGCCGAACTCTCCGAGGAAATCCCGCTGCTTGCCCGCGTCTATCCGAACGGACTGGCGGATGTTAACCATTTCCACGCCGCAGGCGGCATGGGCTTCCTCATCAAGGAGCTTTTGAAGAAGGGCATGCTGCACGATGACGTGCGCACGGTTGCCGGCCAGGGTCTCGAAGCCTATACGATCGACGTGCGCCTCGGCGACAACGGCACGGTGGTTCGCGAACCGGCACCGGATAAGAGCCACGATGGCAAGGTGCTCGCCAGCATCGAAACGCCGTTCCAGTCGAATGGCGGCCTGAAGATGCTGCGCGGCAATCTCGGCAAGGCGGTCATCAAGATCTCCGCGGTGAAGCCGGACCGCCATATCATCGAGGCACCGGCGATCGTCTTCCATAGCCAGCAGGAGCTGCAGGACGCCTTCAAGGAAGGCAAGCTCAACCGCGACTTCGTGGCGGTTGTGCGCTTCCAGGGGCCGAAGGCAAACGGCATGCCGGAGCTGCACAAGCTGACGCCGCCGCTCGGCGTACTGCAGGACCGCGGCTTCCACGTCGCCCTTCTTACGGACGGACGCATGTCCGGCGCGTCAGGCAAGGTTCCGGCTGCGATCCATGTGACGCCGGAGGCTGTCGAGGGCGGGCCGATCGCCCGCATACAGGACGGCGACATCATCCGGCTCGATGCAATCCGCGGCACGCTGGAAGTCCTCCTCGATGCCGCCACCCTGGCGGACCGCGAGCCGGTGACGGCCGATCTTTCGGACAATGAATTCGGCATGGGCCGCGAGCTCTTCGCTCCGTTCCGCCGCTCCGTCGGCGCCTCAGACCACGGCGCCAGCGTCCTCTTCCACTGACGCAAACAGCCCGCGAACGGATCGCGGGCTTGTTCAATTCCAGAAATGTCCGATCAGGCGCGAACGTCTAGAACGTAGTCGCGATGCGCCGGATGCGTGCTGTAGACGAAAATCTTGTTCATTTCCTTCTGCGTCAGCAGGCGCAGGAAGCGGACCTCGATGGTGTTGTTGGTGTTCACCCGCATCAGCATGCAGCCGACCTTGGTGATGCGTGCGTCGGGAATATCCAGATAAAACTGCTTCGGCAAAGTGAACTGCGTCAGGATCGCCAGGATCGCGCTGCTCATCGAAATTCGTATGATATCGCAGCGCCGGGACGCCATGTGCATGACCCCCTTTTCGGTGTACTCGATCCGCGCAGCGTTCATCGTATCCTCCATTTTGAACCGCTGTTCGCGGTCGTACATGAAGGATTCTTCCTTGTTGAGAAAATGCCCTGGAGGCAATGGATTGGATGCACCCACGACCCTGATTCCCCTTGAAACTATAAGGGGGAAGCTAGCAGCGGATGTTTAACAGAAAGTGATGATCGCTGCGTTTCAGGCGCTCACAAAGAACCACCCAAAATAGTCTCCTACCTTCTGTAAGTGTGGCCTTCGGCATCGAAAAGATGCAGTTTCGAGCGATCAGCAGCGAACCTCATCTTCTGACCTTTCTTGATGTCGGTGATGCCTGGTAGCTTGACGATGATCGGCTCGCCCGGCATCAGGCCTTCGATATAAAGCAGCGTGACTTCGCCGAGCGCTTCGACGATCGAGACCTCGCCTTCGAAGGTGTAGTCGTCGCCATTGGCGATCTGCAGGTCTTCAGGGCGCACGCCGAAACTTGCCGTCTTGCCTTTTTCGGAAGCCGCGGTCGGAATGTCGAGCGCGACCGACCTGCCGCCCTTCAGCGTGATCGTCGTGGTGGCACCCGCTTCGGTGATGGTAGAGGGGATGATATTCATGGCCGGAGAGCCGATGAACTTCGCGACGAAGAGGTTTGCCGGACGCTCGTAAAGCTCCAGCGGTGCGCCGACCTGCTCGATGTGGCCGGCCGACAGGACGACGATACGGTCGGCAAGCGTCATCGCCTCGACCTGGTCGTGGGTGACGTAAATCATCGTGGTATCGGCCATCTGCTCATTGAGGCGGGCGATCTCGATACGGGTCGCGACGCGCAATGCTGCATCGAGGTTCGACAGCGGCTCGTCGAAGAGGAAGACCTTCGGATCGCGGCAGATGGCGCGGCCGATCGCAACGCGCTGGCGCTGGCCACCGGAGAGCGCCTTCGGCAGGCGCTCGAGATAATTGGTGAGCTGCAGGCTTTCGGCGGCGGCTCGCACGCGACGATCGATCTCCTGCTTGCTCTCGCCGGCGATCTTCATGCCGAAAGCCATGTTGTCGAAGACTGTCATGTGCGGATAAAGCGCGTAGGACTGGAACACCATGGCGATGCCGCGCTTCGACGGCGGGACGTCGTTGACGAGTTGGCCATCGATATACATCTCGCCGCCCGTGATGTTCTCAAGGCCGGCGATCATGCGCAGCAGCGTTGACTTGCCGCAACCCGACGGCCCCACGAAGACGATGAACTCACCCTGGTTGATCTCCAGGTCGATGCCGTGGAGGACATCCACGGAGCCGTAGGATTTACGGATTTCCTTTAGAGTAAGTCCAGTCATTTGATGCTCCCCTGATCCTTACGCGAGACGGGCGAAATACGCCCCCCAAGCCGGAATATCGATCTTGTCGCCGTAGTTGTTGCTGGTGAAACCGTGTCCCGTCAATGCCTGCCATTCTCCCATCGGTAAGCTGACGTTGATTTCCACCGGGCTCATGTTGAAAATGCAGAGCAATTGCTCGTTGCCATATCTGCGCGTGAAGACAAGCGCATCGCCTTGCGGCTGCTCGAATTCGATCTCGCCCTTGGCAAACGCCGGATGCTGCTTGCGAAAGGCGAGGAAGCGGCGGTAGTGCTCGAGCACGGAATTCTCGTCTCCCTGCTGCACGCTGACGGCGCGCAGGATATGCTCGACCGGCACCGGCAGCCACGGCGTGACGGTCGAGAAGCCGCCCTGGGCAACCTGCGAGTCCCAGACCATAGGCGTGCGGCAGCCGTCGCGTCCCTTGTATTCCGGCCAGAACTGGATGCCGTATGGATCCTGCAGGTCCTGGTAGGCAAGATCGGCTTCGGTCAGGCCGAGCTCCTCACCCTGATAAAGGCAGACGGAGCCACGCAGGGTCATCAGCAGGGAGGCATATTGCTTGGCAAATGCGTCATGATCGGCAACCAGCGAACCCCAGCGGCTGACATGACGCATGACGTCGTGATTGGAGAATGCCCAGCAGGCCCAGCCATCGGGCGCTGCGGCGGCGAAATCTTCCATCACTTCTTCGACGCGCTCCGGCGAAAGCGGATCGGGGGCGAGAAACTCGAAGGCATAGCACATATGCATCTTGTCGTTTCCGGAGGTGTATTCGCCGACGATCTCCAGGCCGCGCTGGCTGTCACCTACTTCGCCGACGGCCGCGATTGCCGGAAACTCTTCCAGAACCGCACGGAAGCGCTTCAGGAACTCCAGGTTCTCCGGCCGGTTCTTGTCGTAGATGTGTTCCTGGAAATTATAGGGGTTCACCGCCGGCGCGGTCGAAGCGTTGCGGCGGGCGGGAGGCAGCGCCGGATTGTCGCGCAGCTGCTGGTCGTGAAAATAGAAATTGATCGTGTCGAGACGGAAGCCGTCGACGCCGCGCGTCAGCCAGAAGCGGACAACATTGAGCAACCGGTCCTGTACTTCCGGATTGTGCAGGTTCATGTCCGGCTGCGAGGTCAGGAAATTGTGCAGGTAATACTGCATGCGTCGCGGATCCCACGCCCATGCCGAGCCGCCGAAAATCGACAGCCAGTTGTTCGGCGGCGCGCCATCCGGCTTTGCATCCGCCCAGACATACCAATCCGCTTTTGCATTCGTCTTGCTGGAACGGCTTTCGGCAAACCAGGGATGCTGGTCCGAGCTGTGCGAGATGACGAGGTCGATCATCACCTTGATGCCGAGGCGATGGGCCTCGGCGATCATCGTGTCGAAATCCACCAGCGTGCCGAAGATCGAATCGACGTTCTCGTAGTCCGAAACGTCGTAGCCGAAATCGCGCATCGGCGAGGTGAAGAAGGGCGAAATCCAGATCGCGTCGGCACCGAGGCTTGCTACATACGGAAGGCGGGCGGTGATGCCCTTCAGATCGCCGATGCCGTCGCCGTTTGAATCCTGAAAGGAGCGCGGGTAGATCTGATAGATTACCGCACCGCGCCACCAGTCCTTGTCGACTGTCAAATTGGTTTGGGATGCTATGCTCATGTCTGTTCCTGCGGGATGTGTCGTGTTGGGATGATCAGCCCCCCTTGACCGAACCGGCGAGCAGGCCGCGCACCAGATAGCGCTGCAGCCCGAAGAAGACGAGCAGCGGTATGATGATGGTGACGAAGGCAGAAGCCGTTAGGATTTCCCAGTTGCCGCCACGCGAGCCGAGCAGCGCGTTCAGCGCGCCGGTCAGCACGAGGTGCTGCCTGTCGGTGCCGAGGAAGACCATGGCAACAAGCAGGTCGTTCCACACCCAGAGGAACTGGAAGATCGCGAAGGATGCAAGTGCGGGGAAAGAAAGAGGCAAAACGATGCGGACGAAGATTTCGAAATCGCTCGCGCCATCGACGCGCGCGGATTCGATGATCTCCTTCGGCAGCCCTGCGATATAGGCGCGGAGCAGGTAGATGGCCAGCGGCATGCCGAAGGCCGTGTGCGCCAGCCAGATGCCGAGATAGGTCTTGGACGGCGCATCGAAAGCCGCGCCGACCATATTGTAGAGGCGCAGCAGCGGGATCAGCGACATCTGCAGCGGCACGACGATGAGGCCGACGACGAGCGCGATCAACAGCGCGCGACCCGGGAACTCCATCCAGCTCAAGGCGTATGCTGCAAAGGCAGCTATGAGGATCGGAATGATGGTCGCCGGGATCGTCACCGTCAGCGAATTGATGAAGGATTGGCCGATTCCCTCGCCCGTCAAAACCGTCCGGTAGTTCTGCATCGTGAATTCCGGCGGCGTTGCGATCGAAACGTAGACGCGCCGGCCGCCGTCGTCCGGGCCGAAGGGGGCATTCTTTGTGTAGCGGTAGCTGCCGTCGCTGTTGACGAGCAGTGAGACGCCGTCGCCGAGGTCAGCGGTCTCACCGGCGCTGTTGGCAGCGGGCTGCTGGACACGCGTGCCGAAGGCTTTGATCGAACGTCCTTCCTGGCCTTCCAGGACATTGCCGGCGATCACATAGGTCGCGCCCTCTTGCTTCTGCTGGTCGGGCTGTCCAAGGCGGGATGCCACGGTTCGGGAGGAGCCGGCGAAGGCTGTCCACCAGCCGGAGACGACGAGCTGATCCTTGTCTCGCAGCGCGCTGATGAAGATGCCGAGCGTCGGAATCAGCCACAGGATCACGATAACCAGAACAACGAAGTGCACGAAAAGGCGAGCGGGGCCAATCTTGAAGAAATCTCTGGCAAGCGTCATCTCAGTGGCCTCCCAGCTCGCGATTGGCGCGGCGGACGTTCCAGACCATGATCGGCGTCACGGCCAGCATGATGATGAGGGCGATGACGGCGCTTCGGCCGGAATCGCCGCCTCCGCGGAACATCCAGTTGAACATCAGGTTGGCAAGAACCATCGAGTTCCATTGACCATTGGTCATGGTCAGAACGATGTCGAAGACCTTCAGCACGAGAATGGTAATGGTGGTCCACACGACGGCGATCGATCCCCAGACCTGCGGCACCATGATGCGCCAGAAGATTTGCCAGCCGTTGGCGCCGTCGATGACAGCCGCCTCGATGGTTTCTTCCGGAATACCGCGCAGCGCCGCGGAGAGAATGACCATGGCAAAGCCCGTCTGAATCCAGATCAAGATCACCATGAGGAAGAAGTTGTTCCAGAAGGGCACCGAAATCCACACCTGCGGCGTGCCGCCGAAAAGCTGCACGATCGCGTTCAAGAGCCCGATCTGGGTGTCGTTGCCGCCGCGAAACTCGTAGATGAACTTCCAAATGACGGATGCGCCGACGAAGGAGATCGCCATCGGCATGAAGACGATGCTCTTGGCGATGTTGCCCCACCAGATGCGGTCGGTCATCACTGCGATGACCAGGCCGAAGAACGTGCAGGCCGCCGGAACGACGGCAAGCCAGAGAATATTATTAAAGATGGATTGACGGAATTCACGATCGCCGAAGGCCCACTGGTAATTTGCAAAGCCGACGAACTGCTCACCGGAGCGATCGTAGAAGGAGAGGATGAGGGTCGCCACGACGGGGTAGACAAGATAGACGATCAGCAAAAACAGCGCCGGCCCGAGAAAGAGCCACGGGCGGATCATCGCACGGCGGTTCAGATTGCGTGCCGCCGAACGAATGTCGCCATCCTTCACGGGTAGCGCCAGATCCAGAATCTTGTTGGAAAAATAGAAGTAGGCCGAGCAGGCGAATACCGCCACCACCACAACGCCCAACGCGGAAACTATCTGCGACAGCATTCGTCCCTCCCCGTGCTACCCTTGCCTATGTTGAAGGGCCGACACCAGTTACCGTCAATTTCTTTATGCGTTTGATCACAGTATCCGGCGTTGACCGGCCCCCCACGGGTCCGGTCATTCGTGCCAGCAATGCCGCGGGTCTCCCGCGGCACCGGCTAACGCGATTACTTGATGGCGTCCCAGGCGGCCTGGATTTCCTTGCCGGTGTCTTCCGCAGACTTGCCGCCGACGAAATCGACCATGCCGGTCCAGAAGGCGCCTGCGCCGATCTTGCCGGGCATCAGGTCCGAACCGTCGAAGCGGAAGGTCGTGGCCGTCGTCAAGATCTCGCCTTCCCGCTTCATCTGCTCGTTGGCATAGGCCGCGGTGCTCACACCCTTGTACGGCGTCAGGAAGCTCGACTGCGCCATCCAGACCTCGTGCGCGATCGGCGTCTTCAGGAATTCGACGAAAGCGCGGGCGGCCTTCGAATCCTTGGTGATCGAGACGAGCGTGCCGGCACCGAGAACCGGCTTGCCGAGGTCGGCATGCGCCGCATAGGTCGGCATATAGAAGAAGTCGGCGTCCTGACCGAGCTTCGTGCCTTCGGGGAAGAAGGACGGGATGAACGAAGCCTGATGGTGCAGGTAGCACTTCGGCGGAACGGCGAAGAGACCCTTCGGGCTGTCGCGGAAGTCGGTCGAAGCAACGGCCGCAGCACCCCCATCGACATAGCTCTCGTTCTTGGCGAACTTGCCGAATTCATCGATCGCGGCAACGACGGCCGGGTCGGTGAACTTCACTTCGTTCGTGGTCCACTTGTCATAGACATCCGGCTTGTTCATGCGCAGCATGATGTCTTCGATCCAGTCGGTCGCAGGCCAGCCGGTCGCGCCGCCAGACCCGAGGCCGATGCACCACGGAACGCCGCCGTCCTTGACGATCTGGTCCGTCAGGGCATGGAGCTCTTCCATCGTGGTCGGAACCTTATATCCAGCTTCCTTGAAGTTTTCCGGAACATACCAGACAAGCGACTTCACGTCGGCCTTGTAAGGGAATGCATAGTAACCGTCCTTGCCGTCCTTGCCCTTGTAGGTGCCGTAACCGACCCAGCTGTCGCCCGCGCCGTAATTGTCCTTCACCCACTTGGAATTCTCCTCGCCCAGCGGCGTCAGGAGGCCCTTGCTGGCGAGATCGGCCAGGAGGCCGGGCTGCGGCAGGATCGCGACGTTCGGAGGCGAGCCCGCTTGCGTATCGATGACGATCTGCTGTTCGTAGTTTTCAGAGGATGAATAGGTGGCATCGACGCCCGTCGCCTCAGTGAAATAAGCGAGAATGCTGCGGAAGAAGGCCTCGTCCTCACCGCGCCACGGCCCGAAGATTGTCAGCGGCTCGCCTTTCAAATCGGCGTGAGCGGCCTTGAACTCGTCATAGCTCTTCCAGTTGAACTTTGTATCCTGACCTGGAGGAAACTTCAGATCGGCAGCAGAAGCTGCCCCGGCAAACAGCGCCGTTACGGCAACGCCCATCAAAAGAATTTTCTTCATGTGATCAACCTCCCATCACAATCCCAACGGCGCTTCCCAACCTCCCGAGAGCAAATTTCAAAGCGCTTTGACACTCATTTCACTTTCGGCAGAAAAGAGTCAAGCCATTTCAAAAATACCGCGGAACGAGACGCTTGCATTGCCCATTGCAGCGGCACCTGGAGGGGAATATGGAGCGATTTTTCTTGAGTCAAGCGCCGTAGTTGCTACATAATTGAAAGCGCTTTGGACGCAGGGAGGCGTGTGTTGAGGGCGCTGAGGAGGAAACGCGGCAGGTGAATCTCAAACAGCTCTCGGAATTGCTTGGTCTTTCGCAGACGACCGTCAGCCGTGCACTCAATGGCTATCCTGAGGTCAACGAGGCGACGCGCGAACGTGTGCTTCGGGCCGTCAAGGAAACGGGATACCGGCCGAACAAGGCGGCTCAGCGTCTCGCGACCGGCAAGGCGGGTTCGATCGGATTGGTGATGCCGATGGCGCCTGGCCATCAATCGGATATACATTTTGGCGAGTTCCTGGCCGGCCTCGGAGAGGAGGCCGTCCGGCAGGACTTCCATCTCGTCATCATGCCCTCGGACCCCGACGACGAAGTGGCTGCACTTCGCCGCCTCGCGATCAGCGGCAATGTCGATGCGCTTTTCGTTGCCTATATGCGCGCTCACGACCCGCGCCTGGCGATGCTGAAATCGCTGGCGATGCCGTTCATCGTGCATGGCCGCTCGTTCGGGTCAGAGCCGGATTATCCCTATCTCGATATCGACAACGAGACCGCCTTCTACGATGCGGCGAAACTCCTGTTGCAGCTCGGCCATACGCGATTCGCACTGATGAACGGGCCGGCGCATCTCGACTTTGCGATCCGCCGGAAGAACGGCGTCGTCGCGGCCTTGTCAGAACGGGGACTGACCCTTTCCAAAACCTGCGTCAGTCACTCGCTGATGACCGACGAGCAAGGCCTGATCGCCATGGAGCAGTTTCTGCAGATGCCGGAGCGTCCGACTGCCGTCCTCTGCTCCAGCACCGTGCTCGCACTTGGCGCGATCCGCGCCCTGAACCAGGCCGGCCTGAAGCTCGGTGAGGATATCTCGCTCATCGCCCATGACGACGAGCTGCCGCTTCTGAAGCCGGAGAATTTTTCGGTCCCGCTGACGACGACGCGCTCGTCTCTTCGTGCCGCCGGCGCCCGGATTGCGCAGCGCCTGATCGGCACCGTCAAAGAGATCGGCTCCTATCCGGAGCACGAGCTGTGGAAAGCGGAGCTGATCGTCAGGGCCTCGACCGGTCCTGCACCGCGATAGGCCTCAAAATTTCGGCGGCGTCTGGCCGGCCGCGCGATGCCCGGCAATGACGGTATTGGCCATCAGCATGGCGATCGTCATCGGGCCGACGCCACCCGGAACCGGGGTAATCACCGCGGCAACATTCGATGCTTCCTCGAAGGCGACGTCGCCGACGAGGCGCGTCTTGCCCTCGCCCCTTTCCGGTGCGGCGATGCGGTTGATGCCGACATCGATGACGGTTGCGCCGGGCTTCACCCAATCGGCCTTGACCATCTGCGGACGGCCGACGGCCGCAACCAGGATATCGGCATTGCGGCAGACGGCGGGCAGATCCTTGGTGCGCGAATGGGCAATCGTCACCGTCGCATTGGCATTGAGCAGCAACTGCGCCATCGGCTTGCCAAAGAGGTTCGATCGGCCGATGACGACGGCGTTCAGCCCAGACAGGTCCTCGCCATGCATTCGGCGGACGAACACCATGGCACCGGCCGGCGTGCAGGAGACGAGGCCGGTTTCAAGGTCGCCAGTCGCAAGCTTGCCGGCATTGACGACGTGCAGCCCGTCGACATCCTTTTCCGGCAGGATCGACTGGATGATCGGCTCGCTGTTCAGATGCTTCGGCAGCGGCAGCTGTACGAGGATGCCATGGATCGAGGGATCGGCGTTGAGTGACGAAACGAGCGCGGCAAGCTCTTCCTGACTCGTCTCGGCCGACAGGGTGTGCTGTACCGACTTGAAGCCGCATTGCTTGGCCATCTTGCTTTTTGAATTGACATAAGCATGGCTTGCCGGATCGTCGCCGACGATCACCACGGCAAGCCCGGTCTTCACGCCGCTCTGCTTTTCCAGTGAAGCCGTCGCCATCTTTACCGTCTCGATTACCGAAGCGGCTACCTGCTTGCCATCGATCACTGTCGTCATGCGATTCTCCTGCCCTGCCTCGCGCGAAAGCTAGGCTCTTGCCGGCCGCGCTGTTTGCCTCAGAACGCCGTATCCTGTTTAAAAGCGGCAAATGCAAGAGCTTTAACATCGTCCCGGCCCGAATGACGGGGATTTTCAGGGGCGGCTCAGGTCGCCCTTTCGCGTTCTCGGGAGACGGGTTTAACCGCCTTCGATGGCCGTGTTCCGGCCGCCAGGATGTTGACCGCCGCGTTGACGTCGGCATGGTCTGCGTGTCCGCAGCAGAGGCAGAGGAACTTCGCTTGGTTTTCGCGGGTTCCCTTGTCCCTCGACCCGCATTCGGAGCAGGTCACGGACGTGTATCGCGGATCGACCTTCACGAGGTTGCCGCCGAGGAAGGCTAGCTTGTAGGAGAGCAGCCGTTCGAAGCGGTACCACGCCGCCGCGAGGATCGAGCGGTTGAGTCCGGCCTTCTGCGCGACGTTTCTTTCCCGGTTCCTCTGCCGTCCCCTTGGCCGAGGCGCTCATGTTCCTGATCTTCAGGTCTTCGAGGATGGCCGTTGCGAAGCGCCGCGCCATGCGCGTCGTCGTGACGTGCTGCCAATGCAGCCGTTTGCGCGCCGCCTTCGCCGCGATCCGCGCGGCGTAGCGTCTGGCCTTCGCCTGGCGCTTTGACCGTTTCTTTCGCCGCGACGCCGTGCGCTGCCACGCCTTATGACGCTCGTCGAGGGCGGACGGTGGCCTCGAGTCCATAGCCTCAAGGGAGTGTCGAGCCGCCTTGCTGCGGGAGGCCAGACCCGAAGTTTCGGGACGCTATTTCAAGGGCGTGTTGTGGTCGCCGTCGTCCTTCGCGGCTTCGTGCGGCAAAGCGCCCCTGACATCATCAAGCAGTATGTCGACCAACAGCGTTCGCGCGCTTCCTCCCCGCCCGAAAGGACGAGGTTCCGCGCGGTTTCAATGATGCCGCGGCCGAGATCAACGATGGCCGGCGCCGTGGGATTGCAGCCTGTCGCGCAGGCCGGCGAGCCGATCGCGCAGCAGTTCGAGTTCGCCGGCTGCCGCCTCCGGCTGTTCCGGGACAGTTAGCGTCTCCGCGGCACGTGCGGGACGCTGTCGCAAGAGGCGCAAACCAAGCATGCCAGTAAGGCCGATCGCCATTGCAAGTGTAGCCCCGACGGCAGAGCGAACCGGCAGTCCGGGGCCGGCGGCAACGGCAGTGGTCTTTATCGGCTTGGCGGCAGTGATCGGAGCGGCGATCGAAGCTGTCGCCGTAACGGCATCTGCCATCCGCGATCTCGCCGCCTCTGTCTTGTCGCGCAGTTCGGTCAGTTTGGCGAGATCGACACCGGTGTCCCGGAACTGGGCGATCAGCGTGTTGCGCTGATCGTTCAGCGTCTTTCGTGCTTCTGCGGCTGCCTTGAGAGCGGCATTTGCGTCTTGGGCCTGGCGAGCCAGCTCCTTCGCAACCTTGTCCTTCAGGCCGTCAACGACAGCCTGCTGTCCGAGGCGGCGCGGATGGCGCGGACCGAGCTCGTTCGAAAGCAGCGACAGCGTCGCCTTCTCGGTGACGTATTTGTCACGCGCGTCCTGCAGCGCAGGCGAGATCGCTTCGAGCGGCAAGGAACCGTTGAGCACATCGCCGGGCTTGGCCACCTTGAGACGATCGGTCTCTTGCTTGGCAAGCGTGATCCGCTGCTCGGCGATCTTGAGATCGGCGTCAAGCTGGTTGATGCGCTGCTGAAGATCACTTGCGACTTTGACGTTGCCTTCGCCGCTGCTTGCGGTGAAGGCGGCCAGCTGCGCCTTCACGTCCTCATAGGCCTTGCGCAACCCTGCGCCTGCCTCCGCCGATGCAGGAGGGCCGCTGGACATCAGCATGTCGGAAAGCCAGGAAGCGATACGCGAAGACTTGGCGCCGTCGGCCGTCGTGACTTTCAGACGGACTGTGCCCTGCGTTCCATCCGCATTGGCCTCGACCATTCCTGCAAGCGCCGCTTCCGCACGCGAGGCCGCGTCGGCCGCAGCACCACTGCCCGAAAGGAGATCAAGTGCTACGCCGATCGTGGATTGGCCGCCGGTGAACTCTGGATCGCGATCGAGCTTCAGCGCCCCGACGGCGGCAGACATGGTGCGGCCGGAAAGCAGGCGGCTCACGGCTGCAGCGGTCACGGGGCCGCGCTCGGCTTTGCCCGCCTGCACATGAAATGCCGCCTCCGCCGCATAGTGCGCGGGTCCGGCCGGCATCAGAAAGGGGACGCCTGCGCCGATCAAGGCAGCAACTGCGATCGTGCCGATCGGCTTCACCAAACTGCGGCGGCGGACGGGACGAGCGCTGAGATTTGCTGCATCTACCTGCCGGGCCTCGGCAGGCGCCGCCAGTCTATGCTGCGATGGCTCCGCAGGACGGACATCATTTGCGGCACGCAGACGTGTTTCGAGGATTGTCTCGATGCGATCGACCAGATGCGGCGGTTCGGGCGGTGCGCTCCGCTGCAGGCGCTGCTCTTCGAGTGCTTTTCCGATCACCCTTAGCAGTTCGGCCTCCGAGGGGCGAACGGGCAGGGTTTCGAGATTTCGGTCTCGTGCATCGACGCGCCCCGCCGTAGCCAGTCGACGCCTATCAATGCTGCCTTTTAACCTGCTGTCATACATGACGCCATATCTCATGCGCACGAGCCGAGCCGCCCGTAGGAAGCGGATGATTAAGGCACTCTAAATTTTCATGGCAAAGAAATGGTTAACTGCGCGAGGCAAGAAGCAGGGTCTCAGTGAGCTCCCTCGCTCTGTTCCTGCGGTAACGGCAAGGGGACGCTGTTGTTGCCCGCCTGGCTAAGGATGCGCTCGCGACGATTGAAGCGGTACTGCATCACGTAAAACAGAAAGACCGGGATGCCGAGCACATAGCGCCGCCAGAGACGGGCCGGTTCCTGCAGCATCCGGTAGGCCCATTCCAGCCGCATCATGCGAACGGTTTCCGGAGCGCGGGGAACAACTCCGGAGATGAAATCGAAGAGCGCCCCGACAGTCAGAACAAGCCGGGCATGGTCGGCGCGAATGTGATGATGCGCCCACTTCTCCTGCAGCGGCGTTCCCATGCCAATGATCAGGATGTCGAGGTCCTGGCGCTCAACCTCGTCAATGAGCTCCGTCGGGTTCTCCTTGTCGAAATACCCGTCCGAAATGACGATGAATTCGTGCCAGGGCGCATGCTTGCGGAAATTCGCTGCGGCTTTTTCGATGACTTCGCGCCTGCCGCCGATCAGGCCGACACGGCGCGGATTTTCCATATAGGTCAGAAACGCGGGAACGAAGTCCGTGCCATTGAGATTGGCAGGAAACGGTGCTCCATGCGCTATCTTGGAAGCGATGTTCAGGCCGATGCCGTCCGGCAGGACGAAATTCTGCAGGAGGATATCCCGGTATTCGCTATCGCGCAGCGTCATCAGCATGTTGTGAGCGTTGACGAAGGAAATGACGGTCTGGCCGACAGGAAAGGAGGCAAGCTCGTTGATGAAGACGAGCGCGTCGTCCCATCCGAGGTCGCACACCGGCACGTCGAAGATCGTGCGGCGCGATGCGAGAACCGCGAAATTCGCGATCAGGTTCATTCCAACCTCCAGCCAGGGTGCTTTACGCGCCCAACATCCCGGAAAACACAAGATACATTCCGCACCAGCAGGTTTTTACGAACCGGCAGCACCCGCCCGCCTGCAGCAAGTCCCGAATGCTGCATCAGGGATATGAAGGGAGCTATAGCAGGTGGGTTTCAAACAACTCTTAGAAAAGTCGTTCGAATTCCGCCGCCGCTTTCAAGGCTTTGTTAAGCTTGTGCGCCAAAGCGCTGCGGCTTTTCGATCCCCGGAATGCCGCCAATCTGCTCGACGAGGAAGTCGACCAGCAGCCGGACCCGGGCAACGCCGGCGCGTTCGGGGACGATCAGCATGCTGAGCGGGACAGGCGGCAGCGAATAGTCCGGCAAGATCACCTCAAGCTTGGCAGCCGTCAGGAGATCGTCGACAAGCCATTGATGGGTGGGTGCGATGCCGCGCCCGGCGACAATGGCCTCGCGTGCAGCAAGCCCATGGTCGACCCGAAAGCGCCCTCCAAAGGGCACGGCATGGTCTTCGCCGCTGGGCCCACGCAAAGCGAGCATGTCGCTCCCTGCCACGTTCGACATACGGATGCCTTCATGACCGAGCAAATCCTGCGGGACAACCGGCTTTCCCCGCGCTGCAAGATAGTCCGGTGACGCGACGAGCAGACGCCGGGACTGGCCGAGCGCCCGCAGTTTCATCGAACTGTCGGTGAGCGGGCCTAAGCGAAGCGCGATATCGACGCCTTCCCGCACAAGGTCGACGCGCTCATCGGTAAGGCTGAGGTCGACTCCGATATCGGGATAGCGGTCCTGAAACGCGAAGATCAGCCGGCTGACGTGCAGAACCCCAAAAGCCGCAGTGCTGGAGATCCGGATCGTGCCGGCCGGCGCACCGCGCGTGCCCCGCGCCTCATCGCCGGCCTGTTCGACAAGGCGCAGGATCTGGACGCTGTTGGCATAATATCGGCTGCCTTCATCGGTCAGCGCGACACGCCGGGTGGTCCTGCTCAGCAGAGGCACGCCGACGGCCTCCTCAAGCTCCCGCAAATGCCGTGTGACCGTCGACTGGCCGACCCCGAACTCGCGCGCAACCGCCGACAGGCTGCCGCGTTCGGCAACGCGGACGAAGGTTCGCATATGTTCCAGCGTAACGTCTGAACTATCCATTATTCGGCATAATCTTATGCATTACGCACATCTAGTGGATGATTCAAACCCTGTCTACCTATGGGTCAGTTCTCACCTTCACAGGATCACTGATCATGAAAGTTCTGCTTGTCTTCGCTCATCCCGAACCGCGCTCGCTCAATGGGGCACTGCGAGACGTTGCCATCAAGGAGCTCGAGGCCCAGGGCCATGAGGTGCGCGTGTCCGACCTGTATGCCGAGGGCTGGAAATCCGAAATCGACCGTGCCGACTTTCCGTCGCTGGCAACTGATACGCGGTTCATACCTGTCGCTGCATCCAAGAGAGCTTTCGAAACTGGCGCGCTGACCGAGGATGTCAAAACCGAGATCGATAAGCTCCTGTGGGCCGATATGCTGATCCTCCAGTTTCCGCTTTGGTGGTTCAGCATGCCGGCAATCCTCAAGGGCTGGGTCGAGCGGGTCTATGCCTATGGGTTCGCCTACGGCGTCGGCGAGCACAGCGACAAGCGATGGGGCGACCGCTATGGCGAAGGGGCTCTGGCGGGCAAGCGAGCCATGTTGATTGTGACTACCGGCGGCTGGGAGGAACATTACTCGACCCGCGGGGTCAACGGACCGATCGACGACCTGCTATTCCCGATCAATCATGGGATCCTCTATTACCCGGGCTATGCCGTTCTTCCGCCTTTCGCGGCTTACAGGGTCGATGGTCTGGATGAGGCCGGCTTCGAACTTGCAGCCGAGCGCCTGCGTGAGAGGATGCGCACACTCGAGTCCACCCCACCTATCCCCTATCGTCAGCAAAATGGCGGAGACTATCTGATCCCCAGCATGCAGCTACGCCCTGAGCTCGGCGAACCGGGCGCAACCGGCTTTGCGCTTCACCTGAACGGCGCAGACGAAGCCGGCGAAACTAGTGGGCAGCGCTCGCAGCTTCAGGTGGCGGGGGCTCGATGATCTTGACCGGATCGGCCGTTTTCTTCTGCTGGCCGGAGGCGTTGGCTTTGACGTCTTCCTTGGAAAGGTAGTCGAGCTGCTCCAGCATGACCTCTGAAATGTATTCGCCGCCGAGTTTCTCGTTCATGCCTTTCTTGATCGCGTCACGGAAGGCCTGCGGGTCGAAGGATTTCAGCTTGCTGATATCGACCATCTTATTGCCGACGAGCAGGGTGAAAAGCTCGTCGGTGGTCATTTCGGTAAGCGGCAGGGTCATACCCTTCACCGTGTCCTTGTTCATCATGAAGGACACGCGGCCGAGGAAGTAACCAGTCACCGCGCCGTCGCCGATGATCGGTACGGTGATTGTCTCGCCCTTCACAAGCTCAAGCTGGCTCTGCTTCGAATCATCAGCCGGCGGGGCCGGCGCTGTCGCCAGCTTCACGGAGAAATAGACCGAAGCAAGCGTGATGGCGCAAACCCAGATGCCTGTCAGGACGAGCTTCACCATCCGGCATCACGCGCGACGAACTGTTCCTGGGAATAGGTGCCGTCGGCATCCGCATCCTGAACGGCATTCTTCAACAGGTCGGCAACCGCACGAACGGCTTCGAGATGTGCCTCAACGCGCCGGGCGTTCAGCGTCAGCTTCTGCTTCAGCCCGTGAAGCTGTTCCAGATGCGACGCAGCAAGCTCGGCCGGATCCGTATCACGAAAGAGCATCGACAGCTCATAGAGGCAGCGGCTCTTATGCGCATTCGAGACCTTGAGATCGAACTGCGGGTCGCTGCCGATCCGCGTGTTCTCGTTGTCAATGATCATTTCCAGGCGGCCGAGGACCGACTTGATACGATATTCATTCGAGATGATTTCCATTTTATCCTCGGTTATGCTTCATTATTGATCTTGGCATCCGCCGTTGGCGTGCCGAATGTCTTGCGCTGGAATTCGTCGATCATGCTGAAGGCGACCTTGCGGTCATCCTGGTCCGCCGACGCGTTCACGATGGCGCCTTCCTTCTTGCGAAGCGCCTCGTTATACATCTGCTTGGCTATGCCGACGCCGTCACCTTCGGAGATGACGTTGCCGAGTTGCTCGGCCATCATGCCCTTCCAGATGTCGCCCGTAGCGCCCTTGCCGTAGACCTGTTCACTGTCGCTCGGCAGCATGTTCTTGATGAAATTCTGAAGCACCATGGCCTCGAACTTCCGGTAGGTTTCCGGAATCTCTTCAGTCTTGGCGCGATTCTTGACGTTGTCGAGGCCGGTGGCGCTATCAAGCACGTCGACCTTGGCAGAAAAGCCATCGCCGTTCTCGGCAAGGCCCGTTGCCCGAAAGGCCGCGCGGCTCGCTTTCAATTTCTCCTGGGCCACCTGAACCTCCATCGGGTCGGCGGCTTTGACAACATCCAGGACCAGATCACTCGGGGGTGAAATAGCCAATGTCACAATCCTCTAAATTAAGTTGTAGGGATTATGGTTTTTGAAGCTTGCTGGAGGCTGGTGTTGCAAATTTCTGATCGATGACATCGTAGACCGCGTTGTCATCGGCTTCGCGCCGTTCGGCTTCAAGGGCTTCCTTCATGCCCTCTTCCAGCCGGTCGCCCTTGGCCCGCTCGCGCTGCAGGCGCATCTCGTGCAGCTGCTGCATGCCGGTCAGCTGCTTGTCCTTGGTGCTCAGCCGCTCGAACCGGTCGGCATAGCTTTGCGAAAACGCACGATGGACCGGATCCATGGAGCCGAGCGCCATGACGACATTGTCGATCGACTGGTTGACCTCGGCGCGCTGGCGGCTCGTTTCGGCAAGGTCGTATTCCGCCATCTGCTCCAGATGCCGCTGGACTGCGACGAGCCGCTTCAGTTTTTCGGAACGGGTCTTCTCCGCCATCCGCTACCTTCCGATGAACACGCTTGGGAAAGATTGCGCATACTGGCTGATCAAGGCAGCAACCGAGAAATAAAACAGGAACAAGCCGCCAAGCAGCATGTAGGGCGTCGAGATGAAGTACACGGGAATTTGCGGCGCCAGCTTGTTGATGAAGCCGATCGAGACGTTGAACATCATGCTGTAGATGAGGAACGGGCTTGCGAGCCGGAGCATGATGTAGGTCGTGGATTGCAGCGTATCGGTGAGCGAAATCAGATTGGCGCGCATATCGGCAATGCCGCCGAAGGGCATCGTCGTGTAGGAATCGATCAGCGCCCGGAACACGATGTGATGGAAGTCCATCATGAAGAGGATCATCATTCCGGCAAAGGTGATGAAACCGGAGAGACTTGTTTCCACCGAATCCTCGATGACATCTGCCGCACCCGGTGAGGTGTATCCGACCATCATGGCGATGATGCTGGCGGCGAATTGGAAGCCCAGCGTGTAGAGCCGCGCCAGCAAGCCGTACATGACGCCGATCAGCGATTCGCTGACGATGAGCCCGATATAGGTCGCGCCGGTATTGCTGACGGCCGGATAAACCGTGTCCCAAAGAACCGGCAGCATGGCGATCGAAAGGCCGCCGGCCACAAAGACCCTCAGCAGTTCCGGCACGCGCGCCGAGGAAAAGCCTGGCATTGCAAGGACACAGCCGCCGATCCGGCAGAAAACCAGGAAGAGCGCCAGAACAGTCCCTTGCGGGTCGGAAATCATGAAATAGAGCCCAAAATCTTTATCTCGATGCCCTTGGCCAGTTCGACGTGCGAAAGAACCGGAAGCGTGGCGAACAGCCGTTCGATGATCATGCGCACATAGGAGCGTGTTTCCGGCGATGTGACAAGGGCGAATGGCAGGCCGCGGTCCATGAATTCACGGATAACCTTCGTTGCCTGCTCGCTGAACTCCTCAAGGCTGCGCGGGTCGATGTCGAATTCGACGACCTCGCCCTTGTTGTCGCGCTTGAGCGCCTGGTGGAAGGCCATGTCCCACTTGCTGCCGAGCCGCAGGACGCGCAGCACGCCATTGTCCGCCAGGTCGCCGCAGAGCTGCTGCGCCATGCGGATCCGCACATGCTCGACGATCTGCTCGGTCTTGCGGACATGCGGCGCGAGCTCGGCCACGGCTTCCAGGATCAGATGCAGGTTACGGATCGAGACGCGCTCGGCAAGCAGCAGCTTGAGGACGGCCTGCAGGCCCGAATACGACATATGCGAGGTGCAGATCTCGTCTGCGAGCTTCTTGTATTCGGGATCGAGACGGTCGATCAGAACCTTCACGTCCTTGTAGGAGAGAAGCTGCGGCAAGTTGTTGCGGATGACCTCGCTCATGTGGGTGAGGACCACCGAGACGTTGTCGATCGGCTGGAAACCTTCGCGTTTCAAGTCCTCGGCGAAAGCCTCAAGAATGGAAACCGCCGGCATGCCGAAAGCCGGTTCGCGGATTTCGTCTCCTGGAATGCGCGGCTTGCGGCCAGAGCCGGTGACGACCAGCACTTCGCCGACACGCAACGCGTTCGATGCCACCGTCGTGCCGTGTATGCGGATCTGGTAGGACTTCTCGGGAATGCTGATATCGTCGGTGACCTTGATCTCCGGAACGACGAAGCCATACTGCGTTGCAAATTTCTTGCGCATCTTGCCGACCCGGAAGGCGAGTTCCTGGTGTGCGCCGAGGAGGCGTGTCGACACCATCTTGCCGAGCGCGAGTTCGATTTCCGAGGTGCGCAGGACCGATTTGACGGAGTCCTTTTCGAGCTCCTTGGTCTGAACGACCTTCTTTTCCTCCTGCTCGCGGCGGACCTTGTTCTCTGCTTCGATCTGCCTCGGAATGAACCATGCACCGAACGCCATGAGGCCGCCGAGGAACATGAAGGGGACTGTCGGCAGGCCGGGCATCAGGCCCAGGACCGCCATCAGCACGGCGGAAACGGAAAGCGCGCGCGGATAGCCGCTCAGCTGATTGACGACGGCCTGGTCGGTCGAGCCGATGGTGCCGCCGCGCGAAACGAGAAGGCCGGCCGCCAAGGAAACGATAAGCGCCGGCATCTGGGCGACGAGGCCGTCGCCGACCGAGAGCTTGACGAAAACGTCGGCCGCTTCGGAAATCGGCATGTCATGGCGGAAATAGCCGATGATGATGCCGCCGAAAATATTGATGCAGGTAATAAGGAGGCCGGCGACCGCATCGCCGCGGACGAACTTGGAGGCACCGTCCATGGCGCCGAAGAACGAGCTTTCCTCCTCCAACTCCTTGCGACGGCGCTGCGCTTCCTTCTCGTCGATGATGCCCGCGGAAAGATCGGCGTCGATCGACATCTGCTTGCCGGGGATCGCATCCAGGGTGAATCGCGCGCCGACTTCAGCGATACGCGTCGCACCCTTGGTGATGACGATGAAATTGATGGTGATCAGGATCAGGAACACGATCAGACCGATCACGAAATCGCCGGACATCACCAGGCTTGCAAAACCGGCGATCACGCCGCCGGCGGCGTCATGTCCCTCATTGCCATGCGAAAGGATCACGCGCGTCGTTGCAATGTTCAGCGACAGTCGCGTCATGGTCGCGATCAGCAGGATGGTCGGGAAGGACGAAAATTCGAGAGGCTTCTGAATCCAGAGGGCAACCATCAGGATCAGAACGGAAAACGCGATCGAAAACGCCAGCCCCAAGTCGATCAGAAACGGCGGAATCGGCAGGAAGAGCACACAGATGATGACCATGATGCCGAGGGCAAAACCGACATCACGAAGGCTCGGAGCAGATTTCGGAAGGGGGAGTGCAGGTGGTTGCGCCATTTCGATTCCGTCTCTTCATGAGAGGAGGCAGGTATGCCCTGCCCAATTCGGATCGAGAATTAACCGGCGAAGCTTGCGCGAAGGTAGCTCAGAAGCCGGACTGGATGCGCGAGAAGACCATGTCGGTGAAAATGGAGATCTGGGAACCGACGAACGGTGCGGAAATGCCGACGGTAATGAGAACGGCGACAATCTTTGGAACGAAGGTGAGCGTCGCTTCCTGAATCTGCGTCAGCGCCTGGATCAGCGCGATGACGAGGCCGACGATCATGGCAGCAGCGACCGCAGGGCCGGCTGCGATCAAAACGGTCCAGATCGCCGCCTGAAAAAGGTCGAGTGCATCGGCTTCATTCATCGTCAGGCAACCTCATATCGCCTTTCGGTCCGCCCCGCAGTAGCCGAACCATTATTGCGTTCATTGCAAGTCAGTTCACGACGACGTGTCTGACGTCGGCGCTTCATCCGCGAGAGTGATTCCCGCCTGCACGAGAATACTCTTCCCGTCCGTCGTCGTCGCGATAATTCCGTCGGAATACACCTTGACCGAGGCGACAGTGCCTTTAACGGTGCCGTCGGCGCTGGTCATGTACTTGCCGATATAGCTGCCTGCCTGGGTGAGGCTGGAGCTTGCGAGCAGCGTGTCCAATTTCGTGTTGGTCTGGATCGTCTGCTCGACCTGCGAGAAGCTTGCGAGCTGCGACATCTGCTCGCTGGCGTCCATCGGATCCGTCGGATCCTGGTTCTTCATCTGCGCGATGAGCAACTGCAGGAAGTTGTCGTAGTTGAGCGTTGCCTTCTGCTGCGCAGTCTGCGTGGTCGACGTCGTGCCGACGCTGGAAACGCCGTCTACCGCCATGGTGCGATCTCCTTGCGGATTTGCTCGACCATCGCCGGGTGCATTTCCTGGTTGTTCAAGATGCCGTCCTCGGTCGGATAGAGCGCGCGGATGGCCTTCAGCGCATCGAATGCGCGCCCCGTCGAGACGAGGCCATCGATGCGCTTCAGCTCGGCGAGAACCTCTTCGTTCTTGAAGCAGGTCAGCAGCATGGTGATCGACTTGCGGAACATCGCCGTCGACTGCTCCTTGCCTTCCGGATTAATCAGGATCATCTGCGCGATGAAGTAGAGCTGGCGCAGCGGCGTCGTGGCGTCTTCCGGCTGAAGAACATGGTTTTCAAGAAGAAACGTCACATCATTCAGGAATTCCAGCGCGACCTTGCGGTCAACGCGCAAAACCGCGCCGTTGATGAAGATTCTCTCTCCGGCTTTTAGCGAAATGCGAAGTGTACTTTTCATTTAAGTCCATCCCTGATGATGGTGGTAACGTCGATAATGCCTTGGTAGTTACTCGATTGGCGTCGCCTGATCTTGTCGCATTCCTTCAAAATCCAGATTGCGATCGAAATCAGGTTGGCCCGCAGCTCGATCTGGAGCTGATTGTCGGGATGCTTGAGATCCTCGATAAAACTCACCCAAACACGCCGGGTGTAAAACAGTGCCTCAACGGATTCCCGGCTGTACTTTTCCTTGTCGCGCGCCAGCGAGAGCAATTCGATTGACCGGTCGAGAACTTGCCGCTCCCGCTCTTTCGCGTCGGTCACCGAGTCTTGCATGACCTCGGCATAAGAGAATTGATACATTCATGCATCCTTCTTTGTATTGCGCGCCTTTGATCATCAAAGGTAATTCACGAGGCTCAGCTGCTGTATTTTCGATACAATCGTGTAAGCCGTTTCGAGCTGCGTTTCCAAGGTCTTGACGAGGGTCGAAGCTTCTGCAGGGTCAACACCCTGGAGGTCCACGACCTTGTTGTTGATGATGGCAGCCTGGGCATCGAGAGCGTCGTTCGCCTTCTCGACGCGCTCCTGCGACAGGCCGAGCTGGCTCTGCTGCGTCACGAGGCCGGATGTCGCCTGCGCCGCATAGCCGATGGCGCGTGAGGAAACCGCGTCCATGGCATCGGTGCCAAGGCCCTGATCGATCAGCGCATTCGTCATCACCGTGGCCATTGCGAGGTAGCGCATGCCGTCGGAATTGGCGTTGGTGGACGATGTGATGACTTCCGAGTTGCTGATCCGGCTCGTCATGTTCTGGTTGGAGGCCTTGGACCAGCCTGTGGCCGGGTTCGTCCATGCCGCAGCGCTGAACATCGGCTCCACGGTGCTGGTCATGAAGGTATCGATTTCAGCCGCCGTCAAGGCGCTGACCGGCTTGGTAAGCCCGGTCGCGTAAGTGTTCAGGGCAGTGACGATATCGGCTTCAACGGTGGCGCTGCGATCCGTCAGTGGCGGAACGTCCGTATTGACACCGGAAAACAGGTATTCGCCGCCGGTGATCATGTTGCCGGTGTCCATGAGCTGCGAAAGTGCCGCCGCCGAGGACTGGAGAGTAACGGTAATGGCTGTCGATGCCTGGCTTCCCTTGAGCGCCGTCAGATTCTTGACCAGCGCATCACTCGCCTTCTGCACGTCGGCCAACCCGCTCTGGGACATTTCGAGACGAAGATTGACGGTGGAGTTGCTGTCCTTGAACGAGGAGATCCGATCAAGCTCGCGCGCATAGTTCACGCTCTTGGCCGCGTCGATGCCGAGCGATACGCCGATATCGGCGTAGGTTTTCGTGGTGGCTTCAATCGAAGCCTTGACCATCTGGTTCTGCGACTGGCGGATCGTCAATCGCATCGCGTTCTGAATGGCTGAACTAGAAATAAAAGAGCTCTTCATGGCTTAACTCGCTATATCCAGCAATGACTTCAACATTTCATCGATGGCGTTCAAAATCTTCGTCGCCGCCTTGTAGGATTGTTCGATGTCGAGAAGCAGCGTCAGCTCTTCGTCCAGGTTGACGCCGGTCTCGTTGGAATAGGCTTCGTCGGATCGCGAAAGCGCTGCTGCCGTGTTCTCCGTGGCACCGCTCGCGTCGCTGCGGTACTGTTCGAACCAGCCGATCGAGCTAGACGAAAAATCCATGATGCTGACGTTCGAGTCGATACCCGTTGCCGAGTTGAAGCCGATTACGCCGGCGCCCGGATCGAAATCCATCTTGGCGCCCATGGCCGTGTAGAGCTTGTCGAGCTGCGCGGTGTAGCCGCCGTTGGCAGCGGTATTCTGATTGAACGCGGCGCCGTTGATCGAACCGTCGCGCAGCTTCATCGGATCGCCGCCCAGCGAGGTCACCACTGCCGGATTGACCGTGATGGAACCAGCAATGCCGTCGATGATCGTGGCCGTCGTCGGCGTTCCGCCCGGAAGCCCGCTCGGCAACGTCCAGGTAAAGAGACCCGGCAGCGTGCTGGTTCCGGCCGTGTTCGTTTCCGAAAATAACGCAACGAGACCCTTGGCGATTTCGTCGAGCTGGGATTGGAATGTCGGCGCGACTTCGTCACGAAGCTGGAGAAGCGCCTGGAGACTGCCCTGCGCCGACGTCGTGCCGCCTGAACCCTTACCGAGCGCCACGCCATCGATGTAAACGCCGTTGCCGTCGGTGGAGGCGCCGTAGCTCTGGGTCGGCTTGAAAGTCACCGCGCGCGGAATGGTCTCGAAGAGCGTCACCCCGTCCGAGGTATACAGCACCATGTCGTTGTTATGGCGGGCGACGGTCGTGACTCCCACGATCCCCGAAATCTGCTTGAGCAAGGCATCGCGCTGGTCGAGCGCTTGCGACGGATCGGCACCGGAAGACGTGGCAGACTTGACGGCGTTGTTTGCGGTCTCGAATTGCGCCAGCAGCTCATTCAGCTCTTCTACGGAATTTGCAATCGATTTGTCCGCATTCATCCGCACCTGCTGGA
Organism: Rhizobium sp. 007; assembly: GCF_015353075.1. Lineage (NCBI taxonomy): Bacteria > Pseudomonadati > Pseudomonadota > Alphaproteobacteria > Hyphomicrobiales > Rhizobiaceae > Rhizobium > Rhizobium sp. 007. Next base: position 389,103 of record NZ_CP064187.1, on the reverse strand, counting down.
CAGCGTTGGTCGCATTGTTGAGCGAGTTCACGACGTCCTGCGCCGCCGTGATGGCGCCCTGGCCGGCGATCGTGCTGTTCGGTGCGGCTCTGAACGCGCTAAGCTTGTCACGAAAGACCGCAAGGTAGGTGGAGGGCGCCGTCTCGTAATCGTTGCCGCCGATGACGGACTTGATGTCTTCCAAGCCGTTCAAAAGGGTCTGCTGGGCACTGTCTTGAGAATTGCTCTTCAGGTACTGGCGCAGGAGAGCATCCTCCTGCGCACGGTTGATCTTGACCACCTGCGCGCCGTTCAAGGAGGTGGTGAGCATCGCCTGCCGACGCACATAATCGTTATTGCCGGCATTGGCGATATTGTTCGATACGACGCTGCTTTGAGCGCCTGTATTGTTGAATATGCCCTGTGCCGTATTAAGTGCGGAAGTGAGCGACATGGCTTAGCCGTTACCTTACTTATCTCTTGAGATTGACGAGGACGTCCATCAAGTCCGAACCCGTCTGGAACACTTTCGAGTTTGCCGTATAGCTGCGCTGCGACTCGATCATTTCCGTGAGCTCGCCCGCCATATCGACGTTCGAGCCTTCAAGCGCGCCCGATTGGATCTTGCCGAAGCCACTCGTCTGCGGGAAGCCGGTGACGGTGACGCCGGACCTGCCGTTCGCTGAGTAGACGTTGCCGGACATCAGCGTCAGCAGATCGGGGCTCGGCACGTTTGCGAGCGGGATCTGGAAGACGGGCTTGGTGCTGCCGTCGTCGTATTTCGAATACACCACACCATCGGCGTCGATGGTGATATCGACCGGCGAGTTTGCGCCCTGTCCATCGACGTTACCGGTGCCGGACCAACTGTCGCCGACCTGCGAGAGATCGAGGCTCATATTGATGGTGAGACCCGTCACTGGATCGATGATGTCCGTGGTGCTGGTATGCGTTGCATCCGTCAGCATCTGCCCCGAGCTGTCGAAATATACCCGCTTCACGTCAACGGCGGCGGAAGAGTACGGGAAGGAGCTCGTGCCAGTCGCGGCCTTGTCGGCGTTGCGGAATACCGCCATTTCCCATTCGTAGGCGGTGCCAGTCGGCGGCAGCGGCGCCACGGTCGTTACCGGGACCTTTGTGAAGTAGATGTCGTACATCACCTTGCTGCCGAGCTTGTCATAGGTGACGATCGAATATTTCTGCGTATCGGATGTGGCCGTTGCGTTGTTTGCGCTCGGGAGGTCTGCCGCAGTGGTTTCGATGGGCGAAGATGGCTTGAGGTTGCCCGTCCACGTACCATTCGCTGTCGGCACGGCTTCCAGTTTCTGGTCGCCGAGGACATTGATCGGAACGAGGCCGTCGAAGCCGTTGACGACGACGGCCGGAGCGGACGAACCATAAGGATAGCCCATCAGCGTGAAGCCCGCCGAGTTGACGAGGTTGCCTTCGTCGTCCTTCGTGAAGTCACCGGCGCGGGTCAGGACCGGCGTGCCGTCGGCGCCCTGCACGATGAAAAAGCCGTCGCCGGAAATGGCGAGGTCGTAGCCCGAAGTCGTGTAGGAGATGTCGCCTTGGTCGGAAACAGCCTGACGGATGGACGTCTGCACACCACCGGAATTGTAGTTGCCTGCCGTGGACGGCAGGACGAGAGAGGAGAAGGCCGTCGAGACAGCCTTGTAGCCGGTGGTATTTGCATTCGCGATGTTGTCGGCAACGGTGCTCAGGCGGTTTGCCTGTGCGTTCATCCCCGACACTGCCGTCTTCATGCTGCCAAAAATGCTCATCTGAAAACCTCGTTTTCCTTGATAGCTTGGAGAGTATTTGGCGGGCCTTGCGTGAAGCTGTCTGTAGCGGAGCTGCCTGATCGAAATATTGAAAGGCACGTTTCCGCGGGCCGGGCCCGCCGCTGAAAATCAGTTCCAGTCGATGCAGTAGCCGAGAAAGCGCTTCGAATCGACCGGGTCGAAGCCGAGCTTCTTGCGCAACTTCTTGCGCAGCTTGGAGATATGGCTCTCAACGACATTCTCTTCGACTTCCTCATCGAAGATGCCGTAGATGGCGTTGAAGATCTGGGTCTTGGTGACGCGGCGGCCGCGGTTGGCGATCAAGTATTCCAAAATGCGGCGTTCGCGGCGCGGAAGCGCAAAGACTTCATCGTTGATTTCCGGATCGCGGCCGTCCGAAAAGACGCGGATCGCGCCGATATCGGTGTGGGTCGAAATCGCTTTCAGGCGGCGGCGGATTGCAGCGGCGCGCGCCAGGATTTCACGGGGGTGCACTGGCTTGCGGACGACATCGTCGACGCCGCAATCAAAAAGTGCAAGGGTGTTTTCGAGCGAAGGCTGGTCGCTGACCGCGATCACCGGCGCCTGGGAGCGATCCCGGATCGCCCGTGGCAGCTCTAAGGTCTGCCTGCCCTGGCCGATCAGGAAAGCTTCGACAGCCGCGATATCGGAATCCGCCGCCGTTTGCACCCACTCGCCAAATTCGCTTGGATCAAAGCCGGTCGAGGGAATGCCCTCGCGGCCAAACAGTGATGTGTAACCATCTTTTACGAGCTCACGCTCATCAACCACTACGATCATTCGTCCGCCTCCGAATCAGTGTGGCACCTCGATGATCTATGGGTACGAATCGCACGAATCTGGGACAAGCTGCTGGAACTTAATGGCAGGAATTAACAGTTGATTAAGAACTGGGTCCCGATTTGCTCTATATGTAGTATGCCTTCTCAGTTATGCACACAAAAATTTCGTGGAAAAGTTAACAGAGGGTAAATTAGGTCTTGTGAACCCAATTTTCGGCCAATTCCTGCCACATTATGACACGATTCCGTTTTGTTCACGTTTTTCTATTTTTACTTGCATCAGTTGTGGCAGAAGTTACTCGCATTGGGAGTCCACTTGCCGTAGCCGGTAGCGACGAGATTGGCGATCACGCGGCAGACATACCGCTTCTGCGCAGGGTCGTTGTTTGGTCCGGCGTGGTATCTGGCTACCGCCATCGTCCAGGTTTCATGCCGGTCGTGAAGATTGCGAAGGAACTTCGCCGCATATTCGACATTGCGGTGCGGGTCGAACATGGCTTCCGCCGAGCTGAAATTCTCGCCATGAAAGTAATGGTTGATCTGCATGCAGCCGATGTCGATGAGCTTTGCACCGCTTTTTCGCGCCGAATAGAACTGCCTCATGGCGTCCAGCTCGGAAGGCGGGAAGACTGCCTTGCCCTCTATGTTCAGTGCAAAAGGATAGAGCGAACCTTTGCGTCCGGTTTCCGTCAGGCCCACGGAATAGAGAATGCCTTCCGGTATGCCGTATTTGGCGGCAGCAGACTGGATTTCCCTTTCGCAGGCACCGTTGGAGGCGCGTGTCTCAGAGGTAAACGCTGCCAGAAGCGCCGCCGCCAGCGGCGCCAGAAGCAACATCTTCAACATATGTCTCCCCTGCCCCATTAAGGCCTCCATTGCCCCGCTGTGCTGTCTGGGCGTGGCGCTCGCGCGCTTCACCGCCCTGCCCCTGCTGCAAAGATTGTTGCTGGGAAGACTGCTCTTGCGCATTTGCCTGGTTCCCCGCGTCGGGCTTTTCTACCGGCGCCATGCTGATCGTGACGTTGTCGATGGCATAACCCTGGCTGCGAAGCACCTCGATGATCTTGCCGTGATCTTCCTTGAGCTGCCGATAGGCCGCACCGGTTTCGACCTTCAGATCGACGTTCAGGGCATCGCCGGAAAGGCGCATCGTTGCCGTCACGAGGCCGAGGTCGATCGGCGTCATCTGGATCTTCAGGGTGTTGACAACCTTCCCGGTGCTCGTCCATTCGGCAGCGTTCGACAGTGCGGAACTCGGCTGCATCGCACCCGTCCACTCCCTGTCGCCAAGGATTGCAGCGGTCACGGATGCGGAATTCTGCGCGAGGCCGATATAGCGGCGTGAATCGAGAACCGTGACGCTTTCGATATCGCTCTTCGCCTTGGCGGCGGACGCTTCCTGGTCAGCACCGATACGGATGTCCATGGACTCGCCGCGCCCGTCCGCGCGGCTCAAACGGAACGTCTTTCCATCAAGATTGGCTGCGTCGTCCACGGCCGGCATCTGCGCGTCGCTGGCGCTGATCGCCGCCAGCGCAGCGGCCGCAGGCGCATTACCAGTGCCACGGCCGGCATCCTTTTCCTTCCCGGCCATATCGTCCTTCGCATTCACATGGGCTGCAGCCAGGAATGCCACCGGGATCACCGTATCCGTGGCATCCTTGTTCAAAAGACCGAGCGCATCAGAGACAGACGTCGCATCCAACGGAGGGCCTTCATCGGCTCCGGTCTTGTTCTCCAAGGTCTTTGCCGATTTTTCGTCTTTTGCGACATGTGCATCTTCCGCGACCTCGCCGGCGTCTTCCTTGACTTCGAATTTTACCGAAACCGTATCGACGCGGCTTTTCATCTGATCCTTGCCGGATTTGCCTGTGTCGATTGCAACCGTCTCCGGCTGCGTCGCGGCCTGTTGTTTCAACGAGGCATCGCTGAGAGCGATCATCGGCTTGCTGCGAGCGCGATCGCGCAAACTGAGAGCGATACTGCCGGCGGCGCCTTCATCGACGTCTGTTTGGGCATCATCAGCCGCAGGGGGCACAGCAGGCTCGCCGCCGGTGCTGTTTTGCGGACTGTTTCCTGCCTTCGAGAGCACGTCCGAAAAGCCGCCATTGCCAGCGTCGCCGTCCTTGGCTGCCGGACCATTGCCTCTGGCGGCTGGCGACGCCTCGGTTGCGGCAACTCCCCCCGTAACGCTCATATCGATCATTTCAATTGCTCTCTTGGCTCAAGAGACCGTCGATTTCGTCGAGTTTCGAACGGCTCGTCGTCACAAAGGATTTGAATGACGGGTCAGCCTCCTGCCCTGCACCGTCCGGCATCAGCGCCGGCGCCGCCCCATCGTCAGCAGGCTTGGAGGGCGCCGCGATCTCTGCGGGCTGGGATCCGTCGGCCGTGGATACGGCTGCCTGTTCAGAAGTAATTTCTTCATTAGCAGGTTTAGAATCGGACGCTTGTGTCAGGCTTGCCGGATCCGGCGGCTGCAGCACCTGTTCGGCGATCGATTTGGCCGCAGCGCGTAGCGCGCGGTCGCGCGGGGAGAGCTCGCTGTCTGCAACGCTCTTGATGCTCTTTGCGGCCGCACCCACGTCGGGCGTGGAGACTAAGGCCATGTTGCCGTAGAAATCCGCGAGCGCGCCGAGCGCATTGTTCGGTTCGCCGGCAAGCGATTGCGCGTATGCGGCTGCCGTCCTCGCAAGCTCCGCCTTGCCGGCAATACCGGCGGCGCGCGCAATGCGCAGATAGACCTCGCGCCGCCGCGACTCGTCCATGAAGGAGAGGATGCTGACGATATCTTCCGTCTTCACATGGTCGTGGTCGACGATCAGCTTGACGAAAAGATCGGCGAACTGGCTCGCATAGGGCGAATGGAGGAACCGCCGCACATAGCGCTGCGAATAGGCAAGCCCCTTGTCAAGGAGACCCGCTTCGACGCAAATCGCCACCGAGCGGCGCAGGGCCGCCTCTTCGACGATCGTTCCCGGCGCCGAGAGCCGCGCCTGATCATAGAGCTTGAGCGCTTCGTCCGGGCTTCGCGCCACCATGACGTTGCCGCCGACAAGCGCGAGATAGGGACCGATCTTCTTGTCGCGGTACTCATTTGCGGTTTCGACCAGTGTCTTTGCAACGAGCAGGCCCTTGCCGCTCAGGTACTTGCGCAGGACATCGGTTATGCGAGTGTCGAAATAGCCGTTCACGTCCCGGGCAATCAGATATTCAAGCGTGGCCGGATTGCCGCCGCTCATGGCATAGACGAGTGCGGCATCGACATTGCGGTCATCGTCGAAGACAGAGGCATCCGCACTGCGCAGGCGCTGATCGATCGTGCCGAGCATGAAGCGCTGCATCTCCGCCGCCGAATGATCGCCGAGGGCGACCGAGTCCTGTACGAACTGCAGCGAACGCAACATCTTGTACGGCGCCAGGTTCGCCTGGTCCTCACCCGTAGCGACGGCTGGCGAAGCGATCGCCAGTCCGAGAGCCAGGAGAAGATGCCGGTGCTGCGGGCGCGCCATGAGACTATCCTTGATCCGCCTGAACCAGGATTTCGATGCGGCGGTTGCCGGCATTGAATGGATCGTCGGGCAACTTCAGCCTCCGGTCAGCAAAGCCCGAAACCTGGGAGACGCGCTTCTCGTCCACCCCACCCCGAACGAGCATGTAATAGGCTGCCTGCGCACGATCCATGGAAAGACGCCAGTTCTCATTGTCGGCGCCCTTGTATTGACGGCCGTCCGTATGGCCGCGGATCACGACTGCGCCCTGACGGCTCTTCAGGATTTCGCCGATCTTCTCCATCGCCAGCACCATTTCCTTACGGGGAACTGCCGAGCCGATATTGAACATGGAACTGTCGTTCTGGTCGGCCAGGCTGACGAGCAGGCCGCCCTCTGCTGCAGTGACGGTCAAACCCTCTGCAAGCTTGCCCGCAATACCGCTGATCTGCCTGGCGATCTCCTGCTGCAGTTCCTCGGCCTGTTTCTGCACGTCGGCGAGCTTGGGTGCATCGGCAGGCTGCTGTTGGCCGGGTTTTTGTGCCTCGGCTGCGGCTTCACCTGATTTTTCCGGCAAGAGCGCGCTTTTGTCCTGCGCTTCGCCTGCTGCGGCGGACGCCTGATCCGCGGTTGCGGGCTTGAGAGCCTCTGCCTTCGCCAGCTCCGTCGCATCGGGCTTCTGTTCGGGGTCGGCCTCGTCGGCTGCGGCCTGTTCGGCCTTGTCGGCATGCGTGACCTCGACCTGTTTCGTCCAGAAATCCGGATCGAACGGATCGCGATACGCCTTTCCGCCATCAGCCCCGGTTGCGGGACCCGAATCGCTTGCTCCGCCCTCGCCTTTCGCGCTGACATTTGCCTGCTGGCCGACTTCCTGGGCGATTTCGGCAAGAACCGAATAGGGGTTCTCGAAGAAATCGGCTTCGGAGTAATTCTTCTGGTCGCCTGAAGTCGACGTCTGATCGTCACCATTCGCGGCCGATGCGCCTTTGGTAGGTTCTTCTTCCTCTTCCTTCGACTTGTCCTGCTTCCGATCGCCATCGGCCTGGTCGACGGGCTTCTTCAAGCCCTTCTCAGTGGGCTTCTCATCGGCAAGTTTGATCGGATTGAAATAGGTGGCGACGGAGGCCTTGGTTTCCTCGTTCGCTGCGTTGACCAGCCACATGACGAGGAAGAACGCCATCATCGCGGTCATGAAGTCGGCATAGGCGATTTTCCAGGCGCCGCCATGCGCGCCGTCATGATCGCCGCCGCCATGTCGCTTGACGATGATGACTTCGTTCCTGCCGTGGTGATGGTTTTCGCTTTCACTCATTCAAGAACCTTCTTCAGGCTGGCAGACCAGGCGGAAATGCGCGTAACCAACACGGAATCGCCGACTTCAACAGAGAGATCGGCGTCATCGGATTCCTGATGACGCAGCAGATCCGGCCTTTCACCCATTTCGGCCTTCAGCAATTCGAAAAGCCGCACCGGACCTTTGACCGTCATCGAACCTGCTGCTCCTTCCAGGATCGCTTCGCGTAGCAAGGCTGCAAGACTTGAGACCGCCTGGACGGCAAGCGCTTGCGTCAGCATCGGCGCAATCGCTTTCGCGGTTGCCGCACTTACGAGATTTGCGACCTCCGCCGCGATCTCATCGAGGCGGCGCGCAATCACTGCTGCCGTCTCTTCTTCATACCTTGCCGTCAGTTCTTCAATCTCGCGCTGGTGCACAAGCGCGACCGTCTGCGCCTCCAACTCGTATCGCTGCGTCAGCTCGGCCGTCGCTGCGGCATAGCCCTCGCCATAGGCCTCACGGCGCTCGGCTTTGACATCGACCGCAGGCTCTTGCGGGATGTCCGGAAAACCGCCGAAGACGTCGTCGGCAAAGTTGTCCGTATCGACGACCGGTGCGGCAGGTTTCGTCTCACCGAAGTCCTTCAAATACCGAGAAAGCATAGCGCTCATTGAAACCACCCGGCATCTGCAATCAATTTCGACATGCGCGTCCCGCCTTGCACGAACCAAACACTTACGCCGGCAACGGACGCGAAGGCATTCTTCAGCCTTCGCACGGCTCAAACAGCGTTTCTTCTTCAGACTAGAAACCCAAACTTGTGCGAGGATGAATGGCAGGCTCCACGCCTGCCGTTCGGGCCGACACTACTCGAGCAGGATCAGGACCTTGCTCGCGGACGTGTTCATGACAGAAAGTGCTTCGGTTGCCATATCACGTGCTGTTTGAGCTGCGGACAGGCGGACCGACGCTTCGTCCATATCAGTATCGACAAGGGCGCCTATGCTTGTCTTCAGCGACGTCGAAAGCGTGGCGACGAAATCCTGCCGGTCTTCGATGCGGGAATTCATCGTGCCAAGGCCCGCGGCGGTGGCATTGAGGCTGGAAAGGATATTGTCCAATACTGTCAGCATGTCCTGCAGGTCCTGCGACGTCGAGCTTGTGGAGATCGATATTTCGGTACCAGCCGCCGACGTCGTCGAACCCACATCGAGCAGATAGTAATTGCGGGCCGGCACTGCGTCCGGATCGGCGTTGATCGATTTCGTCAGAAGACCGCGGCTGGCGTTGTTCGTGTCGATCATGATCGTATTGGCTGCCGGGTAAGTAATATTCTGCGGGTAATATTCACCGTTCGGACCGCGGACGAAGCCGCCGATGACCGACCGTTGCACAGGTGCCGTCGCATCTCGGTTCAACAGCCAGTTCTCACCGGAAAAATTGACGGAATTCACGGCACTTTCCAGCTGTGACTTATACTGCTCCATCGTGACGCTGAGCTTGTCGCGATCATTGGCGGGGTCGGTTGCCGATACGACGGTTTTGCGTATCTCCGAGACCACGTCGATAAGCGAGGTTATCGCCGTGTAGGCGGTATCGACCTTCGCGGCACCGAGACCTAGTGCATCGCCGACGGTCTTCAACGCGTTTTCGTCCGACCGCAGGGTCGTTGCCGAAGCCCATGAGGAGGCATTATCCGCCGCAGTCTCGACGCGCAGCTCCGACGATACCTGCCGCTGAACGGTGTCGGCTTCCTTGCTAACGCCGCGAAGAACAGTGAGCACGTTCAACGCGCCTACGTCTGTGATCGTGTAGGCCATCGATTAATCCCTGAAATAATATGAATGGGACAGGCCGGATTGCCGGCAGCGACTTAACTGGCTTCATGCCGCCGGCTGGTCCCTCCAGGCCGGTACGTCGCAAACAAATCAACTCTACAATGAGGTTAACCCGACATTTACCTTGACGGCAAGAGGTTGAACGCATCCGCCGAACGCACCGGCAAGCTTGACGCAAGCTCTTGATTTCCAAAATCGAAATCGCGCCAAACGGCGCGATTTGCTGTCTGTTGTTGCGGCCGAAAGCCGCCGCTTGGCCAGGATCTGGGCCTGGCTTAGCTTCAACCTGAAGCTTAACTGCGGAAGAGCGAGAGAATGTTCTGCGCGCTGGAATTCGCAATCGACAGCGACTGGATCGCTAGCTGTTGCTGCGTCTGCAATGCCGTCAGCTTGCTGGATTCCTCTTCCATGTTTGCATCGACGAGACGGCCGACACCCGAGTCGATCGAGTCGCTCAGCGCTGAGACGAAATCCTCCTGTAGCTGGATGCGTGTCGAGATCGAGCCGAGCTGCGAGGCTGCCCTCGTCATCGCCTCGAGGCCGAGTTCGACGGCCGTCAGAGCGAGCGAAATCCCGTCCGTTCCGAAGGATGTGATGTCCATCGAGTAGATTGAACCGATGGTCCCGTTCGAAGAGCCGATAATGCCCGATGAGGTTTCGATTGCGCCACCGCTCACGCCAAACAGAACGTTGCCGGTGGACGAGGAGTCGAGCTTATAGTCGGTGGTCGTAACGGAAGTGTTTCCGTTGCCGTCGCGGACGAAGGAGGAGACAACGCTTTTCGTTTCGTTGCCTGCGACCCAGTTTTCGCCGGAGAAGGATGCGGATTGCGCAATGCTGAGGAGCTGCGCCTGCAGCTGCTTGATCTCTTCCTGGATTTTCGTTCTGTCGACACCCTTCTCGGTCGCTGCAACCAGCTTGGCCTTGATTTCTGTCACCACGTCGACGGCGCTGTCCATCGCAGAATAGGCAGTGTCGACCTTGGCGGCACCGAGACCCAGAGCGTCGGAGACCGCCGAAAGCGCCTTATTGTCGGAGCGCATGGTCGTTGCGATCGACCAATAGGCGGCATTATCGGCTGCCTTTTCTACGCGATAACCGGATGAAACATGATTTTGAGTTTCCTCCAGACTGTCATTGATGGCGCGCAGCGTCTGGAGAGCGGCCATTGCAGCGACATTGGTCAAAATACTGGTCATAAAATGATTGCCCCTTGTTGGCATATATTGGGAAGGGACATTCCGGACTACCGGGAGCGGCGGTCAGCTTTCATGCCTGTTAACCGAAAATCAATATTGGTTAACCCGCCGTTTCGTTGAGCGCAGAAGACGCCAAAATGGTTAACGAATAGTTAACGCCAACAGAAAAAGCCGCGCTCCAACAAAGCGCGGCTTCCTTATCGTGGCCTGCCGGACGAGCCGGCAGGTGTATGTTCTTCGACCTGTTAGCCGCGGAAGAGCGACAGGATGTTCTGCGAAGAGGAGTTGGCGATCGAGAGAGACTGGATCGCGAGCTGCTGCTGCGTCTGCAGGGCGCTGAGCTTGGAGGACTCTTCTTCCATGTCGGCGTCGACGAGACGGCCGATACCGGAGTCGATCGAGTCGCTCAGAGCCGAGACGAAATCGTCCTGCATTTCGATGCGAGTGGAGATCGAGCCGAGCTCGGCACCAGCCGAAGTCATTGCCTTCAGTGCGGCTTCGACGTTGGACAGAGCCGTCGAGAGCTGGCCCAGCGTGAAGTTGGTGATGTCCATCGAGTAGACGGAACCGGTTGCGCCCGTCGAGGTGCCGAGGATGCCGGTGGAGGTTTCGATCGTGCCGCCGCTCATGCCGAACAGCACGTTGCCGGCCGAGGTGTTGTCGAGCTTGTAGTCGGTCATCTTGACCGAGACGCCGTTCGAACCATCGCGAACGAAGGTCGAAACAACGCTCTTCGTGGTGTTGTTTGCCCCGGCAACCCAGTTTTCGCCGGAGAAGGCAGCCGACTGAGCAATGCTCAGCAATTGTTCCTGAAGCTGGTCGATTTCTTCCTGGACCTTCGCCTTGTCGACGCCGTTTTCGGTCGCGGCGACCAGCTTGGCCTTGATTTCGGAAACAACGTCGATGGCGCTGTCCATCGCAGCATAGGCAGTGTCGACCTTGGCGGCACCGAGGCCGAGAGCGTCCGAAACAGCCGAAAGCGCCTTGTTGTCGGAACGCATGGTCGTTGCGATCGACCAGTAAGCAGCGTTGTCAGCGGCCTTGCCGACGCGCAGGCCGGACGAAACATGATCCTGGGTTTCGCCGAGGCCCTGGTTGATGCCGCGGAGAGTCTGGAGAGCTGCCATTGCAGCGTTATTGGTAACGATACTCGTCATGTCTATTTGCCCCTTTGGCAGGAAAAACAAGGAAGGGACATTCCGGAATTTTTAGCCGGCCCACAGCGATCAGCCTCATGCCTGTTAACCGCATCCATTAAGGTTAACTCGCCGTTTCGATGGGCTTAGGAAACAGCAAGATGGTTAAGGAATACTGAAGCTAAAAAAGAAATTTAGTTAATGAATTCTGAATGTTAAATGTGATTTGATTAACCTGTTCTTAAAACATTTCGCGGCCGGGATGACCCGGCCGCGAAAACTCGTGCTTGTCGATTTCGACCGCTCTTAGCGGAAGAGCGACAGGATGTTCTGCGAAGAGGAGTTGGCGATCGAGAGAGACTGGATCGCAAGCTGCTGCTGCGTCTGCAGGGCGCTGAGCTTGGAGGACTCTTCTTCCATGTCAGCGTCGACGAGACGGCCGATACCGGAGTCGATCGAGTCGCTCAGAGCCGAGACGAAATCGTCTTGCAGTTCGATGCGGGTGGAGAGCGAGCCGAGCTCGGCACCAGCCGAAGTCATCGCCTTCAGTGCGGATTCGACGTTGGACAGAGCCGTCGAGATCTGGCCCAGCGTGAAGTTGGTGATGTCCATCGAGTAGACGGAACCGGTTGCGCCCGTCGAGGTGCCGAGGATGCCGGTGGAGGTTTCGATCGAGCCGCCGCTCATGCCGAACAGCACGTTGCCGGCCGAGGTGTTGTCGAGCTTGTAGTCGGTGGTCTTGACCGAGACGCCGTTCGAACCGTCGCGAACGAAGGACGAAACAACGCTCTTCGTGGTGTTGTTTGCGCCGGCAACCCAGTTTTCGCCATTGAAGGAAGCCGACTGAGCGATGCTCATCAACTGCGCTTGCAGCTGGCTGATTTCTTCCTGGACCTTCGCCTTGTCGACGCCGTTTTCAGTTGCGGCGACCAGCTTGGCCTTGATTTCGGAAACAACGTCGATGGCGCTGTCCATCGCGGTGTAAGCGGTGTCGACCTTGGCGGCACCCATGCCGAGAGCGTCGGAAACGGCCGAGAGCGCCTTGTTGTCGGAACGCATGGTCGTTGCGATCGACCAGTAAGCAGCGTTGTCGGAAGCCGAGCCGACGCGCAGACCCGTCGAAACGTGGTTCTGAGTCTGGTTCAGGCCCTTGTTGACGTTACGCAGCGTCTGGAGAGCTGCCATGGAAGAGTTGTTCGTATTAATACTTGTCATAAGTCTGTCCCCTAGAAAACTAGATACAAAAGGAGGACATTACCGGACTGCTTACCGGCGATGACGGAGCAGCTTCATGCCCCTCGGTGCCTTGTGTTCTTGGCCCAAACCCGTCATGTCGGGGAGCAATCTCGCAGCCAATGCTTGCCAACTTCTTAAAAACGAAGCAGTGCCCGAACGCGGACAGCAGGCGTAGTTAATGCGCGGTAAATATCTGTAATCTCAAGCTAAAAATATTTTGTAGTGCGCATCCACTGGTCACCTGTTTCAAGCAAGCTTCGCCCGGCAATATGCGATGAACCAGGGTTGGGATAATTGCGCCTTTGCGGCGCCGTGGGCGCGACCCTGAACGGCGACATTCAAACGGATATTTCCGCACGGAGTTGGTTTTGAACAGCAAAGTTTCGTTTTCGGCAGCCTCCAAAGACTACCAGATGGGCCGCTATACCCAATCGCTTGCAACACTGAACCAGCTCATCGACAGCCAACAGGACGCCAAAACCTACGCGCTGCTTGCAAAGAACCTTCTGCAGTTGGGCTTCAAGGCAGATGCGGCAAGATCCTATGCGCTCGCTGCTCAATACGACAGCCCGAACGCATACGAATACCACAAGCAGGCCGCACGTCTACATTTTGAGTGCGGGAACGAAGACGACGCATTGCTGATCGGCATGCGCAATCTTTCGAAGGCGCAGGATGACGCGGAGCTCGCCTATATCCTGACCTCGATCTACCTGAACCGCCAGCAGCGCGACATCGTAAAGCCGTTCAAGAAAGTGCTGTCGGAAAGTTCCAATCCAGACCACTCCAGGCTCGCCGCCCTGCTCCTGACCGACGACCTGCATGATCAGACCAACCAGATGCTCGCGCGCAATCTGTTCAAGCGGTACCCCGGCAATATCGCTTTCCGCTTTCTCTATCTGGTCTTCTTGCGCGAGTTCAACGATTTCGACGAAACCGACAAACACAATGCTCCGATCATCGAGCGCATCGCCAAAGGCGATCTCGACGTGCTTCGCAAGGACAACCCGTTCTACCATCTCCACTGGAACGGCGACGAGAGCCTGAACCGGTTTGCCACGATCGGTACGACCCCCCTCAATCCAGAACGCGTCGCCATGCGGCGGAAGATGCCGCACACCTGGTCCGACAAGATCCGCGTCGGCTACATGTCCTCGGACTTCTGGGATCACCACGCGACGATGAAGCTCCTGCAGCGCATCCTCGAACTGCACGACACGAGCCGCTTCGAAATTACGCTGTTCTGCCACACGGAGCCGGAGCATCTGGCGAAGAACACGACCGACCGCAGCCGTTGGGGAAACGTCGTCGATGTGTACGGCCTTTCCAATGAAGCAATCGCTGCCGTCGTTCGCGAGCATAACATCGACATCATGGTCGACCTGAAGGGCCACACCGCCGGCAGCCGGGCATCGTCTTTCAATCTGCCGCTGGCACCTGTTCATGTCGCCTGGCTCGGTTTTCCGGGCAGCACGCTCAACATCGATCTCGACTACGTCATCGGCGACCGCTTCGTCCTTCCGGATGCGGCAAAGCCGTATTACCATGAGAAATTCTGCCGGATGCCGGAAAGCTACCAGCCGAATGACCCGACGAACCGTCCGAAACCGAAGCCGATCACGCGGGCCGACCTCGGCCTGCCTGAAGATGCCTTCATCTTCGCTTCGTTCAACGGCAACCGCAAAATCATCGCCGAGACGATCGACATCTGGTGCAATATCCTGAAGCGCGCGCCCAACAGCGTCCTTTGGATCATGTCCAACGGGACGCGGAACCAGGCAAATCTCTCGAAGAGGTTCCAGCAGGCCGGCATCCCGCAAAAGCGCATCATCTTTTGCCCGCGTGTCACCTACGAAGAACATATCACCCGCCAGCAGGCAGCCGACATCGGCATCGACACATTCCCGGTCAATGGTCACACGACCACGTCGGAGCAGCTATGGGGCGGTCTGCCGGTCCTGACAGTCAAGGGCACCAACTTCGCGTCGCGCGTCAGCGAGAGCCTGCAGCACGCCATCGGCCTGCCCGAACTCGTTGCCCCGGACCTGAAGGCTTATGAAGACCTGGCCGTCGAGCTGGCGCAAAATCCCGAAAAGATCGCCGAGTACAAGGCGCGCCTGAAAGCCAACGGCCCGATCATGCCGCTTTTCGATGCGGAGCGCTTCTGCCATCACCTGGAAACAGCCTATGAAATGATGGCTGAGCGCGCCAGGAACGGCCTTGATCCTGATCACATCGACGTGCCGGCTTTGCCGCGGCGTACAGAGCCGTTCTACTCGGCGGAATAGCTGCTGTATAAGATGAAGGAAACCGCCGGCTGCATGCCCGGCGGTTTTTCATTGCGGCATGCCGGCCGATCGGAATTCGTTAGTGGAGATTAGCTGAAGGATCGCACCAGGCTGCCGACCAGCAGGTTCCAGCCGTCGATCAATACGAAGAACAGGATCTTGAACGGCAGCGAGATCGAGGTCGGCGGCAGCATCATCATGCCCATCGCCATAGTGATCGTTGCAACGATCAGGTCGATGACGAGGAACGGCAGGACGATCAGGAAGCCGATCTCAAACCCGCGCCGGATCTCCGAAATCATGAAAGCCGGAATGAGAACACGGTAGTCGATCTGGGCACCGGTCTGGACGGTCTGGCCGCGCTCACGCGCAAGGTCGACGAAGAGCGCCAGATCCTTGTCGCGCGTGTTGGCGGCCATGAAGGTGCGGAAGGGCTCCGCAATGCGCTGTACGGCCTCCTGCTCGTTGATCTGGTTGGAAAGCAGTGGCTGCACGCCGCTCTGCCAGGCCTGATCGAAGGTTGGCGACATGACATAGAAGGTCATGAAGAGCGCCAACGAAAGCAGGATCATGTTGGAAGGGGTGGAAGAAAGTCCCATGCCCGTGCGCAGGATCGAAAAGGCGATGACGAAGCGGGGAAAGCTCGTCACCATGATCAGGATGCCGGGCGCGACCGAAAGGACGGTCAGAAGGCCGAAGGTGCGGATGATCCAGGCGGCGACGGAACCATCGACGGGTATGTTCAAAAGATCTGTCGGCAGCTGCTGGGCAACCGCCAATTCCGGCGCCGCCATCATGGCAGCGAAGAAAACTATAAATCGAATCATTCGATGACAAAGGTCCTGAACATGACCTTCGATACTCGTCCTTGCGAACGCAGGTCAACACGTTCCTGTATGTCATCCCGCAGATATTGAAAGCCGCGCGGCCCTTCGATCTGCTGAAGGGAAACGGTGCGGATGTAAGCCAGGACATCCTGGTGGATATCCTCGGCCACTTTCACATCCGGCGGACCGTTGAAGAGCAGCGCCACTTCGAGGCGGACCCAGTTTTCCGAGGGATAGGCGAGGTTCGACGTGATCGGCTCAAGCTGGAAGACGTTGTTCGCCTCGGTGGAAATATGGGGCAGTCCGCCCTCGCCTTCCTTTTTCTCTTCGCCGCTGGCCGAAGCCGTTTGTGCCGCCACCTCCGCCTGCTCGGCGCTCTTGACGTTCGGTGCAATCGTCGTGCCGACGAGCCAGCCGCCGCCAGCGCCGAGAAGGGTGAGCGCGAGCAGCCCAGCAGCCATGATCAGCATGGCGGATTTCGCTTTCGGCTTGCCGTCGGTTTCTTCTGCGTCTGCCATGGTCATCCGGCCTTAGAGCGGCGAGAAGAGATCGATGGCCTGCTGGCCGCGCGGCGGCTGCTGCACTTCCATCAGGCGGCCGCGGCCGCCGTAGGAGATGCGGGCTTCGGCGATCTTCTCGTAAGAGATCTGGTTTTCGGCATCGACGTCCTGCGGGCGCACGATACCGGCAACATTGAGGATGCGGATTTCCTGGTTTACGCGGACTTCCTGCGATCCACTGATGACGAGGTTGCCGTTTTCGAGGATGCCGGTGACGACAGCCGCGACGAGGAGCGTCAGCTTTTCGGAACGCTCGATCTTGCCCTTGCCGTCAGTGCTCGTGTCGGAACCGTAGGTGATGTCCGTCTGGGAGGTCGGGTTCCAGCCGAAGATGTTCGCCTGCACATCCCAATTGAGCCCGCTCGAATTCTGGCGACTGCGATTGGTTTCGTTGTCGAACGTCGCCTTGTCGTTGATCTGGATATTGACCGTCAGAATGTCGCCGACGTTGAGTGCGCGCGCATCCTTGAAGAGGGCCGCCTGGGAATCGCTCCACAGCGAATAGCCCTGCGCTACCTGGCGCGGCTGCTTCGGATAAAGCGCCATCTGCGGTGTTTGGCCGTAAGCAAGGCCACTGCCGATCGGGCTCATGGCAGGCGCCCGGCCGATCTCCCTCACAGCCTGCGGCGACTGGCAGCCGGCTAGTAGGGCAACAGCGGCCATGACAGCCGGGAAACGCTTGTTCATGAGGGATCCTTCGACGTATTGGGATCGGACGCACTTGCGATGATATTGGCGATGACGGCCGCCTTCAGCGGGTCCATCTCGTTCAGGATCAGGCTCGACTGACGCGAGCCGAGCCGCATGATCACCGCCGCCGCAACCTCGATCTTGACTTCCTGAAGCTGCAGCGCCGCAGCGTCCGGCTTCATGTTCTTAAAGATGTCGGTAAGGCCCGCCTGGGCCTGCTTGAGGAAGTCGTCGCGACGCTTCAGCCAGTCCTGATACTCGGCCTTGCGCTTGTCCATTTCCGCCATGCGGGCGTCGATATCGGCGCGCAGCTTCTCCAGTTCCTGCTTCTGCAGCAGATAGCGCTGGTCGCGCGCCGGATCGGCAATGTTGGTGCAGAACTGCTTGATTTCCTCTTCCGAGCTCAGGTCGCCGGCAGGTCTTGCGGCTTCCTGGGCGAAGGCGCCGGGGATGGAAAGAAGGACGGCCACGGCAGCCGGTAGCGAGAGCCGCCGTAGCAGTTTGGAAATTCTGGTGTCGAACTTCGAGCCGATCATTGCAGTACGAGCTCCGCCTGCAGGGCGCCCGCGGACTTGATACCCTGCAGGATTGCGATGATACCATCCGGCTTGACGCCGATGTTGTTGAGACCTGCAACCAGGGTCCGGAGGTCCGGACCGTCGAGGATCGCGACACGTCCGCCGTTTTGCTGCGCGGCGATATCGGTCTGCGGCTGGACGGCTGTGACGCCGCGCGAGAAGGGCTCGGGCTGGATAATCTGCGGCAGCTCGGTAACCTGTACGGTCAGAGTTCCGTAGCTGACCGCAACCGGCGAGACGCGAACGTCCGCCCCGATGACGATCGTGCCGGTGCGCTCGTTGACCACGACCTTCGCCGGCGTATCGGTCTCGACGACCAGATTTTCGATATCGGCCATTAATCGCGTCAGGTCCGCGACACGCGGCTTCTGGACGACAACTTCCTGCGCGTCCCTCGCCTCCGCGACCGGACCGCCGAAGCGGGCAGCGGCATAGCCGTTCACCACATCGGCAATGCGCACGGCCGTCGAGAAATCCGGGTTGCGAAGCTGCAGCACCAGATTGACGGAATCCTTGAAGTGCGAGGGAAGCTCGCGCTCGATAATTGCGCCGCCCGGAACGCGGCCGGCCGTCGTGACGCCCTCGGTCAGCGTTGCAGCCTGGCCTTGCGCCTGGAAGCCGGAGACAACGACGGAGCCTTGCGCGACGGCATAAATCTGACCGTCGGCGCCCGACAGCGACGTCATGACAAGCGTGCCGCCACGCAGCGAGGTCGCGTCGCCCAGCGAACTGACGCTGACGTCGATGCGGCTGCCGGGGCTCGCAAAAGGCGGAAGGTTCGCCGTGACCATGACAGCCGCCGTATTCTTCGCATTGGATTCGCCGCCCTGCGTCGAAATGCCGAGGTTCTGCAGCATGGCGCGCATCGACTGTTCGGTGAACGGTGAAGCGCGGAAGCCGTCGCCCGTGCCCTGAAGACCGACGACGAGACCGTAGCCGATGAGCTGATTATCGCGCCCGGCCTGCAGCGAGGCGATGTCCTTGATGCGCGAGGTCAGCGCAAATGCCGGCGTCACATGCGCCATGCACATGGAAAGGGCCGCGAGTGCGAGAAAAAAGCGAGAGACAATCTTCATTTTGCCGCCACGTGTATGGTGCCGTCGGCAAGCACGGTGCCGCTGACGATGACGCCTGAATCCATGTTGCGGGCACGAACGACCTGGCCGGTAGAGCCGTCCTCGAGCGGCGAGCCTGCCGCCGAGATCGTCATCGCGCCGATACGAAAGATCAGGCGAATCTGCGATCCGCGGGTGACGGTGTAAGGCTCGCGCAGCGCCGAAACAGGGATCGTCCGTCCCGGCAGCAGCGTGCGCTTCGAGATCATGCCGCGAACTTCGTCGATGGATTTCGCATAGCCGCTCGCAAGGTTCGGATTGGTGACTTCGACCTCCTGAAGCTGGCCGCCGCCGATCGTTTCTCCGGGATAGATGATGGCCGTCGGCACGACCGCATAGCCCATGCCGGCGCTCGCGGCGCCGGGCATGAAGATGCCTGCGATCGCAACCGAGGCTAATGCCGTCAAAGCGACGATATTTCTCGCCCGGCGAAACATCATGTTCGGCCCTTTCCTCTTTATTTCAGGTTCTTGCTGACGATGGAGGCCATTTCGTCGGCCGTGGTGATGACCTTGGAGTTCATTTCATAGGCGCGCTGGGCCGATATCAGCTCGGTGATTTCCTTCACCGGATCGACGTTCGAAGATTCCAGGTAGCCCTGCTTCATGTACGCAAAGCCCTCTTCGTCCGGCGTACCGACGACCGGGTCGCCGGAGGCCGGCGTCTGCTGGAAAAGGTTGTCACCAAGCGGCTGAAGGCCGGCTTCGTTGACGAAACTTGCAAGCGTCAGCTGGCCGAGCGTCGTCGGATCCGTCTGGCCCGGGAGCTTTGCGGTGACTTCACCGGACCGGCTGATCGTCAGTTCCGTCGAGCCGGTCGGGATCGTGATGCCCGGGACGACTTCATAACCATCGACGGTGACGAGCTGGCCCTGGTCGTTCTTGTTAAAAGCGCCGGCGCGTGTGTAGAGCGTTGTGCCGTCCGGGGCCTCGATCTGGAAGAAACCCTTGCCGATCAGCGCCACGTCGAGATCGTTGCCGGTCTGGCTGAGCTCGCCCTGAATGTGCAGGTTGCGGATCGCAGATGTCTGCACGCCGAGGCCGATATTGGCGCCTTCCGGAACGATCGCCTGATTGGCGCGGTTTGCGACGCCCTTGGCGCGTTCGGTCTGGTAGAGAAGGTCGGTGAACTCGGCGCGTGCACGCTTGAAGCCTGTCGTATTGATGTTCGCGATGTTGTTCGCGATCACTTCGAGGTTAGTCTGCTGGGCATCCATGCCCGTAGCCGCAATGGCGAGCGCTCTCATCGGTTCGTCCTTAAATCCAGTTACATCTGCATCTTGGTGACTTCGAGAAAGGCCGACACGACCTTGTCACGGATTGCGATTGCGGTTTGCAGGGTCTGCTCGGCCTGCAGCATGGAGTCGACCACTTCGCGGGTCGTCGCCGTGCCCTTGATGCCGGCGAAGGACATGCTTTCGGCGCCCTTCATGGTATCTACGGCCTGCGTTGCCATGTTTCCGAGAACGGCCGCAAAGCTCTGGTCGTTCTTGGCGCTTTCGGCGGCGGAAGGGGCCGTGGAGGAATTCTCGGTCGCAACGCTGCCGAGGCCGCGCGTTACGGAAAGAGAGCTAACGTTCTGTACGGTGTTGATCATTATTGGCTCTTCAGGAGATCGATCGTGGAGGAGATCAGGTCGCGGGTCTGCTTGATGGTCTGCAGGTTGGCGTCATAGGAACGGTTGGCTTCGCGCATGTCCGCCATTTCGACCAGCATGTTGACGTTCGGCAGCTTGACGACGCCGCGCTCGTCGGCGCCCGGATTGCTCGGATCGTATTCCGTCGTGAAATCGGATTCGTCGACGCCGAGCTTCTTGACGCCCACTGTCGTCACGCCGCCGGCGCGATCGACCTCCTCGCCAAACGTGATCGTCTTGCGGCGATAGGGATCGGCGCCGGGCGTATCGCCGGTCGAACGGGCGTTTGCGATGTTTTCCGAGACGATGCGCAAGCGCGTCGACTGCGCTTCGAGCCCGGAACCTGCGATCTTCATTGCAGCTGACAAGGGATCCACGACATTACTTCCTTACGGTCATCAACATCATTCGATGGAAGGAGCCCACCAAAGAGGTGTTCAACTCGTACTGACGCTTGATCTCGCCGGACTTGGACAGTTCCTCCGCGAGGCCGACGGTATTGCCCGATTCCTGCACGCCGATTTCCTGGTCGAGTGCAGCTTCCTTGACGTCGATGCCGCCGCTGGTGCTGAAATCGTTGCCGCTGAGATGCGCCGGATTGGTGCGGGCCATGGTGATATCGGCCTTGTCGAGCACGGCCTCGAAAGGCGTCACGTCCTTGGCACGAAATTTCGGCGTGTTTGCATTCGCGATATTGCCGGCCACAACCTCCTGACGGATCGTCAGCCATTCCGCCTGCCGCGAGGCCAAGTCGAATAGTTGAATCGGTTGCATGGGAACTCTCCGTTTTTACTGAGAGGACCCTAGGGCGGCAATCTTGCGTCAGACTTACGGGGAATTTCGGCTTCTCGCCGAAGCTATCTTTATGGAAGCGCCAAAAGCAAAGAGACCCCGTCGCACGCGCGGAGCCTCCACCGATCACAGCAATCGCGATCAATTGTTCTGGTAGACTTCACCATTGGACGTGACGATCACCCATTTGCCGTCGCGCTCTTCCAGCGTGGCAAGACGGCTTTCGTCCGGGAGGATCGATCCGACGCGCACGACATACATGCCCGAGGAATCCTCAATCAGCGCGCGGCCGTTGGCGACATGCAGCAGCTTGAAACCGGAAACGGCTGGAAACGGCTGGTCGTCGGGCATGATACCCTTGTTGCTCTCCCTGCCGACATTCGAAACCGTCGCGGTCGTCAGAGGGTCGAAGGCAAGCGCGGGCTTCTTCTCCACCTCGTTCTTGTTGACCATCGCAAGCGGCGAGACGCTGAAAACGTTGCGTTCCGGCCAGTCCGGCAGGTCACGGCTCCGGTCACCTTGTTCGACTTTGATGCTGAACTTGTCCTCGTTGAAGAAGACATACCATGGGAAAAACGCCGCCGCACCCGCGAGCGCAAGCCCAGTCACGGTCAGCACACGGTCGAGCATCAGCGCCTGCCGCTTTTCCAGTGGCTTCAAGGGAGCGATGCGCTCGTCATCATCGTCGAAAGTGGTCAAAGCTAGCCTCTGGGTCTCGTCGGGATCGTCGACGGCTGGTTCGAAATCCCGGCAGCCGTCTTGAGTGCTGCCGCCAGGTCAGCAAAGGCATCGGCCGACTCGCGGTCTCCCGGCGACTGTTTCAAAACATCGTATATAATTGGTACCTGCTTGACCGCCATGTCCAAATCCGGGTCGGCCCCCGGTCGGTAGCCGCCGATCAAGCGCAGGTCGCGCGTTTCCTCGAAGCGATGGATCAGCGCCTTCAGGCGCGAGACCAGCTTTTCCTGATCCGGCGTCCAGGCCTTGCGGGCAAGGCGCGAAATGGAAGCCAGCGGGTCGATCGGCGGATAGCGGCCCTCCTCTGCAAGGCTGCGCTGCAGGACGATATGGCCGTCGAGAATGCCGCGCGTGGAGTCGGCGATCGGGTCGTTGTGATTGTCGCCATCGACGAGGATCGAGATGATTGCGGTGATAGTTCCTGTGCCTTCCGGCCCGGGACCCGCACGCTCGAGCAGTCGCGGCAGCTCGGTGAAAACGGATGCGGGATAGCCGCGGGCGATCGGCGGCTCGCCGGATGCCGTCGCCACTTCCCGGATTGCATGGGCAAAGCGCGTGACGCTGTCGACAATCAGGAGAACGTTGTCGCCCTGATCGCGGAAATGTTCGGCGATCGTCACCGCCGTCAACGGCGCCATCTTGCGCAGCATCGGGCTCTCGTCGCTGGTCGCGACAACGGCGATCGACTTCTTCATGTTCTCGCCGAGCGTATCCTCGATGAATTCGCGCACTTCGCGGCCGCGTTCGCCGACGAGCGCAATGACCACCCTGTCAAAGGCATCGGCCTTGGCGAGCATCGAGAGCAGCGTCGACTTACCGACGCCGGAGCCTGCGAAGATTCCGAGGCGCTGGCCGTGGCATAGCGGCGAAAAGATATCGATGGCGCGGACACCCGTCCGGAAGCCCTTCTCGACACGCTTGCGGGTCATCGAAGGCGGCGCGGTATTGGAAATCGAGCGGCGATCGAGGCCCTCAACGATCGGGCCAAGGCCATCGATCGGTTCGCAAAGCGAATTGATCGTCCGGCCGCACCAGCTTTCGGCCGGCGATATTCGAAAAGCTCCCTTGCGGATGACCGTGTCATGAATGCCGATCGGCTCACCCGGTTCGATCGGGCAGACATAGGCCAGTTCCGGCTCGACGCGGACGACCTCGCCGAGATGGATGCCGGTCGCCGACTTGTGGGCGACAAATTCGCCGAGACGGACGTGGCGGGAAAGACCGCTTACCGTATAGTGGCCGGCGGCGATCGTCTGGACATGGCCGCCATGTGCGACCGCATATTCCGGCTTGGTATAGCGGCTGACGAGGCCGGCCAGATGATCCAGCTTCGGCGAAAGCGCGTCTTCAGTCAGCGGCATGTTGGTCATCCGTCAAACCTTTCGCTCAACGGCTGCCACCCAGCGTCTTGATGGCCTCGTTGAAGGAGCTTTCGCTGTCGGCCGTCAGCGAGGCGATGCTCTCGAAGGCGCGGTTGACTTCGATCAGCTGGGTGATTTCGTGCATCGCGTTGACGTTGGAGTTTTCGAGATAGCCTTGCTCGATGCCGATATTGAATCGGTCGGTCACGGCCCGCGGCGTCTCCGTGGTCATGACGCCGCTGTTCTCATAGCGGAGGTAACCCTTGCTGATATCGGCTTCGAAGAGACCGAGCGAGCCAACCTGCCGGCCGCCCTGGTAGATCATGCCGTCATTGCCGACCTTGGGCTCACCGCCCGCCGAGTTCAGCTGAATCGGCGCGCCGCCAGCGTCGAGAACCGGGTATCCGCGGATCGACACCAGCTCGCCCGTGTCCTTCATGGTGAACCGGCCGTCCTTGGTCAGAACCTGACCCGCCGGCGTATCCAGTGCGAACCAGCCGTCGCCCTTGATCGCAAAGTCCAGCATGTTGCCGGTGTGCTGCAGCTCGCCGCTGTCGCCGGATAGATAGTCATTGCCCTGCGAGACGAAGGCAACCTTTGCGTTCAGCTTGTTGTCGGTGTCGCTCAGCAACTGATTGAACTTCACCTCCGTCCCGCGAAATCCGGTCGTGTTCACGTTCGCCATATTGTCCGCAATTGTCGTCAGGCGCTTTTCGAGTGCCATCTGGGATGACAAGGAAACATAAAGACCGGATTGCATGATAGGCTCCTGGCATTGGCGATGAACGGAACGAAGACCGGGTTCCTGTCATTTGTTAATCCACGGTCTCGCTGAGGCGGCATCTCAGAAACGGACGAATCGGTCCATTCGTCACCTTGAACCTGACGGCAAATCCTTGTGCGAAGCTGGCATGCACAATGCGGGCTCAAAGTGCCAACCATCAGCCTCACGCAAGCCAGCGACCCTATCCCTGAGGTTGAAAACAACGTTCACGTTTGGACTGACGATGAATATCATTATCGGATTTGTGATTACCTGCGGCTGCATCGTTGGCAGCTTCATGGCGATGGGTGGCCATGTCGGCGCACTCTGGCAGCCTTTCGAACTCGTCATCATCGGCGGCGCTGGCCTGGGCAGCTTCATCATGGCTAACCCGATGAAGGTGGTGAAGGATTCCGGAAAGGCACTCGGTGAAGCCTTCAAGCATACGGTGCCCAAGGAGCGGAATTACCTCGATACGCTGGGTGTCCTCTATTCGCTAATGCGCGACCTGCGCACGAAATCACGCAACGAGATCGAGGCGCATATCGACAATCCGGCCGAATCCTCGATCTTCCTGTCAGCTCCGACGATCCTGAAGAACAAGGAATTGACGGCATTCATCTGCGACTACGTCCGCTTGATCATTATCGGCAATGCCCGCTCGCATGAGATTGAGGCTCTGATGGACGAAGAGATCAATACGATCCTGCACGACAAGATGAAGCCCTATCACGCCATCCAGATCATGGGCGACGCTTTCCCCGCGATCGGTATCGTTGCCGCCGTTCTCGGCGTCATCAAGGCCATGGCGCACATCAACGATTCGCCGGAGGTCCTCGGCCACCTGATCGGTTCGGCGCTCGTCGGCACCTTCCTCGGCATTCTGCTGTCTTATTGCCTCTGCTCGCCGCTCGTCTCCCAGATCAAGGTCGTGCGCACGAAGCAGCATCGCCTCTACGTCATCGTGAAGCAGACCTTGCTTGCCTACATGAACGGCTCCGTACCACAGGTGGCCCTCGAATACGGCCGCAAGACGATTTCTGCTTACGAGCGCCCATCAATCGACGCGGTCGAACAGGAAATGATGAACCCGGGTGGCGAGAACAAGGCGGCCTAAACGACCATGAGCAACCTTTCCCCTCAAAGGCCGGCAATGGATCCGGTCCTTCTTGCGAAGCTGACGGGACGCCTCGGCGACCGGGCGACCATAGAAAAGCTCTGCGCTTCATTGTCGGAGGTCTATGGCGAATTCCTGCCGGATATCTTCAAGAGCGAAACCGGGCTGGACATCGCCGTCGCCTATCTCGGCTGCAGTTCCGGCCACAAGAACGATCTGATTGCCGACCTCGACACCAACGTGACCCTCGTCGAGGCGACGTTGCGCAACTGGTCGCAGAACATCACCTTTGCCTGCGGCAACAGCTTCGTCATCACACTGATGGAAAACCTGCTTGGGGCCGCGTCCGATACGATCGAGCAGCCGGCCGATAGGTCGCTTTCGGTCATCGAGCTCGAACTTGCGGTCATGGTTTTCGAGAAAATCGCCAATGTCTTCCGTTCCGCCGTCAATGCACCGGGCGGTTTCGAACCGAACCTTGAGCCGCCGCATCCGCACGAATTCCGCGGCCATCCCTCCAGCGATACGCCGGACGAATTCGCCTCGGCCATCAACATGTCAATCACGCTTTCGGGTATCACGTCCGAGTTCTCGGTGATCGTGCCCCAGGCGCCGCTCCTTAAGACGCAGATTTCCGCACCGAAGGCAACGAACCAGCCCACCAAGTCCACGGAATGGACCGAACAGCTCACCGAACAGGTCCACCGTTCGCATGTGACGCTCGACGCGAAAATCCGCCTTCAGGATCTGACGCTGCGCACCATCTCCAAGCTCGCGCCGGGCGATGTCATTCCGTTCCGCGACACTGCCGACGTCCGTGTCGAGCTCAGTGCCAACAGCAAGGAATTGTATGTGTGCGAGTTCGGGCGTTCCGGCGAAAATTATACTGTCCGGGTCAAAGATACGATCAGCTCCGACGACGAGCTCATCCGTCATTTAATGAATTAATCGGTTCCCCTCCCCTCGGCTGCGACGGCAGTTTGAGGCAAGTTTCAACTGGAATAGTGATTTCATGGCTACGAAGAAAACACAGCAGAACGACGATCTGTCACTGGAGCTTCCGGGCAACGAAGCTGACCTCGACCAGGCGATCGATGATCTCCGCGGGGTTCTGAAGCAGGATTCGGACGGCGGGCTTGCGGAGTTGGGGGAAGAAGCCGATGCATTCGGCGCCGGAACCGGCACCGATTTGTCGGCCTTCGGCGATTTCGCCAGCGATGGCGCAGCCGAGACATCGTTCGACAGCAGCGATTTCGGCGCCGGCGACTTTGGCGGCTCTTCGGATTTCGGTGATACCGCTTTGTCCGCGGCGAGCGCCGAACCGGCACCGCTCGGCAGCGCGCTGTCTTCGAACTTCGAACTGATCATGGACATTCCGATCGACGTCCAGATCATGCTCGGCAGCAGCCGCATGCAGGTTTCCGGCCTGATGAATCTCAACGAAGGCGCGACCATCGCCCTCGACAAGAAGATCGGCGAGCCGGTTGAAATCATGGTGAACGGCCGCAAGATCGCACGTGGCGAAATCACCGTCCTGGAGAATGACGACACCCGCTTCGGGGTTAAACTGATAGAAGTTTTGAGCACAAGAAAAGCCTGACCCCGGTTAGGGGCGGAGAGGTTAGACCATGATGGACTTTGACGATTTCGGCGGCGCACTTGCCGGGAAACCGTTGACCCAGGCTGAAAAGGCAGCGGCTGTACTCCTCGCTATGGGGAAGGGAGTCGCAGGCCGGCTATTGAAGTATTTCACCCAGGCCGAGTTGCAGACGATTATCTCCTCCGCACAGGCTCTGCGGGCCATTCCGCCGGATGAACTTCTTGGCCTGGTAGCCGAATTCGAAGATCTCTTCACCGAAGGCGCCGGCCTTATGGACAATGCCAAGGCCATCGAGAGCATTCTCGAGGAGGGCCTGACTCCGGACGAGGTGGACAGCCTTCTCGGCCGCCGCACCGCGTTCCAGGCATACGAAACCTCAATCTGGGACCGTCTCGGCGAGGGCGATCCGGCCTTCATCGGCAAGTTCCTGCTGCGCGAACATCCGCAGACCGTCGCCTATATCCTTTCGATGATGCCGTCTTCCTTCGGCGCCAAGGTGCTGATGCAGCTTCCCGACAGCCGCCGCGCGGACATCATGAACCGTACCGTGAACCTGAAATCCGTCAGCCCCAAGGTCGCGCACATCATCGAAAAGCAGGTGATGACGCTGCTGGCCGAGGTCGAGGCCGAGAAGAATTCGATCGGCTCGAACAAGGTTGCCGAACTCATGAACGAGATGGACAAGCCGCAGGTCGATACCTTGCTAACTTCGCTGGAGTCGATCAGCCGCGAATCCGTCAACAAGGTTCGCCCGAAGATCTTCCTCTTCGACGACATTCTCTTCATGCCGCAGCGCAGCCGTGTCATGCTGCTCAACGATATCTCCGCCGACATTCTTACCATGGCTTTGCGCGGCGCGTCGGCCGAAATCCGTGAAGCCGTTCTCTCGTCGATCAGCCCGCGCCAGCGACGAATGATCGAATCGGACCTGCAGAGCGGCACTGTCGGCATCAATCCGCGCGAGATCGCCATTGCGCGGCGTGCTGTCGCCCAGGAAGCGATTCGGTTGGCAAATTCCGGCCAGATCCAGCTCAAGGAGACGGAGGG
The DNA here is from genome assembly GCF_015353075.1 of Rhizobium sp. 007. Lineage (NCBI taxonomy): Bacteria > Pseudomonadati > Pseudomonadota > Alphaproteobacteria > Hyphomicrobiales > Rhizobiaceae > Rhizobium > Rhizobium sp. 007. The sequence continues at coordinate 361,250 of NZ_CP064187.1, read as the reverse complement.
CGAAGCGCCGGCAGCCGCCTAAGCTTCTGCTTCTGTTGACAACCCGACGAGAGGCCGCTCACGGCGTTGATCGCGATGCACCACGAGATTACGCTTTTCGGAACGGGCCGCGCCTTGCCGCGGCCCTTTCCATTGATGGAGGGCCGCGAACTTGGCTGATGAAGACAAGGACAGCAAAACAGAAGCCCCGACAGCGAAAAAGCAGGCCGATGCGGCCGAGAAGGGCAATACGCCCTTCTCACGCGAAGTGCCCATCTTTGCCACCGTTCTTGCGACCTTCATCTATCTGACCTTCTATCTGCCCGTCGGCATCAGCCGCGTCAGCGAATCGCTTCGCGACATCTTTGAGCAGCCGGACCAGTGGAAGATCGAGACCGGGCCGGACGCGATGTCGCTCTTCGTTCATCTCGGCTGGGTGAGCGCCGTGCTTCTCACGCCGGCCATGCTGCTGTTCATGATCTTCGGCGTCGTAGCATCCATAAGCCAGAATTTGCCCACTCCGGTTCTCGAACGCATCCGTCCGCAGCTGTCGCGCCTTTCGCCGGCCAAGGGCTTTGCGCGCATATTCAGCCTGCCCGGCCTGATCGAATTCGGCAAATCGCTGTTCAAGATCCTGATCGTCGGCGTGATCATGTTCTTCGTGCTGAAGAGCGAATATTTCAACGCGATCGATGCGATGTTCTCCGACCCGCAAACCTTCTTCGAGCGGACGATGACGATCATGCGCAAGATCGTGCTGGTCGTGCTTTTCGCGACAGCCGTCGTTGCGATCGCTGATTTCTTCTGGTCGCGGCATCACTGGTTCACCGAACTCAAGATGACGCGGCATGAAGTGAAGGAAGAAAACAAGCAGGCTCAGGGTGATCCCTTCGTGAAGGGCCGCCAGCGCTCGCTGATGCGAGACCGTGCCCGCCGCCGCATGATTGCCAATGTCGAACGCGCCACGCTCGTCATCGCCAACCCGACGCACTATGCCGTGGCCCTGCGCTACGTGCGCGAAGAAAACGATGCGCCAGTGGTTCTCGCCAAGGGTCAGGACCTCATTGCGTTGAAAATCAGAGAGATAGCCGAAAAGAACGGAATTCCGGTTTTCGAAGATCCGCCCCTTGCACGCTCCATGTTTGCGCAAGTCTCGATCGATAGTGTCATCCCGTCAGTATTCTACAAGGCAGTGGCGGAGCTCATTCACCGGGTTTACGCCGCCGACGCCAGGAACAAACGGGTAAGATAAGCCGAATGAAGAAATGCCCCTACTCTTCTCAGCGTGAAAGAATTCTTGCCGAAGCCATCAGCCCGGTTGCGACCGAGCTTCGGCTTCTCGACGCTTCGGATCTGATTTCGCTGCTGCGCTTCGAGTATTACGGCAGCATCGCCGATCTGGTGGCCTCGGCTGCGGAGCTCTTCTTTCATCCCGGCACGGTCAATTTCGGCCTTGGAGGCAATTACACGCTGGAATGGGGTGGCAAGCCGGAGGTCGTCCTCGATCTCGAGATCAAGCCGCACGGCGTGACGGTCTATGCGCAGCTGACCCTGGCGGAGGAGCATGCCGGCATCGAGATCAATCACATCGCCTTTCATGAACCGTCCGCCGATCCGGACGTGAACACGGCCTTTTTCGAACGCAGCCTGCGCGAAAGCCGGTACAATACCCGGCCGCTGCAGGCGCTAGCCGGCTGATCGAGCTTTCCAACATCAGGCATAAAGAGCCCGGCCGGTCCGCCGCGCCGGGCTTGTCAGCTGATGTAGCCTAGGCGAATTGCCTTGGCGATTGCCTGGATGCGATTGACCGAATCCAGCTTGATCGTCGCCGAGCCGAGGTAAGCATTGACCGTATGAACCGAGAGCCCGAGCTTGTCAGCTATCTCTTCGCTGATGCGTCCGTCGCCGGCAAGCTGCAGGCAAGCGATCTCGCGCTCGCTCAACGCTTCTGCCGCCGCCGCGCGGCGTTCGTCCAGCGAGAGCAGATCCATCATGATTTGGCAGCTACGGCCATGAAGCTCTACGATCATGTCACCGCCGGGATCAAGATAATCGCCGGTGAAGACGACGAAGCCATTTCCTGCAGCACCGAGCCGCACCGGAAAAGCGAGGCCTGAAAATGGCAAGTTGCCGTCCTTCAGCCGCGCCATGAACGGCGCGAAATCGGCTGAACCGGGCGCGGCGCGATCATGGCCGCCGGCCCAGGACAGAGGCAAGAGTGATTTCTCGATATGGTCCAGCAGCGCATCGCCATAAGCGTCCACAAGGGCCTTGCTTGAGGCCGCCGCTGCCGAAGGTCCCCAGTTTTCCAGTTCGCAGACCAGGCGCTGCTTCGCCGGCAGACCTGAGCCGCTCATCCGGTAGACCGCAAAATTCTGGGCATCCGCCAGCTTCTGCATCGCCACCAGCCGCGGGAAAAGGTCGGAGCGGCTGCTTATCCTGTTGAAGCGCACGCTGCGTATGTGTTCCGTACTACCCATCGCCCTGCTTGACGAATGCCCCATAAATTCCCCTCAGACGAGATTATTTCTCACCGCAAACGCTATGGCCTCGGAGCGAGTTTTGGTTGCCGTCTTTCGCATGACGCTCGTAATGTAGTTGTTGATCGTATTGCGGGAGATGCCGAGGATCATCGCGATCTCATCGCTGGTTTTGCCCTCGGCGATCCAGAAGAGACATTCGAGCTCCCGCTCCGTCAGCTCAAAATCGCGCTCCGCCCGGGCGCCCCCGCACCGGAGCGAACTTGCGAGATAACTTGCAAGGAGTCCCACGTCCCGCAGCCGCTCCGGTGACAGGATGAAGCCGTCATCGAAGAGGAACATCAGCGACAGCCGCGAACGGCCGACATTTAACGTCAAGGAACAATACTGGCGGCTGGCGCCATCCGGCACGTCGGCATTGTCGGGCAGAAGAGCAAAATTTGGCTGGAAGAGCTGCATGCACTTTTCCAGCTCGGTCGTGCGTGCATAGCTGCTTGTCAGTGACGTCGCCAGGTCCTTCACGAGATCGAACGGCCAGTCCGAGGACACGATGAAATCGAGGCCGGCCTCCTGGATGAGGTCGGATCGCGCCAGCAGGTAATGCGACGCTCCAACGTAGTCGGTCAGGGTGCGAAGCGCGACCTGCAACCTCCCGCTGTCGGCAATTTCGCTGAGCTGCCCAATGAGCTCCTCGCGAGAGCAAAGATTGACGGCCTGGAGACCAACGAAATTCGCGGCCTGATTTTCGCCCTTAAGCAGTATGTGCATATCCATAGGCAACGTCCCGCGGCTGAGTGCCCGTTCCTGCAAGGCATTGTCTGCGCAGGACCGACGCGGCCTGCGGCAATGACTAAACGAATCATCCAAGGGTAAGTCAGACGATAGAAACTACCATATCCGAGTTCTTGGGATTTACTCTTGCCGCATTCCGTGCGCGTGATTCGCGCTCAGACATCGCTTGATTAGATGTCTGGAATCTATGGTGATTCTCTCAATATCGCAACACACCACTCCTTTTAGGCGAGTCACCATATAAGTAATTCTGCGCCACAATTCATATATACTTTAAACACAGCTAACAGTAATTCGAGTATCGAGAAAAAATCCGCCGCTGCGGCGCGTGACATATGAATATGTATTTACAGAAAAAATTTTCGGCTTTAGCAGTCTTCCTACCAAGCTATTTCTTTTTGTTTATGTAAGGAGAAACTTCCGCTTTCGCCTCGATCTGGAATAAATCGAGTGCCTTTTCAATCTTGTGTAAAATATGTCCCGCGCGGCAGCTTCCGATAACAAATCCGTGATCTGGCGAGCGGGCGGATGAAGACGTTAAAAAAGGCCGGTCTCCCGGCCTTTCGTTTAGGCGGCGTTGTCCACCGCCCATTTCCTGAGGATTTTCGCCGCGCGTTCCTCGTTGATCTCGACCATTCGCGCGAGCTTCCGCTCCGGGCCTTCCTTGACGCGGCGGTTGAAGTTTCCGTCGTCGTCGCCCAGGCTGAGCAGATCCTCCGTGCTGTCGAAGCCGAAGTCAGAACCGAAGCCGTCCATGAGCGCGCCGCCGGCAGCCGCTCCACCGGCCGGTGCGAAATCAGGCAGCTCCAGGCCAACGCTTTCTGAAGACGTGTCGCCGATGACTCCCGCACCGCCACCGCTGATGCTGCGCACCAGGGGCCGCACGCCCATCCAGACCACCACGAAGGCGACGCCCAGGAAGGCCAGCGAGTTGATGATGCCCGCCAGGTTGCGGCTCAGCATATCGAGGACGCGAACGCCGCCGGCGGCATCTTCGAGAAGCTGGTTCTCGAGGAAGTCCATTGCCGTCACCGTGACGACGTCGCCGCGATCAGCACTGATACCGGCTGCCGACGAGACGATCTTCTGCATCTCGGCGAGATAAGCATCGACCTTCGCCTGATCCGCAGGTTCGCCGACCATTTGGGCGATACGGCCCTTGTTGACGACAACGGCGATCGAGAGCTTCTCGATCTCGTAGCTGTTGCGAGTCGTGGCGGTCGTCTTGCTGTTGATCTCGTAGTTTGTCTGCTCTTCCTTCTTGTCCGACCTGTCCTGCGATTCCGGACTATTGCTGCCACCTTGCTCGGGGGCGGCCTGCGGAACGTTCTGCTCGACGGTCGTTGCGTTATCGGACTGCTTCTGCTGCGACTGCGAGGCTTCCTTGGTCGTGCGCACGGAGCGCTCCACCTTTGATTCCGGATCGTAGACGGTTTCCTGGATCTGCTGCGCATCCGTGTTGAGATCGGCGGTCACGCTGGAGCGGAAATTATCCATGCCGAGGAACGGAGCAAGCGCCTTGTCGATATTCGATTCGACTTCCTGCTGGACGTTCTGGACGATGTTCAGCGAGCGGTTCAGCGAGCTGTTGCTTGCCTCGTCGCCAGATGCGAGCAGCTGGCCGGCGGAATCAAGAATCGTCACATCATCGACATCAAGCCCCGGCACAGCCGAGGCGACGAGGTGGCGAATCGAGGTGGCGGCACTGCGGCCAGCCGCAGCGCTTGCCCGGATCATGACGGAGGCTGTCGGCTTCTGCTCCGCCTTACGGAAGTTTCCGACTTCCGGCATAACGATATGGACGCGAGCAGCGGTGATGCCTGAAATGGACTGGATGGTGCGGCCTATCTCGCCTTCGAGCGCACGCACGCGTGTGACTTCCTGCATGAAGGAGGTGAGGCCGAGTGAGCCGACATTGTCGAAGAGTTCATAGCCTGCATTCGCGCTGTTCGGTAGGCCCCGCTCGGCAAGCAGCAGGCGGGCCTTGCCCGTCATGCCGGCAGGCACAGTAATACTTGAGCCGTCGGAACCGACCTGGAAGCCGATATTGGCTTCCGCAAGAGCCATGCTGATCTGGTTGAGGTCAGGGGTGTCAAGGCCGACATAGAGCGTTTCCTGCGCCGGCTTGTTGACGAAAAGGGCAGCAGCCAAGATAATTGCAATTGAAAAAACGCCAACGCCAGCGAGCGCCAACAAGCGTGTTCGCCCCAGCGAACCTAAGTTCTTAATGAGCTGAACTAATTGATTTAACAGATTCATTCTGTTCTCGCACGATCCGTCAAAGACAAAACAGGCTTATTGCCTCATTTGTTGATAGACGGCGAAACTTGTGCGAGCGTTTCGTCAGGGCAGGTCGGGAGCTTTCAAATCAGAAGAAATCGAAGTCGCCGGCCGCCTTGCTGAGCGGCTGGGAATGGCCGTGGCGCGTGGCACCGCCGAGCGCTTTTTGCATTTCGGCAAGTTTGACCAGGCTGAGCGCGGTCGCAACGTCAACAGCCCAGCTCTGGGGAATCTCGCCGGTGATCGTGTCAATGAATTCAGCGAGGCCGCGGGTTTTCTGAACGGCAAGATCGATGCCCTGCATGATCTTCATGCTATCGGGCGAGTGCAGGACATCGGCGCCGCCGATTTCGAGAAGCTGCGGCTCGATGCGTTCGATGAGATAGGCGACATCGTGCAGTTCGGAAACGATACGCATAAGGATATCCGGAAGCGCTTCGACCGGCGAAGGCAGCTCTATCGTTCCACTGAAAGTCATAGAAAGATCCTTGTCATCAGAAAAATTCGATACTTGTTTCGACCGGCTTGTGGGGTGCGACAGGGCGCTGTTCGAGAGCCACCGTCTTCTGCGTTTCAGCGCCGGTCAGCGGGTACTGGCGCGCGCGGCCCGAAACCGGCCAGTATTCCAGCTTGCGGCCGTGTTCGCCGCCGGTACTGAAGCTGACGACCGGGATGCCTTCATCCCTCAGGAACTGCATGGCGAAGGCGGCGTTCTGTTCGCCGACATTGGAGAAAGTCGAGATCGTCTTCGCCCCGCCGAAAATCTTGGCCTCCAGGCGGTCGCGGCGCGCGCCCTGCTTCAGAAGGCCGTTGATCAGCAATTCCATCAGGTGAACGCCATAGCGCGTCGCGTCCCCGCCACTCATCGGCGTGTTACCCGTGCCTGGGAGCAGAAAGTGGTTCATACCGCCGACACCGGCCACGGGATCGCGCAGACAGGCAGCCACACACGAACCAAGGATGGTCGTCAAAACCGCGGTCGGATCATTCAGGACCTTCCATTCGCCTTGAATGATATGAACGCGGCGGGCTGCTGCCTCGACATTCATTTCAGCGCTCCAAACACGGCTTCGATCGCCGCCTTCATCTTTTCGATGGTGAAGGGCTTGGCAAGCACGTTGTTGGCGCCGAGCTGAGCGGCCTTCTGCACGAGAGCACGATCGCCCTGTGCAGTCAGGATGATGAAGGCAGCCTTCTTGGTTGCCGGATTGGTGCGTACGGCCTGCAGCAGACCGAGACCATCCATCTTCGGCATGTTGAAATCCGAGATCACCAGATGATGCGGCTGTTGGGCCATGATCTTCATGCCCTGCTCGCCGTCGCCGGCAGCCGTGATCTGCTTGAAGCCGAGCTGGGTCAGCGCATCGCTGAGCAACAACCGGCTCGTGACCTGATCGTCGACGATCAGAACTTTGATTTTCTCCGCAATCGACATTATTCTGTCCCTTCCTTTCGGGCGGCTGTCATTTTCAGTATTTCTTCGCCGATGGCATTCAGTGGCAGCTGCTGCTCAACGGCACCGAGTTCATAGGCCACTCGCGGCATTCCATAGACCACGCAGGTCTTTTCGTTCTGTCCGAGAGTGCGCGCGCCGGCATGGCGCATCTTCAAGAGGCCAGCCGCGCCATCGCGGCCCATGCCTGTCAGGATCACGCCGACCGCATTGCGTCCGGCAAGTTCGGCAACGGAATCGAAGAGAACGTCGACCGAGGGGCGATGGCCGTTTACCGGATCGCGCTCGACGAGACGGCAACTGGGTGCGGACGCATTCGCGACCTGCAAATGACGTTCCCCGCCTGGTGCCAGATAAATCTTACCAATCTCTAAACGTGCGCCATCCGTCGCTTCTTCAACGACCGGAGCACAGAGGCGATTGAGGCGGTCGGCAAAGCTTTTCGTGAAGGTCGGCGGCATATGCTGGGTGATGACCGTCGGCGGGCAGTTTGCCGGAAACTTCTGCAGCACCGCGATCAGCGCTTCGACGCCGCCCGTCGACGAACCGATCGCGACGATCTTGCGTCCGACCCGGAAATCGGCGACCGATACCGGCGGAACCGGAGCTGCTGGCGGCTGCACGAACTGGCGCTGCGTGCGCGCGGCAGCCTTGACCTTCTCGGCCAGATCGCCGAAGGGACGCGGCTCGCCGGGGGCAGGCTTTCCGACGCAATCGAAGGCCCCGATCTCGAGCGCGGCGAGCGTCGCCTCCGCGCCGCGATGCGTCATGGTGGAGACCATGATGACCGGCATGGGGCGAAGCCGCATGATCTTTTCGAGAAATTCCAGGCCGTTCATGTTCGGCATCTCGATGTCGAGCGTGACGACATCGGGATTGAGCTTTTTGATCGCCTCGCGCGCTTCCAGCGCATCGCCCGCCTGGCCGATGACGTTGACGTCCGGATCGGAACTCAGGACGGCGCTGATCAGCCCGCGCATCGTCGGGGAGTCGTCAACGACGAGAACTCTTGCCGGTGCGCTCATCCCTTTCTCCCCAATGCTTTTGTGGTGTGGCGATAGGTGGTAACGCCGATATTGTCGAAGACGTGCTTTGCTTCGCCGGAAACGCGCTCGGAGTGGCCGATGTAAAGATGTCCGCCTTCCGGCAGCAGTTCGGCAAAGCGCGACCAGATCTTCATCTGCGTCGGTTCGTCGAAATAGATCACGACGTTTCGGCAGAAGATGACGTCGAACTTGCCCTTGAAGGGCCACTGCGCCATCAGGTTCAGCTCGTTGTAGGTGATCAGGCGCTTGACACGGTCATCGACCTGGAATTTGCGGCGCCCATCCACGTTGACTTCCGTGAACCACTGCTTGCGCACGGCCGGCGATACGGTTTCGAGAGCCGTCTCGTCGTAGCATCCGGCGCGAGCGAGATTGAGTATCTTTGGGTCGATATCGGTCGCAAGGATCTTGAAATCGTAGTCCGCGACGTTGGGCATCATCGAAAGCACGGTCAGCGCAATCGAATATGGCTCCTGCCCGTCGGAAGATGCGGCCGACCAGATACGGACACGCCCGCCCGCCTTGGCACGATTGAGAAGCTCCGGCAGCACGTGGTCGCGCAGGTGCTCGAAGTGATGGTTCTCGCGGAAAAAGCGCGTGAAGTTGGTGGTCAGGTGCGAAAGCATTTCGCGGCGCGGCGCGGCGCCCGCAGGCGAAGAAACCAGCGAGCAGTATTCGCGGAAACCTGACAGGCCGAGATTGCGGATATGCTTGGAAAGACGCGAATAGACCAGCGAAGCCTTGGTCTCGTTCAGGAAAATCCCTGCATCCGAGTAGATCATCGCGGCGATTTCCATGAGGTCACGGCGCGTCAGCGGATATTCGCCGCTCGCCAGGACCTCGTCCGGGTTCCCCTGCCTGAGATCTTTTGCACTCAACGCATTCATGCAGCTTCGCTTTCGGTATCGGGGAACAGGGCTTCCAATTCGACCAGGCAGATCATCCGCTTTTCGATCGCAAGAATGCCCCGGGCAAACTGGCGCTCTAGGTCGGAAGAGATTTCCGGCGTCGGTTGAATATTGTCGTCGGTGACAGTGAGGATGTCCGAGACCGCGTCGACGAGCAGGCCGACAACCTTCCGCCGGACCTGCGCGACAATGATGACGTGGCGTACCGACGGCTCGGCGGGTTTCATGCCGAGCCGCGCCGAAAGATCGATGATCGGCAGCACCGCGCCGCGCAGGTTGATGACGCCCTTCATGTGAGCCGGCGAATGCGGCATGGCCGTTGCCGGCGTCCAGCCGCGGATTTCGCGAACCGACATGATGTTTACGCAAAATTCCTGGTCGCCGATGCGGAACGCGATGAGCTCGCGATCCCCCTGGCTCAGATTTTTCACGGTGTACGACATGACCCTATCCAGCTGCTGCCAACGACATTTCGGGTTTCAGTGCCTGGCCGCGCGAGGCGCCGACGACGGCATCGACATCGAGGATGAGCGCCACGCGCCCGTCGCCGAGGATCGTTGCCGCAGCGATGCCCGGCACATGCGTATAGTTCGCCTCGAGGCTCTTGATGACCACCTGACGCTGGCCCTGGATCGCATCGACCATGAGCGCGCGCTGACCGCCGCCTTCGGATTCCACCAGCAGTGCGACGCCTTCGACCGGGTTTGCTTGCGTTGCGCGGAAGTTCAGGATGCGGCCGACATCGACCAGCGGGCAGAAGCTGTTACGGATCGAGATCAGACGGTGGTTCGCACCGAATGAATGGATCGCAGCAGCTTCCGGCTGCAGTGTTTCGACAATGGCGGTCAGCGGTACCACAAGCGTCTGGCCGGCGACCGTGACCACCATGCCGTCGAGGACGGCGAGGGTCAGCGGCAGGCTCATCGTGAAGACGGAGCCATGGCCCGGACGCGAAGTGATGTTGATGCGGCCGCCAAGGGCCTGGATGGAGCGCTTGACGACGTCCATGCCGACGCCGCGGCCCGAAATGTCGGAGATCTTATCGGCCGTCGAGAAGCCGGGCAGGAAGATCAGGTTGTCGATTTCCTCGTCCGAAAGGTTAGCGTCGGCGGGGATCAGATCGTTGTCGATTGCCTTCTGGCGAACCTTCTCGCGATTGATGCCGGCGCCGTCGTCGACGAGCTCGATCAGGATGCGGCCGGAACGGTGCTTTGCCGTCAGACGAACCGTGCCTTCGGTATTCTTGCCGGCTGCTGCACGCTTCTCCGGCGTTTCGATGCCGTGGTCGACCGCATTGCGGATCATGTGCGTCAGTGGTTCGGCCAGCTTGTCGATGACCGTCTTGTCGACTTCGGTGTTTTCACCTTCGGTAATCAGGCGGATGGTCTTGCCCGTCATGTCGGCGATTTCGCGAACGATGCGCGACATGCGCTGGAAGACCGGCTTAACCGGCTGCGCGCGGATCGCCATGACCGAGTCCTGGATCTCGCGGGTGAGCTGTTGCAGCTCTTCGAGACCCATGTTGATGGACGATGTGCCCGTCGTGTCATTCTCGATGACGCTCTGGGAGAGCATCGCCTGGTTGATGACCAGCTCGCCGACGAGGTTGATCAGGCGGTCGACGCGATCGAGATCGACACGGATCGTCTGACCGGCTGCGGCATTGTTCTGGGCAGCGGCGGCAGCACTTGCTGCAGCCGAAGCGGCGGATTCCTTCTTTTCGACGCGAGCCGCGGCGGCCGCCATCTGGGTGACGTTTGAGGCCGTCTCGGCGGCGGCCACGGCGGCAGCTGCAGCATCCGACTTCGGCTCCGCCGGTGCCTCGGCGGCACCCTCATCCAGGATCGAAAGGTCGAAGGGAACGGGGATCATCGGCAGTTCGTCGTTGGACGATACAGAGGTTGCGGCTTCGACTGCCTTGACGGCCAGGTCACAATCCCATTCAGCGAATTCGAACACGGCGTGGATGGCATCGTCGCCCTTGTCCGTCTTCAGCGTGATATTCCAGCTGAAATAGGCGGCTTCGGCATCGAGATCGTCGAGGCCCGGCAGATCGTCCATGTTGCAGTAGCTACTCATCTCGCCGAGGCGGGAGAGGTCGCGTAGCAGCAGCGTGGCGTCGTTGCCCTTCGAATAGAGGTCGGAGCGCGGCTTGAAGGTGATTTCATAGACCGGAAGACCGGAGCCGGCCTCTTCCTCGGCGCCGAAATCGTCGAAGGAGAAGGGGATCGGCTGGAAACCGCTGTCATCGGCCGCCTTCGGGGCCTCCGCCACGGGGGTAGGCGCAAGCGCCGCCTTTGGCACAGGTTTCGGTGTCGGCGCTTCAACGGCTGTGGAAGGAGACGGCAGCTCTCCGTTCGCCAGCGCTTCCAGTTCCTTCACCAGACCGCGGCTGCGGCTCTCGTCGACGCTGCCGCCGTCGCGGGCGGCATTGGTGAGGTCCGCAAGCACGTCGGCCGATTTCAGCATGACCTTCAGGACATCCTGTGTCGGCTCAAGCCTGTTGGAACGAACGCAATCAAGTGTGGTCTCGAACACATGGGCGAAGGCGACGAGATCGTCCAGACCGAAGGCGCCGGCACCGCCCTTGATCGAATGGACGGCACGGAACACCGCATTGACGGTTTCCGGATCGCGATCGCCATCATTCATTTTCATGAGACCGGATTCCAGTTCGGCGAGCTGTTCCTCGCATTCCTGGAAAAAGATCTCTTTGATTTCGTTCATATCCATAGGAGAGAATCCTGGGTTTAAGCGGTTACGCGCTCAATGGCATCGATCAGCTTGGCAGGGTCGAACGGCTTGACGATCCAGCCGGTGGCGCCGGCCTGGCGTGCGCGGTTCTTCTTTTCAGCGTCGCTTTCGGTCGTCAGCACCAGGATCGGGATCGCCCGATACTTCTCGTTGCGGCGAACACCTTCGATGAAGCCGAAACCGTCGAGGCGCGGCATGTTGATGTCGGTCACGATGACGTCCGGGTTGGATTCTTCCAGGACTTCAAGGCCTTCAACCCCGTCTTCGGCCTGGATCGTCTCGAAGCCCGCATTGTTGAGCGTCACGAGAAGCATGTTTCGGATGGTCCGTGAATCATCCACGGTAAGCACTTTTTTCTTCATTGCCGGATCTCCTTGGCAAGCAGGTGGTCGATGTCGACTCCAACCAGCTGCATGGTTTTGTGAAATGCATCGGACACTTTCGTGAAGGTGAACGAATGCTTGTCCTCGTTCCACGTCTTGGCCGCAGCCATCAGGACCTGAGCGCACAGGCCACCGAGACGCTCAACGGCGGACGCATCGATCGAAAGATCGCTGCCACGCACTGAGATAAGCTTGTCGCGCAAGGCCGAAGCCTCGTTGAGGTCAAGCACTGCTGCCAAATTCAGCGTCTTCCCACTCTTCTTTGCTGCCATCAGCTTTTCCTTGTCCCCTTGTCCCGTGCCCGCAAAAATAAGGCGAGGTCATATTCCGATAGGTTAGTAAACATTCCGGCCGCCTCCGAAACTCACAGCCGGACGGGAAAACCCGAAATCCTCGTTGTCGTATTGCTCGTCCAGCGTGGCGGGACGGGCCGCGATCTCGATACTGCGTTGGCGCGAAGCGCTGAGCGGCGCGGCCTCGACACGGGCGTTTTCGCGGGCGATGCGGAACGCGCGGATCGTCTGCCCCAGTTCGAGGATCACCGTGTGCAGATGATCGGCGCCTTCGGCTGCGCGGTTGGCGGATGCCGCGCTGTCGGCAACCTGCCCGCCAAGCGCCTTGACGTCAGCTGTCACTGTGTCGAGGCTTGCCGCGTGCTCGCCCGTCTGGCTCGCAATCGTCGCGATTGCCGCATTGATGCCGGTTACCTGCCGCACGATGTTGCCGATCGAATCCTGCGTGCGGCCGACCATCTGAACGCCGGCATCGACCTGCGCCTTGGTCGTCGTGACAAGCGTCTTGATTTCGCGAGCGGCTTCGGCAGAACGCTGGGCAAGCGCCCGCACCTCCTGCGCCACGACCGCAAAGCCGCGGCCGGATTCGCCGGCACGCGCGGCTTCGATACCCGCGTTCAGCGCCAGCAGGTTCGTCTGGAAGGCGATCTCGTCGATTGCGCCGATGATCTGGCCGATCTTTTCGGCGGACTGCTCGATATCCGCCATCGCGCTGATGGCGTGGCCGACGACCTGGCCACTCTCTTCTGCCGCCGCGCGGGTGGAGGCCGCGGCCTTTTCCGCAGCGCGGCTTTCCGATGCGCCGTTGCGGACGCTTCCGGCGATTGCTTCGAGCGCTGCTGCCGATGTCATGAGTTGCTGCGAATGACCGGCTGCATTGCCCGAAAGGCCCTGCGAGGCAGCCGCGAGCGAACGCGTGGAGAGTTCGGCTTTTGCCGTGCGCTCGCTGATTGCCGCAAATTCAGCCTGAACGCCGTCGAGTGCCGCATTGAGCGCAACGGCGATATCGGCATAGGCATCGCCATCGGTGGCTGCGCGCACGGTCAGGTCGCGGGCCGCCAGGCCGTCGACCACGTCACCGAAAATCCGGGCGATCTCCGCCTTGTCGTTTTCACGCTGCTCGGCAAGCGCGCCCTGCTGGGATGCACGCAGTGAATTGAAGCGCAGCGAAACGGCGATTTCGACATCGACCATGACGAGGCGGATGATGGCCGTCATCATCTCGGAGATTTCTTTCGCGCGGCGCTTGGCGCCCGGCAGCAGCGGCTTGCCTGCCAGCTCGCCCGCAAGACCCGAAATGATATGCTCCAGCATGACGCCATGGCCGGCCACGTGCCAGCGCGGATCGAGCCCCATCTTACTTTCGCTATCGGAAAGAACCTTGACGCGCTCTGCATAGAGGCTGTCGAAGCGCGCATCGGTCAGCACGTCCCAGTGGGTGGACTGAAGATCGTGCAGGCGATCGAGCTGGCGCTCGTTCTGGAAATTGCAGGCCGCGTCCGGGAAAGATTGGAAGCGCTGGAACAGGTCGCGAAGACCGCTCTTCAGCCGGGCTTCGAGCAGCGGCCGGTGACGGCGCACCGCCTCGCATTGCGCGGCATCGAGACCGGCAAAGCGCAAGCGATCGCGAAGGCTGCCTGCCTGCGCCCCCTTGGCCTGATCTGATGGCATGTCCTGCCCCAATGCCTATCCCCAACCACATTCCGGACAAGGTCCGGTGAAAAACCGTTGTGCTCCATCCGACGAGCGCAATGCAGGGAAACGACCTTTGTCGCCACCGGCGCAAACCGGACGGCGGAAGTATCCCGATCAGCAAATCTGTTTCGGAAAAGAGATGGATACCGGATCGAGCCGGTACGGCGGGACGGCTTCATGCCTGGTGGGAACGAGCAAACATCTTCCCATTCCGACGTGTCTCGCAATGTTTATGGTTAATTCCTTGCTTGAAGGTTAATAGGCGTTTTAACAAACCGCCCTTTCCAAGCATTTCGAGCACGTTCAACGAAATAGTCCGGCGCAGTTGCAGGCGCGCTACAAGTCCCGCGCAAGCTCTATGCTATATCCGGCACCTCAGACATGACATGATGTCGTTAAGGATAGAGCAATGATTGTTCTTGGACTGGGTTCCTGCCTCATCGCGATCGCTACGCTGGCCGCCATCGCCCTGCTCGACAGGATCGAGGCCAATCGCGGCAGCCTCACCCTCCGCGTGCTCTGAATGCCGTTGCCGCCTGCGGCATAGTGCGGCTTTCTTGCGCCGCCCCGTTGGCAGCCCTCTTCCTCTGATGTATCGCAGGCGCCTCAAGCTCAGCGGAAGTTGTTCATGACTGCCAGAACCGGCTTTTTCATCATTCTCGCCGTCACCCTGTGGCGTATTGTCATGCTGCATTTCGATACGACGGATTTCTTCGTCGACGAGGCGCAATACTGGTTCTGGTCGCAGAATCTCGACTTCGGCTATTATTCGAAGCCACCGATGATCGCCTGGTTCATCCGGTCGATGACGGAAATTGCCGGCTCAACCGACATCTTCTGGGTGCGGCTCTGCGGGCCTCTCGTGCATATGGCCACGGCATTGCTGCTGATGCAGTTCGCAAAGCGCGTTGCCGGTCCCGAAATTGAAGGCTGGACCGGTGTCATCTACATCACGATGCCTGCCGTCGCGCTCTCCTCCGTCTTCTTCTCCACCGATGTCGTTCTCCTGTTTTTCATGACGATCGGCCTCTGGGCCTATTTCAGACTGACCGAGAAGCGCTCGGGCGCACTTGCGCTCGTCATGGGTGTCGCCTTCGGTTGCGCCTTCCTGTCGAAATACGCGGTCCTTTTTATCGTTCCCGGCGGGCTGATCGCGCTGCTTCTGGTTCCGGCTGCGCGGATTGCCTGGCGCGACTTCTTCATTTCGGTCGCCGCCGCCCTCGCCGTCGCTTCGCCAAACCTGTGGTGGAACGTCACCCATGACGCAACCACAGTGCGCCACACCGAAGACATCGCGAAGTGGGACCAGATGCAGCTGAACTTTGGCGGCGCGCTTGAATTCTTCGCCGCACAGTTCGGGGTCGTCGGGCCGATCGTCTTCTTCGCGATGCTTTGGGCGACTTGGCGCATGATCAATGGCAAGAGCGGCGAGAAAGAAAAACTCCTCATCTGGCTTTCCATGCCCGTCGTCCTGCTCATCACCCTGCAGGCCTTCGTCGCCAAAGCCGAGGCGAATTGGGGCGTGTCGGCCTATGTCGCAGGTACGGTCCTTGCCGTCTGGGTGCTCACGCAGCTATGGCCGAGGGGCCTGCGCATTTCGCTCATCGTCGGCGGCGTTGCGAGCTTCCTTTTTCCGCTTGCGACGATCTTTGCGCATCAATTGATACTTCCGGGCGGCGATGAAGCGATGAAGCGCTATCTCGGCCGCAGCGAAATCAGCCGCGAAGCCGGTGTGCTAGCCAAGCAGGCCGGACTTGGCATCGTCGTCACCGACAATCGCGATTTCGTCGCCGACATGTTCCATACGCTCAGGAACGAACCGCTCAAGATCTATTCGCGTCCGCCCGCCGGCTTCCCGGACAATTACTACGAGCAGAACTTCGCATTGCCGGCGGATGTGCAGGATCAGGTTCTCTTCGTCACCCGCAACGAACTGACCTGCGCAGCCGCGGCACCGGAACTGGTCAAAAGCTGGCAGCCGGCCTACGGCTACTACCGCGGCAGGACGATCAATGCTTACAAAGCACCTGCCAGCTGCCTTAGACCGCAGAGCTAAAGACTGGCCGCGGGAGGCAGGCAAAGCCCTGTCCCCGCTCCTTCGATTTCAACGAAGCGAACACCGCCGTCCTCGAAGGCCAGGCGCAGCTGCGCCTCGGTGGCGCGGTGGATTTCATGGTTCTGCCCTTCGTAGTCGCGTATTGTACTGCGCGAAACCGATGCCCGCGCGGCGAGTTCGGCCTGCGTCCAATCGAGCAAACCGCGTGCCGCCCGGCATAAAGCAGGCGTGAGAATCGTCTCCCTTGCGCCTTGACCCATGATCTCAATCCACCCATATTGGTCAATATAAGCCATATATGTCACTTTTTGAGCAGGAATTCCAGACCGGGAGAGAGCGATGCCGCACGACACGCCTTTGATTTCGACGATCGTCGGGGGTCTCGTGCTGGCGTTTATCCTGGGCGCCATCGCCAACCGCCTGAGATTGCCGCCGCTTGTCGGCTATCTCGTTGCCGGCATTCTCGTTGGCCCACACACCCCGGGCTATGTGGCGGACCAGGATCTCGCGCCCGAACTTGCCGAAATCGGCGTCATCCTATTGATGTTCGGTGTCGGCCTGCACTTCTCGCTCAAGGACCTGCTTTCGGTTCGCGGCATAGCCGTGCCGGGAGCCATCGCCCAGATCGCCTTCGCGACCCTCCTCGGCTGGGGTCTCGGCGCGCTGATGGGCTGGTCGACCGGCGGCAGTCTCGTCTTTGGTCTTGCGCTCTCCGTGGCCTCGACCGTCGTTCTCCTAAAGGCGCTGCAGGAACGCCGCCTCGTGGAAACGGAACGCGGCAAGATCGCCGTCGGCTGGCTGATCGTGGAGGACTTGGCCATGGTCCTTGCGCTCGTGCTGATACCCGCAGCCGCCAGCATCGGCGGTGGTGAACATGCGCCGGTCGAGCCGCTTTCGGCCGGCCTCAACCGCCTGTTCGGGCTCGATCTCGGCATTTCCGCCATCATCGGCATGACGCTGGTGAAGGTGGCGCTCTTCGTCGCCCTCATGCTTGTCTTCGGCCGCAAGCTCATTCCCTGGACGATGCACAGGATCGCCCATACCGGCTCGCGTGAACTCTTCCGCCTCGGCGTGCTCGCCATCGCGCTCGGCGTCGCTTTCGGCGCCGCGAAGCTCTTCGGCGTGTCGCTTGCACTTGGCGCCTTCTTTGCGGGCATGGTGCTTGCAGAAAGCGAACTCAGCCATCGCGCCGCCCAGGAAAGCCTGCCGCTTCGCGACGCGTTCGCTGTGCTCTTCTTCGTCTCCGTCGGCATGCTCTTCGATCCGAACATCCTGATCGAAAGACCGCTGCCCATCCTGGCAACCGTCTTCATCATCGTCATCGGTAAGTCCGTCGCCGCCTTTCTCATCGTTCTGGTCTTTCGAAAGCCGGCCGGTACGGCACTGACGATCTCCGCGAGCCTGGGACAGATCGGCGAATTCTCCTTCATCCTTGCCGCCCTCGGCGTCGATCTCGGCCTCCTGCCGGAAGAAGGCCGCGATCTCATCCTCGCAGGCGCACTCATTTCGATCATCCTCAACCCGCTGCTCTTCTTCGCCTGCGACCGCATGCGCCCGCTTTTCCACCGTCCGAGGCGGGAGGAGGCTCCAGTCGATACAACCGCTGCCGCCGAGGAAACCATCGAGCCCGCCGAACCCGAAGACGAAATCCAGCCGACGTCGCTTTCCGGCCACGCCATCCTCGTCGGCTACGGCCGCGTCGGCAGCATCGTCGGTCGGAACCTTAAGTCTTCGGGCACGCCTTTCTTGGTCATCGAGGATTCCGAAAAGCGGATCGAAGAGCTTGCTGGGCAGGGCGTTGAGACGGTTCTCGGCAATGCCGGCGCCCGCGAAGTGCTCGATCTCGCCAATCTTCCCGGCGCGCGCAGCCTGGTGATTGCCATCCCGAATGCCTTCGAAGCGTGCCGTGTTGCCGAATACGGTCGCAGCGTGAACCCGTCGATCCTGATCGTCGCCCGCGCCCATTCGGACGCTGAAGTCGACGAGTTGAAACAGTACGGCGCCGATACCGTCATCATGGGCGAGCGAGAAATCGCCATGGGAATGGTTGACCGGCTCGCCCAAGTGCATCATGACAGTCCGGCCTATGAAGATGGGCATGGGACTGATACAATTCCGGGCGCGGCCGCAGTGCCGTCCGAGAGTGAATGACGGGTTTTTACGCTTTTGAGCCGATTTGAGAGCGAGATCGCAAAGAATGACGGGGAAGGATTCGATGCACGCCGGTTGAGCGCCCGCATCGCGGTTTCGCTCGTCCTTGCGATTACCGCCTATATCGGCCTTCTCATCGGCGGCAATCTCATTCTCGGTCCCGCAGCCTCAGTCAATAATGCGCTGATCTTGCCCGGCAAGGAAACGCAGCCGCCCCAGCTGACGGCGCGCGAGGCGGTTCGCGGCATTCTCGCCGCCGATCGTAAGGTTGCGCCGAAACAAACGCTTCACGATTTGGGTCCTGTCCCGCTGCCGGTACCGCCGCATCTCGAATTCGCAAAGTGGAGCCCGCCTGCGGCTCTGCCGCCGATCGATACTGCTCTTCGTCCGGCCGCACTGCCGGGCAATCAGCCGCGAGCCCCGCCCGCCGCTTGATATCGCGACCATCGCGCCTTTGCAAAATCACATGACAGACCGCCAGCGCACCGCGCCGGTATATGCATATTCAAGGAATACAACGACATGCGCACTTCACCATGGCTGATGCTCACCTACACGGTGATCATCCTCTTCGGCATTTTCACGGCGTTGCCGAACGTCCTGCCGCAAAACGTCCTCGACCGCGTACCTTCCTGGCTGCCTCACGAGCAGGTCTCCCTTGGTCTCGACCTCCGCGGCGGCTCCCACCTGGTTCTCGAAGTCGATGAATCGGAACTGACGAAGGAACGCTTGCAATCGCTCCTGCAGGATACCCGCCGCGTGCTGCGCGAAAAGGGTGTTGCGACCAGCTCGGTCGCCCGCAACCAGAACCAGATCGTCGTGACGCTGACGGACCCGACGCAGCGCGATGCCGCCATCACTGATCTGCAGACGCTGGCGAACCCTGTGGGCGTCGGCCTTACCGCCGGTCAGTCCGACCTCGATATCGCTGCCAGCGGCGCGAACAACGTCACGATGACCTTCTCCAAAGCCGGTATCACACAGAACGTGAACTCGGCCGTCGAGCAGAGCCTCGAGGTCATCCGCCAGCGCGTCGACCAGGTCGGCGTTGCCGAACCGACGATCCAGCGCGTTGGCGCAAACCGTATCCTCGTTCAGCTTCCCGGCACGCAGGATCCGACCCGCCTGCGCCAGCTGCTCGGCTCCACGGCCAAGATGACGTTCCACATGCTTGCCCCGAACAACGCCCCGGCACCGGGCGTGACCATGATGAAAGACGAGGAGGGCAACACCTATCCGGTGGAAGACCGCGTCGAAATCTCCGGCGACCGCCTTTCGGACGCCCGCGTCGGCTTCGACCAGAACACCCGCGAGCCGATCGTCAGCTTCCGCTTCGATAGCGCCGGCGCAACCCGCTTTGCGGATATTACCCGCCAGAATGTCGGCAATCCATTCGCCATCGTCCTCGACGGCAAGGTGCTGAGCGCGCCCGTCATTCGCGAACCGATCACCGGCGGCTCCGGCCAGATCTCCGGCAGCTTCACGGCTGAAAGCGCCACCACGCTTGCGGCAATGCTGCGTGCCGGCGCCCTTCCCGCCAAGCTCACCGTCATCGAGGAACGCACCGTCGGCGCCGATCTCGGCGGTGACGCCATCAAGAAGGGCCTGACCTCCGGCCTCATCGGCTTCGCACTGGTCGTCGGTTTCATGTTCTTCCTCTATGGCGGCTGGGGTCTGCTCGCAAACGTCGCGCTGTTCCTGAACGTGATTTTGACCTTCGCCGGCCTGACACTGATCGGCTCGACGCTGACCCTGCCCGGCATTGCCGGTGTCGTCCTCGGCATCGGTCTGGCGGTGGATGCGAACGTTCTCATCAACGAGCGTATCCGTGAAGAAACCCGCAAGGGCCGCGGCGCATTCGCCGCGATCGACGCCGGCTTCAGCCGCGCCTACTCGACCATCGTCGACAGTAACATGACGGCGCTGATCGCGACCGTGTTGCTGTTCTGGTTCGGCTCCGGCCCGGTTCGCGGCTTCGCCGTCACCATGGGCCTCGGCATCATGATCTCAATGTTCACCGCCGTTTCCATCGTCCGTGTCGCGATGATGGCAATCGTCCGCCGCACGAAGATGAAGGTCATCAACATCAAGCCGCTGCTTCCGATCAGCCTCGTTCCGGACGGTACGCAAATCCACTTCATGAAAGCGCGCTTCTTCGGCCTTGCGCTTTCGGCCGCCCTTTCCATCATTTCCGTCGTGCTGTTCATCACGCCGGGCCTCAACTACGGCGTCGACTTCCGCGGCGGCATCCAGTTGGAAGTGAAGACGGCACAGCCAGCCGATCTCGCCTCCTTCCGTGAAGGCCTCGATGCACTAGGCCTCGGCGAAGTGGCGCTGCAGTCCTTCGGCGACAGCAACCACGTGCTTATCCGGGCCGAGCGCCAGCCGGGGGGCGAAGAAGCGCAGACGACCGCCGTCAATCAGCTGAAGGCAGAGATCGTCAAGGTCGATCCGTCGGCAACGATCGAACGGACGGAAGTCGTTGGCCCGAAGGTCAGCGGCGAGCTCGCGGTCGCCGGTATTCTCTCGGTAGTTCTCGCAAGCCTGGCGATGCTCGTCTATATCTGGGCGCGCTTCGAATGGCCATTTGCGGTCGGCGCCATCGCGACCCTCATCCTCGATGTGACGAAGACCATCGGCTTCTTCGCGCTTACCGGGCTTGACTTCAACCTGACGGCCATCGCGGCCCTTCTGACGCTGGTCGGTTATTCGGTGAACGACAAGGTCGTGGTCTACGACCGCATGCGTGAAAACATGCGCCTCTACAAGTCGATGCCGCTTCGCGAACTCATCGACAAGTCGATCAACGAAACGCTCGGCCGAAGCCTCTATACCTCCGCCACCGCCTTCCTCGCCATGCTTCCGATGGCGATCTGGGGTGGCAGCGCGGTCGAGAGCTTTGCGATCCCGATGGTGTTCGGCATTGCCGTCGCCGCGCTCTCGTCGGTCTTCATCGCAGCGCCGATCCTGCTCTTCCTCGGCGACTGGCGCCGCCGCCACGCCAAGGCAGTGGCGGCATCCGCTGGCGCCGAGCCGGAAATCATTCCGCCGGAAGCCACCGAGCCGCGCAAGTCGATCGGCTAATAAATCTTCGACACAGACATTCCGAGAGGGCGCCGGTTGCCGAACCGGCGCCCTCTTTCTATTTTCACTTCAAAGAAGCGGGAGGTTGCGTCTCAATGTCATCCGGTCCAACGCCAACTGCTGTTTCGAGCACCAGCGAGGAGCGCATAAGGCGTTTTCTGGCGACGGCTTCACACGACCTTCAATCGCCGCTCCGGCACATCGCGATGTATGCGGAAATCCTCCTGGATGAGCTCGGCGAGAAGCTCGATAGCGAACAGCTCGAAAGCCTCAGGGCGATCCTTCAGAAAGCCCAGACTGCGCAACGCCTCACCAAGGCGCTGATGAGCTTTGCTGCCGGCACGCCGCAGGTTTCGCCAGCTCCGGTGGAACTCGGCCCGCTCGTCGACGGTCTCTGGACGGAATTGAAGACCGAGATGGGTGCCCATGACGCGAGTATCGGCCATGGCACGCTTCCAACCCTCAACAGTGATGCGGCCCTTCTCTCGACCGTGCTGAAGAACGTTCTCGGCAATGCGCTGCTTTACCGGGGTGCGGCGGATCCCCGTGTCGACCTGGCGGCAGAAAGGAGCGGCAGCGATTGGCTGATCCATATTTCCGACAACGGGCGGGGCATCGAGCCGGTCCATCAGGAGCGGATATTCGAACCTTTCTGGAAACTGCCCCAGCCAGACGCCGTGACCGGTCCCGGCCTGGGACTGACGGCTTCGCGCGAACTCTTAAGCGCGCTTGGCGGCGAACTGATGCTCAGCCATTCGGACCACACGGGGAGCCGCTTCACTATCCGGCTGCCCGCCTGAACCCTATCAAATCGTGTAGTCGTCCTTCCAGAAGTCGGGCAGGTCGTACTTCACGAATTCGCGGATGATATATTGCAGCGTCCGCGCGTCGATCTCATCCTTGCCGATACGAAAATCGACGCCATAGTCCGGAAACTCTTGGAAATAGCCATCCGAAATGTCCGTTGAAACAACGCCGATTGGTCCTGTGTAGCCGATGCCGCGAAGCTCCGGCACCGTCTCGCGGAAATCGGCATTCGGCAGCAGTCGGTTGTCGAGCAGAATGAGATCGAACCGGCCGCCCTTGACCTTCTCCAGCGCGTCGCTGATGGACTGCGAATATTCGACGTCGACGGCAGGCTCGGAAAGGCTTCCAATCTTCTTCTTCAGCGACCTGAACTCGACGAATTCGTCATCCACGAACAGGACCTTGACGGCATCTCCCGGAACCGCTTCGGCGCTCATGCTGTTTTCCCCGGTCACGAAACCAAACCATTCCTGAGGGCAATCGCCACCATATGAACGCGGTTCACTGCATCAAGCTTCCTGGCGGCGGCCGTGATATGAGAATTGACGGTGTGCTCGGACAATCCAAGAATGATCGCGATCTCGGCTGAAGTCTTTCCCTCGCTGGTCCATTTGACGATTTCCGCCTCCCGTTGCGTCAGGCGCCCTGACATCTCCTGCGTCAAGATTTCCTCGTAAAGTTTGTCGAAAATACGCATGGCATCGAGCAGAACGTCGGCAATTTCTCCCTGATCGGGCTCAGACCGTATGCCGCTGAGCACGAGGCAGTAGCGCCGCCCCTCCGGCGTGAAGAGAGGAATGAGCAGAAAGGCATTGCCATTGAATTCGTTGAATACGAGGTCGGCCCCGATCGATCCGCTCTTGCCGTAGACCGGCGTCGTCAGGAACTGCGCGGTCTTTGCTTTCAGCGCGCCCAGCGCCTCCTTGAGCATCCGGACGAAAAGCGGGACCCTGCGTTCGGCAATATTGGTGATGACGATTTCGCGCTCGCCGAAGGGCGCGTTCGCCTCGGAAATCCGAGCAAGCGCAAAGTTATCGAAGTGATAGTGCTGTGCCGCCGCGTTGAAGAGGCGGAAAAAGTCGGTGCGATTGATCGCCCGGCTGAGCTCGGGCCCTGTGTGAAATGGAACCGCCGCAGCGTTGGTCATTCCCGCAAAATCCTTATGTCGAACCTCCGGAAGTCATCTTCATCCCGAAATCTTGGGATATACGTCGTGCATGCGAGAAGTTAGAAGAATCTCGAGACAATTGATGGAGGATAAAGGGATGGGGACCCCAATATCCTGAAAGCGGAAACGACATCAATTCTCTCAACCGCAAGTGATACACAGGATAGTCGTAGTTCTTACCTAGGTATCGCAATTCCGTTGTTCACCATCCATGAAGAGCGGAAGAAGTGCCGGAGTAAGCGCGAGAGAGCTGATAGATCCACCCAGCTAAGGGGTTGGCTGAAATTCGTGGCGGCGAATGTGGGTCGGTCGGCTCTCTCAGTGCTCAATCACTCCTCTTCCCCATGGTTGTGTATTTTGAAATTCTGAAACGACCTTGTCAATCGCAGTTTCCAGCAGCGTCAAAGGCCGGATCTGCAGCTTTGTCGCGCCGTCTTCCCTTCAGCGCGACCTTTGGGGACGCAGAATCGCCGCAAAGTCGAGGGGTTTTTGAAGATAGGAATCAGCACCCGCAACCAGAGCGCGCTGCCGATCTTCCTCGGCATCCGATCCGCTACAGACACAAAGCCGCATCGTTTTGAACCGGGCTTCCGCTCGAAGCCGCGCAATGAGCGCAAGGCCGCTATCGAGGGGCATATAGAGATCGGCGATGAGCATGTCCGGAAGCTGGGCACGCTCGGCAGATCGGTGCTCCAGGGCCGCAAGACCCGCCTCCGCCGTTGCAAAACAGAAAAGATCAACAGAGATCCGCTCCTTCTTGCGGATATAGTCGAGGTAGAAAAGATCATCCCTGCTGTCATCGATATAAAATATGACTGGCATCGGTGCTCGCATCCGGCGGTCTCGGAACGCTCCTCGATTGTGCGTTTTCGCAACACTAGCCGCATTTTCCTCCAATCGATAGCAGCGGCAGACCGCCAACCGATGAATCAGTCGCGCAACCATGCGTTTTCCTATTGTGTCTTGCGGGTTTTCGGAAAAAATTGGCACGCGACTGGGGAGGTGTGACGACGTGTGGAATGCAGCGGCGGCAGGACTGGAGGACGATCCGCAGAAAAAGCGGAAGCGCTATCGCTCCGCCGTCGCCGCTATCGGCTCTCTGCTTGCCATTCTCGGCCTCGCCGCGCTGGCCGGCTGGCTGCTGCAGCTCGAAGTCATCATTGCGGTCGTCCCCGATTTTCCGTCGATGGCGTTCAACACGGCACTCTGCTTTGTTCTGTCTGGCGGCGCCCTTGCCACGTCCGTTACACGCCGGCGGCTGGTATCCGTGCCTTCAACTGCACTTTCGGCGATCGTCGTTGTCATCGCACTTGCCCGGCTGATCGAGATCACCATCTTCGGCCGCGCCGTTCATCACATCGACCGGCTGTTGACCGATATTCTTATATCGCCCGATTTTGCCGCTCAGATCGGCGGCGGCATGGGACCGAATACGGCTGTGATTTTCCTGATGGGCAATCTGTCGCTGATCGCCGCTCAGAATTGGCGGGTCGCGCGAGCGCCGCTCGTCCAGGAATTGGTGAGCTATGTGGTCATCACGCTCGGCATGATCGCCCTTACCAGCTACATCACGAATGCGGAACAAGGCTATCGCTGGGGGCCTTATGCAACGATGGCTTTGCCAACGGCGATCGGCATGGTGCTCTTCGGCGGCGGATTGCTCGCAAGTGCCTGGTGGCGGCAGCCCGAAAGCCGTGGCCGAATACCGCTCTGGGTTCCCGCACTCGTGTGCTTCACTGGGCTTACCGCAGACCTCTATACGCCGCTTGGTGTGGCGAACGGCATTCTTTACGTGCCACTGGTGCTGACCGCTCTCTGGTTCAGAAACCGGAAGGCGTCGCTTCTCTTCGCCCTCGTGTGCACCATCCTCGTCCTGCTCGGCTTCTTCGCCGTGCGCCACGACAACGTAGGCTTCTGGCAGGAGGTTACGAACCGGGCGATCACCCTCGTCATGCTCTGGCTGATTGCTTTGCTCGTATTTTATTACGTGCGGAACAGGTTGAACCTCGAGACCGAACGCATCCGCTTCAGCGCCTTGGTACGCAGCACGCCGGACGCGGTGCTCACGATCGACGAAAAGGGAACGATCTTAAGTTTCAATCCGGCGGCCGAGCAGATGTTCGGTTACACGCCGCAGGAAGTGATCGGCAGGAACGTCAAGATGTTGATGCCCGAACCGTATCATTCAGAGCACGACGGCTATCTGCGCCACTATGCCGAAACCGGCGAGCAGCGCGTCATCGGCACCACGCGCAAGGTTTCCGGACAGCGCAAGAATGGCGTCGCCTTTCCGCTCGATGTTTCCGTCAGCGAGGTAAAGAGCGGCGGAACGAAGGCCTTCGTCGGAATTGTGCGCGATATCAGCGAGCGCGTGACCCAGGAGGAGCGGCTGAAGACGACGCTGGCGCAACTTGAGGATTATACCGCCGATCTGGAACGTAGCAATCACGACCTCGACGAGTTCGCCTATATTGCATCGCATGATTTGAAGGAGCCGCTGCGTGGGCTCCACAACCACTCGCGCTTCCTGTTGGAGGACTACGAAGGCCTCCTCGACGAGGATGGCGTACGGCGCCTCAATCGCCTGGTGCGGCTCAGCCAGCGTATGGAGAAGCTGGTCAACGACCTGCTCTATTTTTCGCGGATCGGTCGGCAGCAGCTTGCGGTGAAGCGGACCGACATCAATCTTGTCATCAAGGATGTAATCGCCACCATGGAGCTGCTTCTGGAGGAGCGCCATGCCAAGGTCGTCATCGATGGCCAATTGCCGGAAGTGGTCTGTGATGCGCTGCGGCTCACGGAAGTCTTCCGGAACCTTATTACCAATGCGATCAAGTACAACGACAAGCCTCATCCGCTCGTCAGTATCGGCTATCTCGAACGCTTCGTCGCCAGGGACGGCACGACGGCGCGCAACGTCTTCTTCGTTAAAGATAACGGCAAAGGCATACCCAAGGAATTCCATGAGGATATTTTCCGCATTTTCAAACGCCTGGAAAAATCGCAGGATTCGGATGACGGAACGGGCGCCGGTTTGACCTTCGTCCGCAAGATCATCGCTCGCCACAACGGCGAGATATGGCTGGAATCGGAAGTTGGCGCAGGCACGACGTTCTATTTCACTTTGGGCCGGAAGCGCGAGGAGCAGAATGCAGCAGCGTGATACGCAACCGATCCTCATCGTTGAGGACAGCGAGGACGACTTCGAAGCGACGATGCGTGCTTTCAAGCGCACGAACCTGCGCAACCCGATCCACTGGGCGGCTTCGGGACAAGAGGCTCTCGATATGCTGGCGACCATCCGTCCGCGGCCGGGTCTGATCCTGCTCGATCTCAACATGCCGGGGCTCGACGGCCGCAAGACGCTGGAGGCGATCAAATCCAATACGCACTGGCACAAGATACCGGTCGTTATCCTGACGACCTCCGACGACGAGCGCGACATCGAGGGGTGCTATGCCCTCGGCGCCAATACCTATGTGCAAAAGCCCGTCGATCTGGACGGCCTTTTTGCAGCCATACAAAGGCTGAAGGAATATTGGTTCGAGATTGCCATACTGCCCCTGGAGGAGTGACGATTGGCAGAAGTCTGCTCGGTAGTGATCATCGACGACAATATGGACGACCGCGACTTCTACCGTCGCATGCTGGGCCGTATAGCGGGTACGACCTACACGCTGGCAGAGGCCGAGACCGGCGATCAGGGCCTCGCGATGATCGCCCGCAAACGGCCGAATTGCATCCTGCTCGACTACTCTCTGCCCGGCCGCAACGGCCTCGGAGTGCTTGCGCAAATCCTCGAACTCGATGCCTCCGCCAATGTCGTCATGCTGACAGGCCAGGGCAACGAGGCGGTCGCCGTCGAGGTGATGAAGAGCGGCGCACGCGATTACCTGACCAAGGATGCGCTTTCACCAGAAGGGCTGCACCGCTGCATTCAGAACGCCATCATGCACGGCGCACTGGAGACCAAACTGGAGCAGAAACGCCAATCCCTTGAAATTTTCACCCGAGCAATGGCGCATGACCTCAAGGAACCGCTGAGGACAATCAAGTCGTTCAGCAAGATCCTGCACGGTTCGCCATCGCTGCTGCCTGAGGATCGCGAGCTTTTCGACTATGTGCTGAGCGCTGCCGATCACATGGAGGATCTGATCGTCAAGGTTTCGGGCTTCACCAAGCTCGAGGCCTCTGGCGAGCTGGAGCTGAAGCCTGTCTCGCTCGTCTCGGTGCTCGATCAGGTGGAGGATAATCTCCATCGGCAGATCGAAAGCCGTCACGCGGTGATCAGCCGGGCAGACCTGCCCGAAGTGATGGGCGACGCGACGCTGCTGATCCAGCTTCTGCAAAACCTCGTTTCGAATTCCATCCGCTATTGCGAAAACCGCACACCGGAAATTAGGATCGCTGCGACGGCAAATAGCGGCGTTTGCCGGCTTTCCGTCTGCGACAACGGCCCGGGCATCGATCCCGCCCATCGCGAGCTGATTTTCCAGCCGTTCAAACGGCTCGTCGGCCGCGGCATCGAGGGAACCGGCCTCGGTCTGGCCATCTGCCGCCGCATCGCGCAATTGCACGGCGGTGCGATCTGGTGCGAGGCACGCGACGGCGGCGCGATTTTCATCCTCGAAATACCCCTTGCACAGGCAGCCGTCGCGGCGCCCGCAACCATGCCTGCTGCCCAGAGCGTCCGGCATTCCGATCAGGCGACGGAGGGGGCGGGCAGGCTTGCCGAGGTGCTGCTTGTCGAAGACAGCCCGGCCGACATACAACTTCTGAAACTGAAGCTCATGCGCCGCGAGAAAGTCAGCTTCAATCTCCATGTCGCAAACAACGGTCGTGAAGCGATGCTGCTGCTCGAGCAGCGTGCCGCAATAGCGGATCAGCCGCCGATGGACCTGATGCTGCTCGACATCAACATGCCGCTCATGGACGGTTTCGAGGTCCTTAATGCGCTTGCAGCCGATGGGCGGCTCAGCGGGATTCCGGTCTGCATCCTCAGTACGTCAAGCGACGAAGGCGATATTCAAAGAGCGAAGGAGCTTGGCGCGCTCGCTTATATGGTGAAGCCGCCAAACCTGCAGCAACTGGAAGAGGCATTGGAGAAAGTCGATACGTTGGAATTGCAACCGCGCGGCGATTCGTTCGTTTTATGTGTAGAACAATCAAGGCAATCTTCCACGGCACTAGCATGACTTTCGCATCAGCTCTCGTTCTGGCATTGCTCGCCACTCCTATCCAATCCGGACTGCTATCGATGGTTTCTGGAATACATCACGTCACGGCGATTACCCGCAAAGTGCAGGCGAACGTCGATTTCTACGCAGGCTTCCTGGGCTTGCGGCTCGTCAAGCAGACGGCCGGATTCGAGGACGCGACGCAGCTACATCTCTTCTATGGCGACGCTACCGGCACGCCCGGTTCGCTCGTCACCTTCCTCGCCTGGGAAGATGGTTCGCCCGGACGCGCTGGCTTCGGGCAAATCAGCGAGATCGCGCTTGCCATCGATCCTACGAGCATCGGCTATTGGCTGACGCGGGCAATGAGTTTCGGTCTGCGCATGGAGGGGCCAGGAGACGAGCTCGGCGAGACCGTGCTGCGCCTTAAGGATCCCGACAACATCATTCTGAAGCTTACCGGGAACAGGGAACTGAAGAGTGCAGCCCCCTGGCATGGCGGTCCGGTGCCGGTGGAGCACGCCGTGCAGCGCATCCGCGGCGCGACCATGCTGACGGAAGTGCCTGAGGAAAGCCGCAGCTTCCTCGAAAGTCACTTCGGCTATCGCT
This sequence comes from Rhizobium sp. 007, assembly GCF_015353075.1. Classification (NCBI taxonomy): domain Bacteria; kingdom Pseudomonadati; phylum Pseudomonadota; class Alphaproteobacteria; order Hyphomicrobiales; family Rhizobiaceae; genus Rhizobium; species Rhizobium sp. 007. The sequence continues at coordinate 332,135 of NZ_CP064187.1, read as the reverse complement.
TCCAGGTGAGCAAGGGCGCGATCGATCGTCTCGTCTCGCAGTCGGGCGACGTCATCGATGTCCGCAATGCCCGCGGCTTCTGGTCGGGTGCACCGGGAACAGGCACGGTCGATCACGTGGCTTTCCGCGCCACCGACGATGCGCAGTTGTCGACGGTTCACGAAGCGCTCGAGAAGACGAACTCCTCGGCAACCAGCACGCATGACCGCAAATATTTCCGCTCTCTCTATGCCCGCGAGCCCGGTGGCACGCTGGCCGAGCTTGCAACGGACAAGCCCGGCATGACCGTCGACGAACCGGCCGAAACCCTCGGCTCCAAGCTCTTCCTGCCGCCAAAGGATGCGATCACCAATCTTGAGGACCTGAAGGTCGTCCTGCCGCAGTTTTCCATGCCCGGTGAACCTCGCGTGAACTATCGCGATCTGCCTTTCGTCCACCGTTTCTATACGCCGCCGGATCCGGATGGCAGCGTGTTCGTGCTGCTGCACGGATCGGGCGGCAACGAGACGACGCTGATGCCGCTGCTGCATAAAGTGGCGCCGCGCGCTACACTGCTGGGCGTGCGCGGCCGCGCGACGGAAGAGGGTTTCCCGCGCTGGTACAAGCGCATAACGCCGTTCTCCTTCGATCAGGACGACATCAAGAACGAGGCGGAAGCCTTCGCCGCCTTTATCGACAGCGCCGTCAAATCCTACGGCCTCGACCCGAAGAAAATCGTCTATGTCGGCTATTCCAACGGCGCCAATCTGCTGAACTCGCTGCTCTACCTGCATCCGAGCCTGATACACCGCGCGGTGCTGCTCCGCTCCATGCCGGTTCTGACGGACTATCCGCATGCCGACCTTACGGGCACGGATCTGCTCGTCATCAGCGGCAAGACAGACGCTTATGGCCGATATGCGAATGAGCTTCGGACACGGCTGAAAACCTCCGGCGCGACCGTCGATTCGGACGTCATCTTTGGCGGCCATGACCTCGGCGATGCCGATGTGCCGATCATCCAGAAGTGGCTTCTGCAGAAAGACCGCCAAGCTAGCGTCCCGCAATAGCACTCCAGAATGACTTCCGAAGTGTGATTATTTCTTCGAACGGACTTCCTCCAGCGAGTTTAGTCCAGATGTGTTTCCAACTGGCATCTTTGTCGGTAGAGCTTTTTTGCTCAACTCTTGTCGGCATCTCTCAGTTCGCTGATCTCTGCATTTGCTTCAATGAAAACGGAACCATTCCATCCCTTTAGACTCAAATATTATTTTAACTTATCTCAGATAAAATTACAATTTATTCACATAATAAAAACAACAAAACACAGATAAGTTTGCCGGTGGCTATTCATTAAGTCATTAAATACAATAACTATAAATTATTATTACATGTTTCTTCATTGGATTTTCTATCCATCGCCAAACAAAAGGTCTTCGTCAACAAATTACCTCATTTCTTCTATTTTTTCAGCATCTGTTCTATTTTGCTGCACTGCAAAAAAATCCTTGCCGAACCTCGATGTGCGGCCTATCTTCGCCCGGACATTGATCACAGAAGGGGAAACGTATGCCTCCTCGGCCTGTTGACATCAGCCTGATCATCTCTTCGAGAAATCGGGCCTATGGCCTATTGAACTGCCTGGATGCCATCGCCACCGCCGCGCGGCAGGCAAGCCATTTGCGCCTTGAACTTGTCTTCGTGGACAATGGGTCGAGCGACGACACCTCGGATATCTTCAGCAAATGGGCAGCCTCCGCGCCGATCGATACCAATCTCATCTACGAAACGCTACCCGGCCTTGCCAATGCTCGCAATACAGGGATTGCCGCCGCCACCGGCCGTATCCTTGCCTTTACGGACGACGATTGCGAAGTGTTCCCAGATTACTTCACGGCCATCGACGCGGTCTTCGCCGATGATACCGAGATCGTCATGCGCGGAGGGCGCGTCGAGCTTGGCGATGCGCGCGATCTTCCCGTCACCATCAAGACCGAACGCGAGCCCGCCGTGTTGACCAGCGAGCTTCACGCGGGCGGCTTCATCCACGGCTGCAACATGGCCTTCCCGAAGGCGCTTTGCGAAACGATCGGCCACTTCGATCCGCTCTTCGGCGCCGGCTCGCAGTTCCGCTCCGGCGAGGATACGGATTATATTCACCGCGCCTCCAACGCCGGCATCCGCGTCGAATATTTTCCCGATCTCGTCGTCAAGCATTTCCATGGCCGCCGCAAGATCGAGGACATCCACCACCTGCACGCGGGCTATGCCTTCGGCAACGGCGCGCTCTATGCGAAATACATGTTCGACCGGCGCTCCAACATGCGCGGCATGCTGCGCTGGGATATCCGCCAGGCGTTGAAGGAATTGATCGGTGGCCGGAAAATGAGCGAGGAAATGGGGCTTACCTACCGCCGCCAGCTTCGCGACAATATTACCGGCATGCTCGCCTATTGGCGGAGCGCCAAACGCACCGCGACGTCAATGGCGATCCGCCGCTGATCCTCACCGCCGGCAGTGCCACATTCGATTGGAATCTGAATGGCAGATAATGCAGTTGCGCATGCCGACCTGAAGAAGAAGACCGCGCTCTCCGTCCTCTGGTCGGTGATCCGCGTTGCGTGGAGCACCGTCGCAACCTTCGTCATCTTCGTCATCCTTGCCCGCATCCTTGGGCCCGCCGATTTCGGAACCTTCGCGCTCGCCAGCCTTTTCGTCGAGATCGGCCGCGTTCTTGCCTATGCCGGCCTCGGTGATGCGATCACCCGGCAGCTCGATCTCGACGAGGAACTTGCCGATACCTGCTTCTGGGCAACGGTCGCCTTCAGCGCCATCGTCGCGTTGCTCGTCTTCGTCTTCGCTCCCTCTTACGGCCAATTCGTCCGCGATCCTTCGGTGGCCGGTATCCTGCAGTGGCTCGCGCCGCTGCTGCCCCTTTCGTCGCTTGCGGTCATCCACAATGCGCGGCTTGCGCGCGACTTCGGTCACAAGAGCCTTGCAGCGCAGAGCATCACTGCAAGCCTGCTTTCCGGCACCACGGCTGTCATCTGCGCCTATCTCGGCTGGGGCATCTGGGCGCTGGTGGCGCAGACTGCCGTCAATGCGGCCGTCACCGTCGTCCTCGGCTGGGTGTCTTACCCGTGGATGCCGCGCCTGCGCTTCAATCTCGAAAAATTCCGTTCGGTCTTCCTTTTCAGCGTTAGCCTCGTGGTGACGCAGCTCATGTGGATGCTGCTTGCCCGCGTGCAGGATATCTTCATCTCCCGCTGGTACGGCGCCGTCGAAGTCGGCCGTTATCGCATCGCCTGGCGGCTGATCGAACTGATCGGCCAGGCCGTGCTGGCGCCCATCGGCAGTGTTTCGCTGGTCACGCTGTCGCGCCTGCAGAACGATCGCACCGCCTTTCGCAACGCCTACAACAAGATCGTCGGTGCCGCGGCACTCGGCACGATCCCGTTGCTCTTCGGCTTCGGCGCGCTGTCGAATGACATGATCGCCCTGCTCTTCGGAGACAAATGGGGCAATGCCGGCGATATCGCCACCGTGCTGGTGCTGATGTCCGTGCCTTTCGTCACGAACTTCTTCGCATCCTCGGCGCTCTCGGCCGTTAACCGCGCGGAATCGATCCTCTCGGTCGCCGCGCTCCAGCTTGCGGTGACGCTGATCCTCACCTGGCTGCTGGTTCCCTACGGCATCTTCGCGGTGGCGGCAGGCTATGTGCTGCGGGCCTGGCTGACGATGCCTTACCAGCAATATGTGCTGAGCAGATATGCCGGGATCGATGCAGCCGGCACATTCAAGGCGGTCGCCCTTCCCTTCTGCGGCGGCGCCGTCATGGCTCTCTGCGTCTGGTTCGCCCATCCCTACATCGCCGGGTATCTTCAAAGCCGCTGGCTGTCACTCGGCCTCAGCATCGGCCTTGGTGCCGTCATCTATCTGGCCTTTCTGCCGATCTTCGGCAGAAAGGCCATCCGTCCCTACATCGCACTCGGCAAGTCGCTGCTGCCGTTCGGCAAACGGGCTGAGGCCTAGCTTCGCCGCCTGGCCAGCAAACAGGAGCTTTTATGCAGGAAACCAACATTACGATCATCAACCGCCTCCAGGGTCTGATCGCAAACAACCTCTCCGATCTTGTCGATCCGGCGGAGCGCTTCGCGCTGCTCGATTTCCCCAACCACTACAATATCGGCGACAGCGCCATCTGGCTCGGGGAGCTCGCCTATTTCGACCGCCGCAAGACGCGGCCGGCCTATGTGACCGAGATTCCGACCTACGATGAGGAGCGGATGCTCGCGACAATTGGCAACGGCCGCATCTTCCTGCACGGCGGCGGCAATTTCGGCGACATATGGGCCGGCTATCGCCAGTTCCGCGAAGGCATGCTGACAAAATTCAAGGGCCGCCCGATCGTCCAGATGCCGCAGACGATCCATTTCAAGGAGCAGGCCAATATCGACAGCACGGCCCGCGCCATCGAGCAGCACGGCAACTTCACGCTCCTGGTGCGCGACAAGAAGAGCCTGGAATTCGCGCGCCGCTGGTTCCAGTGCGAAACGCGCCTTTGCCCGGACATGGCCTTCTGCATCGGCCCGGTCGCGCGCCCGGGCCCGCAGCACGAGTTGCTGCTCAACCTCCGCGAAGATCAGGAAGTCGGAACTCCGCAGGATCTCACCGCTGCCACGGGACGTCCCGGCACCGTCAAATCCGACTGGCCGGACGAGCCCGCCGATTTCCAGCGGCAAACCAAGCATACCGCGATCCTGAAGGGCCTGATGTCGGGGAAGATCGGCGGACGCGCCCGCATGACGGAGCTTGCCTATCGCGAGCGCGCACAGCAGCGTTTCGATCGCGGCGTGGCCTTGCTCGGCTCGGCGCGCCAGGTCATCACCGACCGCATGCACGGCCACATCATGTGCGTATTGATCGGCGCCGATCACTGCGTGCTGGACAACAGCTACGGCAAGACGAGCAGCTTCATCGAGGCCTGGGGCACCTGCAACACCGAAAAGGCAGCCCTTGCCGCGACCGTCGACGAGGCGCTCGCCATCCTTGACGCCCGAAGCGTGCGGCCTGCCGCAGTCGCCTGATCCAGTCAGCCTCGCCGGGCGATCATGATCCCGGCGAGCACGACTGCCCCGCCGATCGCCTGCATCGGGCCGATCGCTTCGTTGAGCAGTATCCAGGCGAGAATTGCCGCGACGACGGGCTGGAGCAGCAGCGTCAGCGAGGAGAAGGCGGCTGGCAGATAGGCGAGCGCATAAGTGATCGCCATTTGCCCGCCTGCATGGCTGACGAAGGCGAGACCGAAAACCATCGCCCAGCCGTAAACCGTGGCTGGCCAGATCTGATCCTCGAAGGCGAAAGCCAGCGGAAATACGAAAACCGCCGCAGACGCCGTACTCCAGAGCATGATGCGGATGGTATCGAACCGGCTTCTGAGCCTGCCGATCGCAAGGATGTATCCGGCATAGAACAACGCCGCGACGATCGCGATGCCATCGCCCAGCAGAGCCCCGTTCCCAAAGGCCGAAGGCCCGCCCTTCAGGATGATGACGCCGGCCAATGCCAGTGCAAGGCCAAGAACGAAGAGCCGCGTCACCGCCGCTTGGAAGAACAGGAAGCCAATGACCGTGACGAAGACGGGCGCAAGATTCGCCAGCAGCGTCGCATTGCCAACCGATGTCATCGTGATCGAAAGATGCCATGCAGCAAGATCCATGGCGAGGATCACACCTGGCAGGACCAGAAGCGCATAGTCCGAAAGCTTTTCCGGCTTTGACCCGGCATCCTTACCCTTAATCAGCGAAAAGATGAAGAGCGGTATCAGGGCGAGCGCGACGCGCCAGAACGCCGTCGCCATCGGTCCGACTTCCGACAGCCGCACGAAGATCGGCGAGCCGCCGATCGCCGCCCCGCCAAGGATCAGTGCCGCGAGGGCAAGGCGATTGGAAGGAACGGTTTCGACGGTTGCGGAAGCGGCCTGCGACATGATCTCGATGCTTTCTGCGCCGCGAGCAGTGAAAGCGGCGATCGGCAGCGAATTACCAGATGAAGGCCACCGACGATAGCGCAGGAACGACAAAGGCAGGCAAAAGTATTCGACAGCCCAGCGATTCAGCCGGAAATTGCGGTAGCGAATTCCGGATTGCCGCGCATCGTATTGCTTACCGTGCAGATTTCCTCCGCCGCATGCACGATCTTCTGCCGCGTCTTCTCGTCGATATCGCCCTTGATGCCGAAGACGACACTGAACATCTCGACGCGCGAAGGCCCTTCCGTCGCCTTCTCGCCGGTCACGTCAGCAGTCAATTCAGTGATCCTGTCGAGGACGCCCATCTGGCTTGCGGCGATGCGCGCGCTCAGCACCAGGCAGGCGGACAGCGAGGAGTAAAGCAGGTCCAGCGGATTGAAACCCGGCTGCGACGGGCTGGTGACGATGTCGAGCTCACCCTTCGTCGCCGAGGTGACATGCGCAAAGCCGGTGCGCCCGAGAACGGCGGTGGCGCCCGTGGGTCTTGGTCTTGCCTTGAGGTCGGTCATGCCGGGACACTCCGTTGATATACTTCTCAAGTAATGGGTTTGCCGGTCGCCCGCAACGAACGCGCTTCCCGCAAATCCGGAGACGCGCGGATATGAATCCTGTATCAGGCGAGCCATGAAGAAAAAACAGATCTCGATCATCGGCGGCGGACCGGCGGGCTTGATGGCGGCCGAGGTACTCTCGGCAGCCGGGCACGCCGTCACCATCTACGAAGCGATGCCTACGGTGGCGCGCAAATTCCTGCTCGCCGGAAAGTCCGGCCTCAATATCACCCATTCGGAAGATTATACGCGCTTCGTTGCCCGCTTCGGCAAAGCGTCCGACCGGCTGCGCCCCGCCTTGGACGGCTTCAAGCCCGACGATGTCCGGGCCTGGGCGGAAGGGCTTGGCACCGCGACCTTCACTGGCTCCTCCGGCCGCGTCTTCCCGAAAGTCATGAAGGCCTCGCCGCTGTTGCGCGCCTGGATCGCGCGTCTGGAAGCCCACGGCGTTTCGATCCTGACACGCCACCGCTGGACCGGCTTCGAGGACGGCGGCTACGCGTTCGAAACGCCGCAAGGCCATCGTGTCATCCACCCTGATGCCGCCTTGCTGGCACTTGGCGGCGCCAGTTGGCCGCGCCTCGGCTCGAATGCCGCCTGGGTACCGTGGCTCCACGAAAAGGGCGTGAGCATCGCGCCGTTCCGCCCCGCCAATTGTGGCTTCGACGTCGATTGGAGCGAGACCTTTCGCGGCCGTTTCGCGGGCGAGCCGCTCAAATCGGTCACCGCCACCTCGCCCGCCGGCACCTTCCCCGGCGAATTCGTCATCACCCGCCACGGCATCGAGGGCAGCCTTGTCTACGCCCATTCCGCAGCACTGCGCGACGCGCTCGAAACCGGCAAGCCCGCATCCCTGCTTGTCGACCTCGCACCCGGCCGAAGCACTGAGCGCCTTTCAAAGGACCTCGCCCGGCAGGACAGGAAAGGCAGCTTCTCCAACCGCCTCCGCAAAGGCGCCGGCCTCGACGGCGTCAAAACCGGCCTGCTGCGCGAACTCGCAAAGGAAACCGACCTTCAGGACCCATCGAAGCTCGCAAGCCACGTCAAATCCCTGCCGATCCCTCTGACCCGCCCCCGCCCCATCACTGAGGCCATATCCTCCGCCGGCGGCATCGAATGGAGCGCGCTTGACGATGGCTACATGCTGAGTGCCATTCCCGGCCTTTTCGCCGCCGGAGAAATGCTCGACTGGGAAGCCCCGACCGGCGGGTATTTGCTGACGGCGTGCGTGGCGACGGGGAATGCTGCGGGGGTGGGGATCGGCAAGTGGCTGGGGTTTGGTGGTCGCCCTGCGATAGCCGCGATAAACCCTCTGCGGTAGGGCGGATGCCGGGCTGCGAGAAAGGTTCAACACAGAGAATGTCTACACTCGATTGGCAATGAGGTCATCGACGACCGCCGGATCGGCAAGCGTGGACGTATCTCCGAGCGCGCCGAAATCGTCCTCGGCAATCTTGCGCAGGATACGGCGCATGATCTTGCCGGAACGGGTCTTCGGCAAGCCGGGCGCAAACTGGATCTTCTCCGGCGATGCGATCGGGCCGATTTCCGTTCGAACATGCTTCACCAACTGTTGGGCGCAACTCATCGGATCCTTCGTTGCCGGCCATCAACGTGACGTAGCAATAGATGCCCTGTCCCTTGATCACTATCGCCAACGCGGATACGAGATGCGGGAAATCCGACAGCTTAATGCCCGTGATGCGGAAACTCTCCAAAGCACGCGCCGTCTCGCGCCGTAATAGCGGTCAGCAGGCAACGCGAAGTCTCCGAGCAGATCGTGCTCGATACGCACGACGGGTATTTCGATCGGCTCGCAGAGCGGGATGGCCGCCATGGATGCTTACCTCCCCAGGACAGATTGAGTTAGATCAGCCGAGTGTGTGGCTGGCGAGAGCGTAGGTTCTGGGCTCGCGTGGCGCATCACCTTGACGTACAGCGAGCCAACGTCGCCCGAGCGACATGGTTGTCACGGTGTCGTAGACCGGAAGACCGCAGCGGGACAGAAACTCGGAAAACCTCCCGTCCTTTTCGCGGGTGTCGAGCCGTAGGAAGGAGGCGGCATGTCGGGTGGCGTGCGGATGAACCACCGCGATTGCATCCTCGTCTCCGGCGGCCACAACAGGCCCGATGACGTGGCCACGCCCGAACGGCCGACAAAGCGAAAAAGCCTCGATCTTGCCGCCGCGCATCAGTCCGATGCCCTTGGAGCATGTCAGCAGTCGGGCCAGCAGTATCCTGCGATCTGCACCGAAGGCAGCCTTGTCTAACTCGACGATGGCATCCAGATCCCCGGGCTTCAACGCCCGCAGCACGCTGCCGACCGGTGGATCAAGTTCCGGCGGAGCGATCGCTTCGCCATTGCACTGGTAGACAGTCCCCTCTCGAGTGAAATTCAGGGATTGGTACAGACGCCGCGCGGCTCGCGTGGCATTGAGCCCAAGGTCACGCCCTTCAAGCCGATCTAGCACATGGCCCATCAGCCACTGCCCGGCACCGTTCGATTGCAGACGGGGAGAGGTAATCACCATGCCGATCGTGGCAAAATGCACATCATAGGGAAACCACATCGCAGAGCCCATTATGCGGCCGATTTCGTCCATCGCAACGATGCCTTCGCCGATTTCCCGCAGCAACTGCCAGTCTTCGGCGCGATGCGGCCATCCGACAGAAATCGATAGCGCATGCAGTTGATCGAGATCTGTGGTGCTGAGATCGGCAATACGCATATCGAAACTGTCGACAACTCTCGATTCCCTTGGAACCACGTGCGTTTCTCCTGAACACCGATCTTCACGCCGAGCGCGATCACGCATCGGCAGGGCGACTTAATGGTATGCCAAGGCAACCGACAGAAATTGCTTGTGAGGCTACTGGAAACACAACAATCGACCAAATCCTCCGCGATTTCGGCATGTAACGCCTGGGTTCATCTCTAGACTCAACGAAACTGGCTCGAACCGGCGGCACCGCCGTGAAAGTTAAGAGATTAGAGATGTCGCCTCCGGTTAGCCCCGTTTCCAGTGCCTCCACGATCCCGTCCCGTATCGATGTCGTCGTCATTGGTGGCGGCATGGCTGGCGTGGCTGCAGGCTATGAACTCGCGCGCCGAGGAACCTCTGTCGCCATCGTCGAGAAAGGCCTGGTTTCGGGCGAGCAATCGAGCCGCAATTGGGGATGGTGTCGCCAGCAGAACCGTGATCCGCGCGAACTGCCGCTCGCCCAGCTTGCGATGCGTATCTGGGCTGGTCTGAATGCTGACCTTGGCGAAGACACCGGCTTTCGCCGCACGGGCCTTGTTTACGCTTCCGGCAATCCAGCAGATGTCGCAAGTTGGGAGAAATGGAGCCAAATCGCTCGTGCTTTCGATGTCGATACGCGCATGCTAACCACTGCCGAGACGGCCGCCCTCTTGCCTGGAAACAGCCGCAACTGGGTCGGCGGCGTGCATTCCCCTACGGACGGCCGCGCCGAGCCGCAGCTTGCGGTTCCCGCTCTTGCCCGCGCCGCCCAGCGCGCCGGCGCCGTCATCGTGCAGAACTGCGCCGTACGCGCATTCGAGACCGAGGCCGGCCGCCTATCCGGCGTGGTGACGGAACGGGGCCCGATCCGCTGCTCGGCCGTGCTCGTCGCTGGAGGCGCCTGGAGCGGTATGTTGCTGCGTCATCACGGCGTCCGCTTCCTGCAGGCCTCGGTGAAATCGACGTGCTTCTACACGGAACCCGCCGCAGCGGTGACCGAAGGCGGAATTTCAATGCAGAACGTCGCGCTGCGCCGCCGCCTCGACGGCGGCTACACGGTGGGCTTGAGTGGTCAAGGTCAGTTGCAGATCGCGCCCTGGGGCTTGATGCAGGCGAAGGCCTTCTGGCCGACCTTCCAGGCGCGCCGCAAGGGGCTCACCTTCGCGATCGGACGTCAGTTTTTCGAAGGACCGGAAGCGTTTTCGCGCTGGCGGGCTGACAGTGTCTCGCCCTTCGAACGCGTCCGCGTGCTGGATCCGGCGCCCGACCGGCGCCTGATCGACAAGGGGCTCGAAAGACTGCGCAACATCTATCCGCAGCTTGCCGGCCTCAAGGTCGCGCAGGCCTGGGGTGGCATGGTAGATTCGACCCCGGACGCGATCCCGGTTATTGCTCCGGTCAAGGCGCAGCCGGGCCTTTTCATCGCCTCCGGCTTCAGCGGTCACGGCTTCGGCATCGGTCCGGCGGCCGGGCGCCTCGCGGCCGACCTCATCCGGGATGACGCGCCCTGCGTCGATCCGACACCCTATCGTTACGAACGCATGATCGACGGCACCGATTTCGGCAAGCCGGGTATGCTTTGAGGACCCCAATAATGCAGGCAATGGAAATCCTTGAAGCGCTCGTTGGCTTCCCCTCCGTTGTCGGGACGCCCAATGCCGGGATCGTAGCCTGGATCCGCGACTATTTGCAAAGCCACGGCATCGACGTCGCGATCCTTCCCGGCCCGGAGGGTGACCGATCGAACCTCTTCGCCACCATCGGCCCGAGGGACGTGCCGGGCTACATCCTTTCGGGCCATATGGACGTGGTCCCGGCTGCCGAGAGCGGCTGGACGAGCGACCCCTTCCGGCTGCGCGCCGAAGCGGGCCGCCTATATGGTCGCGGCGCAACCGACATGAAAGGTTTCCTTGCCGCTTGTCTTGCCGCCGCTCCGGGCCTCGCGCAGGCGCCGCTCCGGCGTCCGATCCACTTCGCTTTCTCCTACGACGAAGAGGCGGGCTGCCGAGGGGTACCGCATATGATCGCGCGCCTGCCTGAGCTCTGTAAAACCCCGCTCGGCGCCGTCATCGGCGAGCCGAGCGGCATGCGCGCGATCCGTGCGCACAAGGGCAAGGCTGCCGCCCGGCTGACGGTCAACGGTCGTTCCGGTCATTCCTCTCGGCCGGACCAGGGGTTGAATGCCATTCACGCCATCGCCGGCGTGCTCGCCCAAACGGTGACGGAAGCCGACCGGCTGGCACGAGGCCCGTTCGAGCACGTTTTCGAGCCACCCTATTCCTCTCTCCAAATTGGCACGCTGAGGGGCGGACAGGCGGTCAACATCATTCCGGATTCGTGCGAAGCCGAGTTCGAGGCGCGCGCAATTTCCGGCGTTGATCCCGTCGTGCTGCTCGCACCCGTCCGTGCCGCGGCCGAAGCACTGACGGAACACGGCTTCAAGGTTGAATGGCAGGAACTCAGTGCCTATCCGGCGCTTTCGCTTGCCGCCGATGCGCCGCTTGCAACGCTATTCGCGGACCTGACCGGGTGCGCGCCGCTCGCCGCCGTCAGCTATGGTACGGAAGCCGGGCTTTTCCAGCGGGCGGGCATCGATGCGATCATTTGCGGGCCTGGCGACATCGGTCGTGCCCACAGGCCGGACGAATTCATCTGCGCAGACGAACTCTTCGCCTGCCAGGCGGTGATCGAGGCGCTCGGCGCCCGCTGCAGCGCCTGACGCTCACGAAGGAACCACGATGACCTTCCTCTTTAACTCCGACGCCAAGCGCGGCGCAATTTTCGCCGAAGCGTTTGCGCACGAACTGCCCGACATTCCCTTTTCACTGGACCCGGAAACAGTCGATCCGGACGCGGTGCGCTATCTGATCACCTGGACGGTGCCGGAAAATCTCGCGCGCTATCGCAATCTCGAGATACTCTTTTCCATCGGCGCCGGCGTCGACCAATTCCGCATCGATGCCGTCCCGGCGCATGTGAAGGTGGTACGCATGGTCGAGGACGGCATCGTCCGGATGATGCAGGAATACGTGGCGCTCGCCGTGCTCGCGCTGCATCGCAACCTACCAGCCTATTTCGAGCAACAGAGACGACAATTCTGGCAGGCGATTGCTCCGGTTCAGGCTCAAGAACGCCGTGTCGGCGTGCTTGGCCTCGGCATGCTCGGCACCGCAGTGCTCGAACGTCTGAGGCCGTTCGGTTTCCCGATGTCCGGCTGGAGCCGCAGCCCGCGCGAAATCGACGGAATCAGGTGCCTGAGCGGCCGGGACGGCCTCGATACACTGCTGAGCTCCACCGACATTCTTGTCTGCCTGCTGCCGCTGACGGACGAAACGCGCGGCTTTCTCAGCACAGAGCTCTTTGCGCTGCTCCCGGCCGGTGCCACGCTCGTCCATGTCGGCCGCGGCCCGCAGCTCGACCATCAGGCACTGCTCGACGCCCTCGACAGCGGGCATCTCGCAGGCGCCGTGATCGACGTCACCGATCCAGAGCCGCTCCCCGCAGACCATCCCTTCTGGATCCATCCGAAAATCCTGCTGACGCCGCATATCGCCAGCGTCACCCAACCCGAAACCGCCGCGATGGCGGTGATCGAAAACATCAAGCGCTTCCAAGCCGGCCTCGACCCCATCGGGCTGGTCGATCGCCACCGCGGCTACTGAATTATCAACCCACAGGAAAGAAAAGCCATGTCCCTGTTGAAGACTATCGAAACCAACCCGACCTTTGCGCCGCGCGAGTCCGACCCTCTTCCCGAACGGCTGATCTCCGGCAATCCCTCCTTCAAGACCTGGGCGCAGGATGTCGCCCGCGGAGAGATGGTCCATACCGGTGTCTGGGAAGCGACCCCCGGTGAGACTCGCTCGATCAAGGGCGAGACCTTCGAATTCTGCCATATCCTTTCAGGCATCGTCGAGCTCACCCAGGAAGGCGGCGAGCCGGTCATCTATAAGACCGGCGACAGTTTCGTCATGAAGCCAGGCTTTGTCGGGGTCTGGAAGACGATCGAGACCGTGCGCAAGATTTATGTGACCGTTATGTGACGCCATGCAGCGCGACCCGATTGTCTTTGAGTCTTCCCGGAACGGCTACCTCCTCAGCACGGATCGCGCCCGCCTCGATCCGGCAACGGTCCACCGCTTCCTGGCAGCCGATTCCTACTGGGCGCGCGGCATGACACTGGACCAGTTGCAGCGAGCGCTGGAACATTCGCTGCCGATTGGCATCTACGCCGAAGACGGCACCCTCGCCGCCTTCGGCCGCGTCGTCACCGACTATGCCGTCTTCGCCTATCTGCGCGATGTCTTCACGCTGCCGGCCCACCGTGGCAGAGGGCTCGCCTGCTGGCTCGCCAAAGAGGTCCGCAACCATCCGGAGCTCGCCGGCGTCACCAGTTGGATGCTGGCGACCCGTGACGCGCACGCCGTCTACGAGAAGGCCGGTTACCGTCCGGCTCCGCATCCCGAATATTACATGACCGTTCCGAAGCCGGACGAGACAGAGCCGCGCGAGCCATAACCGCAGGTTATGGATTCCTTTCATGTCTTTCGTGGTCTCAACGGCTGCCTCCGCGCATCCTCTCATTGATCACACAAGGAGATGCGCCATGACCTATCGCATTGGCGTCGACGTCGGCGGGTCCTTTACGGACTTCGCCGTGTTCGACACGGGCACGGGAAAACTCGCCACACTGAAGGTCTTCTCGCGGCCGGATGCGCCTGGCGAGGAGATTCTCTCTGCTCTCGACATCCTCTCCGAGCGCGACGGAATTGAGCCGAGCGAGGTTTCGTATTTCACGCATGGAACGACCGTCGGCGTAAATACTGTCATTGAGCGCAACGGCCATGATATCGCTCTTTTCACCACCAAAAATTTCGAAGACGTGCTGCAGGTCGCGCGTCTCAAGATCCCCGAGATTCACAATCTCTATTCCGTGCGGCCGGAACCGTTGGTCAGCCGCGACCGGGTTTTCGGTATCGATGAGCGCATCCTGGCGACCGGCGAGGTTCTGAAGGCGCCTGATGAGACGGACGTGGCGTGCGCCGTCCAGGCGGCGATCGAAGCCGGTTGCAAGGGGATCGTGCTCGCCTTTCTGCATTCCTACCGCAATCCCGCCAACGAGGATGCCGTCACGTCGATCATCGAGCGGCTTGCACCGGGGCTGCCGGTCATATCCTCGGCTGCCACTTGGCCGATCATGCGCGAGTACGAACGCACCATCACGGCCGTGATCAGCGGCTACGTTCAGCCGCGTGTCGCCAATTATCTCGACCGCTTCGAAAAGGTCCTGCGCGAGCGCGGCGTCACCTGCCCGCTGTTGATCACCAAGACCAATGGCGGCGTCATGGGTATCGACCAGGCTCGTTCAGAATGCGTCCAGATGATCCTATCGGGCACCGCCTCGGGCGTCATCGGTGCCGGCTATCTCGCCAAGGCGAGCGGCTTCGACCGCATCATGAGCCTCGATATCGGCGGCACCAGCGCCGACGTCGCCGTCATCATCGATGGCGAGGCGCAATACGGCACGGGCGAATTGATCGGCGATTTCCAGATCCACGTACCGTCAGTATCGGTAAGTTCCGTCGGCCAGGGTGGCGGTTCAGTCGCCTGGATTGATCGGCTTGGGCTTCTCCATGTCGGGCCCGAGAGTGCCGGCTCTACTCCCGGTCCCGCGTGCTACGGGCGCGGCGGTACAAGGCCGACGATCACTGACGCAATGGCGGCCGCCAATCTCATCGGCCATATGCCGCTCGGCTATGGCGCCGTGAATGTCGATCACGCCGCATCGCAAGCGGCTCTTGCCCCGCTTGCCGAAAGGCTCGGCACCAGCGTCGAGGAACTTGCCGGAAATATCGTCGATATCTCGGTGTCCGGCATGTATGCGGAGGTGAGCGCGCTCGTCTCGCGGTTTGCCATCGACCCGCGCGAGTTCCACCTTTTTGCCTTCGGCGGTGCCGGCGCTATGCTCGCCTGCTTTCTCGCCAAGGAGCTCGACATGCGGGGCGTCGTGGTGCCGCCGACCGCTGGTGTCGTTTCTGCCTATGGCGGGCTCGTCGCCGATCTCAAGAATGACTTCATCCGCACGGTCTATTGCGAGGTGACGGTCGAGGCGCTCGCCGAACTTTGTGCAACATTCGAGGCGCTTGAAGTGGAGGCGCGCACCTGGCTCGAGACGCAGGGCTACAGCGGCCGCGGCAGCATTCGTCTCTACGCGGACATGCGTTACCTTGGTCAATCCTTCGAGATCGAAACGCCGATCCAGCCTGCCTGGCTACGCCAGGGCGATGCCGCTGCGATAAGGGCCGCCTTCCACCAGGAGCACGATCGTCTCTACGGCCACCGTGACGAGAACGCCGACGTCCAGATGGTCAGCCTGCGTCTCGTCATTGCGGGCGCCACGCAGAAGCCGCCGCTCAATCCCATTGCCGTCGCGCAGGCTCCCGCCGAGCCGCGCTTTCACGTCGAGGGCTGGTTTTCGGGCCGCAGTTGGATGACCGGCGTCTATCACCGCGCCGACCTAGCCGCAGGCCATCGCTTCCGCGGCCCGGCAATCGTCGCCCAGGACGACACGACCACCGTCGTGCCGCCTGCTTTCGAGGTCCTCGTCGACTGCTTCGGCAATCTCGTTATAACCAAGACGGAGCTCTGATCATGGCCATCGACCGCCGCAATCTGAAGGTGCTCGCAAACTTCTGCTCGGCCGCCGCCGACGCGATGGCCTTCACGCTCATGCGCACCGCCCACTCCGCCTTCGTCAAGGAGACGGAAGATTTCTCCTGCCAGATCGTCACGCGCGAGGGGCTCGCCTTCGCCAATCCGCGCCAGTTCGGTGCGCCCTGGTACAGCGGCATCGACTATGGCCCGCTGCTCGAGGCCTTCAAGGACTATGAGGAGGGTGACATCTGCATCACCAACGATCCCTATTCAGGCTTCGTTGCCACCCATTCGCCCGACATTCACATCTGGAAACCGGTTTTCTTCGAGGGAGAGATCGCCTGCTTCGTCGTCGGCCACATCCATAACACCGATGTTGGCGGCGCCGTTCCGGCCTCGCTCTCGCGGTCCTTGAGCGAGGTCGAGCAGGAGGGGCTGCGCATCCCGCCAACGAAACTTGTCTCGAAGGGCGAAATGAACCGCTTCGTCCTCGACGTGATCCGCGCCAATGTCCGCCTGCCCGAACAAAATTTCGGCGATCTCCATGCGCAGATCGCTTCTGTCAATGTCGGCGAGCGCAAGATCCGGGAGGTCATACGCCGCTTCGGTTGCCGTACCTTCCTCGAGGGTGTCGCGCAGATCCTCGACTATGCCGAGGCGCAAACGCGCAGTATCCTCGCGCGCGTGCCAGACGGCGATTATTTCTTCGCCGATTATGCTGACGAGGATTCCGTCGGCGGCAAGCCCTGCAGGATCGCGCTCACCCTCAAGATCCGCGGCGATGAGGTCGTGCTCGACTATACCGGCTCCGACCCACAACTCGGCTCCTCGCTCAACATGCCGACCGGCGGACGCGACCGCCATCCGCTGGTCATGGTCGGGTTGACCTATGTGCTTTACACGCTGGACACCAGCCTGCTCCTCAACGCCGGCACACTGAGGCCTGCACGTGCGATCCTGCCCGAGGGCTCGGTCGTCAACTGCAGCCGGCCAGCAGCCGTCGGCATGCGCTCGCTCACATGCGCCATGACCCAGATTGTCACCGTCGGCGCCTTCGTCCAGGCGCTGCCCAACCTGATGCCCGCCGCCTCGCCGGGCGGCAACGCCATCATGAACATCAAGACGACAAGTCGGGCCGGGCGCTCGATCATGGCCTCGATCGGGCCG
Organism: Rhizobium sp. 007; assembly: GCF_015353075.1. Classification (NCBI taxonomy): domain Bacteria; kingdom Pseudomonadati; phylum Pseudomonadota; class Alphaproteobacteria; order Hyphomicrobiales; family Rhizobiaceae; genus Rhizobium; species Rhizobium sp. 007. The sequence goes on along the minus strand of NZ_CP064187.1, from coordinate 315,012 downwards.
GTCGGCGGAGGCGGCGGAGGCACGCCTGTCGGTGACGGCAGCGATGGTGCAGGTGGCGCCACGGGGTTTCTACGCAATACGCCGATCGAGATCAGCGAGGCAGAGGTGCCGATCCGCTTCCTGCGCTACGGCCTGGAGCGCGATACGGGCGCGCCCGGGCGACATCGCGGCGGTCTGTCGGCCATCATGGAGTTTGAGATCTCGGCGCCGGAAACCATCGTCACCGCCCGCAACCGCAATCGCTCGATCATGCCGGCCTGGGGCGTGAACGGGGCACATGCCGGCAGCGTTTCCCGGTTCCTTCGCAATCCGGGCCGGTCCGACGAGGTCTCGCTCGGCAATACTGATGTCGTCCATTGCGGTCCCGGCGACGTGATCCGCGTCGTCGGTCCCGGCGCCGGTGGCTATGGCGATCCCCTGTCGCGGCCGGCGGGTGCAGTTCTGCAAGACGTGCGCCGCGGCGCCGTCAGCGTTGCAAGCGCCGAGCAGGATTACGGGCTCGTCATTCGCGCCGGCAGCATCGACGAGGAAGCGACCGCGGAAATCCGTTCAGGCCGCAGGCCCGCAGTGCCGAAGGTCATCACCCATGGCCTCGAACGGCGCGCCTTCGAAGCGATCTGGAACCGCGAGCGCTACGACCTCCTGACCGCCTTCCTCGCCTCTCAGCCAGTCGGCTGGCGCTATTTCCTGAAGCATCGGATCTTCGAGGCGGTCGAGAAGGTCGCGGGCGATCGCCCCCCTGTTGCGGACGAAATGCGGATGCTGTTTGAAACAATGCGAATCCGCTACGCTCTTACCTGAGGAAGAAACCGCCGGAGGCGCCGTGCCATGAACATCCGCCAGCTCGAAGTCTTCCGGGCGATCATGCGCGACGGCACCATCACTGCGGCCGCCAATTCGCTCGGCATTTCGCAGCCGGCAGTCAGCAAGCTGCTCGCCTATCTCGAAGATCAGCTTGGCTATCCCCTTTTCGAAAGGATCGGCGGCCGGCTCGCGCCGACGACCGAGGCGCATATCCTTTATGGCGATGCCGACCACGTCTTTCGGCAACTGGAGGCGCTTTCATCCCTTGCGCGCGATGTCGGCGCCAGCAAGATCGGGCTCATCCGCATCGGTGCGAGCCTGCCGCTCGCCTATTCGGTCCTGCCGGTGACACTCGCCGCTTTCGGCAACCACCATCCCGAGGTGAAAATCCATCTTCATACGCTGCCGAAGCGCGAGATCGCCGAGGCGTTATCGCTCGGTGACGTTGACGTCGGCGTCACTCTGTCACCGATCCTGGCCCCGACCATGCGGGTGGAGAAGCTGTTTTCTGCAAAGGTTGTGGCGGTCCTGCCCGCGACCGATCCACTTGCTGCCGAAGCGACGCTTACGCCGTCCATGCTCGCCGGCCGCCGGCTCATCTCTTATGGCTCGCATGCGGAATTCGGTGCGGCTCTCGATGAAGCGTTCGCATCGGAAGGCCAGAGGCGCGACGTCTCGATCCAGATCGCGTCCTCGGTCGGCGCCCTGCCGCTGGTCCGTCAGGGACTTGGCATCGCGCTTGTCGATGAACTTGCGCTATGGAGCCCAATCGAGGGGATTGTCTCCCGCCCTTTTCGTCCGACGGTCCCGACGCCCGTGTCGCTCACGATCAACCAGGCCCGGCCGCAGTCACGGTTCGTAGCATCGTTTTCCGATTGCCTCAGGCAAGCTTTTCACGGCGCTTCGCAATCTAGCATCGGCGCCACCGCCGAAGATTCGACTGCGGCGTCACGCAAAACGTAATTTTCCGCCGTCCCGGCATCGCCAGTCGATGCATGCTGCTTCTGTTATCGCCCTATCCTCGCCTTTAAGCCACGCAGAGGACGCGCAATGACACTAAGCTTTGATCCGGACAAACTTCCCTTGCCGGTCGGACACTTCATCGGCGACCGGCTGGTAGCGGCCGAAGGCGTCATCGACATGCATCGCCCATCCGATGCCAAGGCCTATGGCGGCTGCCCGGTCGCTGACGAGAACCTGGTTGATCGCGCTGTCCAAACCGCCAAACAGACCTTGAAGGTGAGCAACTGGGGCGGCGTACGCCCTCGCGAGCGGACTGTCGCGCTGCAGCGTTGGGCGGACCTCATCGAGAGCGAGGCCGAAACGCTTGCGAAACTCGAAGCGCTTTCCTCAACACGCCCCGTCGGCCAGCTTGTCTCCGGCGACATTGCCGTCACCGCAGAGCAGATCCGTTTCTTCGCCGAATTCGCCGATAAGGAGGGAAGCGATCTCGTGCCGACGGACGATAGCAATCTCGGCATGATCATGGCGGAACCTTACGGCGTCGTCGGTGCCATCACGCCCTGGAATTTTCCTGTTTCCATGGCTGGCTGGAAGCTTGGTCCGGCACTTGCGGCCGGCAATGCGGTGGTTCTAAAGCCGTCCGAAATGACGCCGTTTTCGACCATTTATCTCGCCCAACTGGCAATCCGGGCCGGCCTGCCGGCAGGTCTCATCAACATCGTCCTTGGCGACGGCCAGGTCACGGGCAATGCCATTACCGGCCACCCGGAGATCGCCAAGATTAGCTTCACCGGCTCGACCGCAGCCGGTTCTGCCATCATGGCCAATATCGCCCGCACGGGCGTCAAGCCGATGACACTGGAACTCGGTGGAAAGAGCCCGCAACTGGTGTTCGCAGATGCCGATCTCGACAAGGCCGCCTTGGTAATTTCCCAAGGCATACTTTCCAATGCCGGGCAGGCCTGTGTCGCCGGCTCCCGGCTGATCGTCGAGGAATCCATTGCTGCACCTCTCGCCGAAGCGATCGTCGCGCGTATGAAGATGGTGAAGGCGGCGGCGACCTGGGACGAGACGAGCCAATATTCGCCGATCATATCCAAGCGCCAGTTGGACCGCATCCACAGCATTGTCGAGTCAGCTGTTTCGGCGGGGGGCGAATGCTTGTTGGGCGGCGCACCGATGGATGCGCCGGGCTATTTTTACCAGCCGACATTGATCGCCGTTCGCGACGCGTTCTCACCAGCAGTCAGCGAAGAAATCTTCGGACCCGTCCTCACCCTACAGACCTTTGCCGACGAGGAGGAGGCGTTGACGCTGGCCGATCACCCAACCTATGGACTTGCGGCCGGACTCTTCACTCGCGATCTTTCCCGAGCGATCCGGCTCACCCGCCGCCTGCAGGCGGGCACTGTCTGGGTTAACCGTTTCAGTCGCTCACGCGACCACATACTGCCGACCGGCGGCTACAAGCAGTCCGGCATCGGCAAAGATCTCGGCCGCGAAGCCTATCTTGCCAACCGCAAGAGCAAAAGCGTGCTCATCAGCCTGTAAGGACCTGCGATGAAAACCTACAAGATCGCCCTTCTGCCCGGAGACGGAATCGGCCGCGACGTGACGGAAGCAGCCTGGGCCGTGCTCGAAAAGACGGCGCGCCCGAACGGATTTTCTCTTGATGCAACCAGCTATCCCTGGTCCTGCGACTTCTATCTGGAGAACGGCAGCATGATGCCCGCCGACGGCATCGAAACGCTCAGATCCTTCGATGCCATCCTGCTCGGCGCGGTCGGCTGGCCGGCGAAAGTGCCGGATTCGGTCTCGCTACACGGGCTTCTCCTGCCCATCCGCAAGGCCTTCGTCCAATATGCCAACATCCGCCCGCACCGGCTGCTGCCGGGCGTTCAAGGTCCGCTGAAGGCGGACGCCTTCGACATTCTCTGCATCCGCGAAAACACCGAGGGTGAGTATTCCGGCGCCGGTGGCCGCGTCCATCAGGGTACCGACAGTGAGGTGGCGGTCGAGACCTCGATTTTCACCCGCAAGGGGGTTGAGCGCATCCTGCGTTTCGGCTTTGAGCAAGCGCGTGCGCGACGCGGCAAGCTCGCCTCGGTGACGAAGTCCAACGCGCAGAAGTATTCGATGGTCTTCTGGGACGAGATCACCCAGAGGCTTTCCGCCGAATATCCCGATGTCGAGGTGACCAGCTACCATATCGACGCCATGGCCGCCCGCATGGTCATGGCGCCGGAAAGCCTCGACGTCGTGGTCGCCTCCAACCTGTTCGGAGATATCCTGACCGACCTTGGCGCCGCCATCCAGGGCGGACTCGGTTTCGCAGCCTCCGCCAATATCAATCCCGATCGCTCAGCGCCATCCATGTTCGAACCCGTCCACGGCTCCGCGCCCGATATCGCTGATCTCGGCATCGCCAATCCGATCGCCGCCATCTGGTCAGGCGCGATGATGCTGGACCATCTCGGAGAAACGGCTGCCGCCGGAAAGGTGATGGCCGCAATCGGGACGACGACGGCACGCGGCATCGGCGCAGTTCCTGGCAAGGACAAGACGGACGCGATCACGGCATCGGTGCTTTCGGCACTCGACTAGAGCAATTCCAGCAAAAGTACGCAGCGGCTTTGCGATCGGAATTGTAGAAACGGAATGCTCTGATGAAAGAGGATGGAATGAACGGATTGAAAGATAGCAGCCTGCTTCGCCAAAAAGGGCTGATCGACGGTGAATGGCGCGGGGCGGCAGCCGGGTGCACGATCGAGGTGATCGACCCGGCGACGCAGCATGTGCTGGGCACGGTGCCCGACATGGACGGAGCCGATACGAGGGCGGCAATCACCGCGGCGGAAAAGGCCTTTGGTCCGTGGCGCGCAAAGACCAATGCCGAGCGTGCCGCGTTGCTGGAGGCCTGGCACGATCTGATGCTCGAAAATATCGAGGATCTGGCGCTGATCCTCACCCGGGAGCAGGGCAAGCCGCTCACGGAGGCGCGCGGCGAAATCCGCTACGGCGCCTCGTTCATCAAATGGTTCTCCGAGGAGGCGCGCCGCATCGGCGGAACGACCATTCCCTCCCCGACGGCCGACCGACGGATCGTCGTTCTGAAGGAGCCTGTCGGCGTGTCGGCGATCATCACGCCGTGGAATTTTCCCAATGCGATGATCACCCGCAAGGTGGGGCCGGCGCTCGCCGCAGGCTGCACGGTCGTCGTCAAGCCATCGGACCTGACCCCCTAT